>CAZYOC010000254.1:0-6427 GCA_964648415.1 uncultured bacterium | reverse complement strand
GGCGACACGACGGTTGGTGTACGTCAAGTAAGGACTGCCGTGCATCAGGACTTCAGCTTCAATACCACCGCCAGCACTCCCCGCGCCAGCAGGCCCGCCGCCGTGTCATCCAGCGTCACTCCCCAGCCGCCGGGCAGCGATTCCACGTGTTTGCGGATGATGGGAAGCTTCACCGTATCGAACAGCCGGAACAGCAGGAACGCGGCGAGGATGGGCAACGGTTTCCGGGGTACGCCCAGCAGCGCCACCGCCTGTCCGGCGAACTCGTCAATAGTGATCCGCCCCGGGTCCGGCCCCCACATCCGCTCGCCCCAGCCGGAGGTCAGCACACTCAGGACGTGCATCAGCGTCATGGTGGTCCACTCCGCGCGCCGGGAACTGGGCACGAACAGCACCCAGAGCAGCACAAACAGCGCGCTGCCCGCCGTGCCCTGTCCCTTCGGGACATAACCGGTCCAAAGTCCGGTACCGAGAACTCGTGTAACTCGTTGCGCCCAGCAGGGCGGAGGCGGGCCGGTGGGTTCGCCGGTGATGCCGGATTTTGTCAGCGTTTTCGCGTGAGGTTCACTCATCGACGCCCTCCTTGATGTATTTGTCGGGGTCGTATTTCATCATCAGGTCCGACGCGGGCTCGTAGGGGCCGAAGCCGTAGCGTTCGTACAGGGAATGGGCATCGTGGGTGGCCAGCATCCAGCGACGCACGGGCTGAAACGCGGGGTACTCCAGCACACACTCCACAATCCACTTGCCCAGCCCTTCGCCACGGTACTCCTCGATCACGAAGACATCCATCAGGTAAGCGAGGGCGCTCAGGTCGGACAGCACCCGTGCGAAGCCGATCATCCGGCCGGAGTGGTAGAGTCCGAACGGGAAGGAATGGTCGATGGCCCGCTGCACCCGAGACTTCTCAATCCCCGTCGCCCAGTAGGATGTGGTGAGAAAACCATGTACCACATCCAGGTCGATCCGGTTGCGATCGTCGCTTACTGTGTACTCGCCGTGAGTACGAAGAAACTCGCTCATCGTGTTCCCCTGCGTTGCCTGAACCCGTACATTACAGTTTTACGGTGGCGATGGAAAGAGCGACAGGAACGCTCGCTCCGGGGCTGCCGTGTAACATACGAAACTCACGTTGGAATAGAGAACCATTTGGAGTGCGGTCATGGATTTACGTGCAAAATATGGCGATTGGGCGCTGATCACCGGAGCTTCGTCGGGGATCGGGATGGCGTTTGCCCGTGCACTGGCGCGTCAACGGATCAACCTGGTGCTGGTGGCGCGGCAACGCAACCGTTTGGAAACGCTGGCGTTGACCTTGCAGGCCAACCACCGGATCAAGGTGGTTACAGTGATCGCCGATCTGGCGTCGGATGACTTCCTGCACCGCATCATGGTGGAGGCGGGACATCTGGATATCGGCATCCTGATCAACTGCGCCGGGTTTGGTAACAGCGAGTTTTTCCACCGCGCCAACCTGAAGAAAGAGGCGGACATGGTGCGGGTGAACTGTCTCGCGCCGGTGCGGCTGACCCGTTATCTGGTGCGCTCCATGGTGCGTCGCAAACGGGGCGCGGTGATCTTTCTCAGCTCCATCGCCGCCGCGCAGCCTACGCCCAAAATGGCCACTTACTCCGCCACCAAGGTGTTCAACCAGTACCTGGGCGAAGCGTTGGCGTATGAATTGAAGGGCAGCGGAGTGGATGTGCTGACCGTGCAGCCCGGTGTGACCTCCACCGGTTTCCAGAAAACCGCCGGCATGAAAAGCTCTCGCAAGGCACCCTGGACGCGCACATCGATGGAAGTGGTGCGGACGGCGTTGAATACGCTCGGAAAACGTCCGGTCGCGGTGGACGGTTGCTTCAATCAGTGGCTGGTGCGCCTGGTTCGCTGGATGCCGCGGAGTCTGGCGGTGCGGCTTGCGTACCTGTGGATGAGACTTTTCGGCTAACCCGGATTGTTCACAAAAGAACCACGGCAGTGGTTCTCTGTCATAGCCCAAGCTACGCACCGTCAGTTTGGCGCGCACCTTGGGGGCAGGCCGGGCCAAAGAATCGGTTTCTTTCAGATAAGCCCACCATAGAGATCGGTGCGCCGGCCTTCCATCAGGTGGTTGTGTTCGGTCATCCGCTTGTCATCGGCCTGCGCAAGGTCCACCTCGACCACGCCCACGTGGTGCTCATCGCTACGCGCCTGCATCAGCAACTTGCCTTCAGGGTCCAGAATCTGCGAATAGCCGGTGAAGGTCAGGCTGCGGTCGGTGCGTTCTTCGGTCCCGTACCGGTTGCAGGTGATGGAGAAGACGCCGTTTTCCACGCTCCGGGCGAACATGGCGCGCTGACAGTATTGCAGCACCAGGTTGGAGGGGTGCGCCAGGATCTGAGCGCCCTTCACCGCCAGCAGACGGGCGATTTCCGGGTAGACCCAGTCGAAACAGATCATCAGGCCGACTTTTCCGGCGGGGGTATCGATGACGGGCGGGGGAGTGTCGCCGGGTGTGAAGATCAACGTCTCGCGGCTGAAAAGCTGAATCTTGCGGTAGTTGGCGATCTTGCCGCCCGGTTGGGCCAGCAGGCAGGAGTTGTACAACGCGTCGCCGTCACGCTCCGGATAACCCACCACCAGCGTGATGTGATACTTCTCAGCCAGTTCCAGTGCGGTACGCGAGGTAGGCCCGCTCTCAAACGGTTCCGCCAGGTCGGCCAGCTCATCCTTGTCCTTGAAATCATAGCCGCTGACGCACAGCTCCGGGAAGACCAGCAGGTCCGCCGCCTTGGCCGCCTCCGTGAAGCGGGTAATCACCTTGCGGTTCAGATCGCCCTCACCAAACTCCGGCGCAAATTGAGCGTACCCGATCCGTTTCAACTCCCGTCTGCTGTCCATGACGTGCTCCCGGTTGTGCGTTCCACGATTCGCCTTACAGAATACGGACTTGGAAGGTTGAGTACAATAAATGCTACGAACGAATCCGCAGCCGGAGCCTCTCCTTACGAAACAGGATGAGTCCCCTCGCCGGGGGCTCATCCTGGTGGCCTATCCCGGATATTTCACGAAGGAACCACGGGGGTGGTTCTCTGCCATAGCGCCGTTCGTTTGGCGCGAACCTTGGGGACAGGTTTACCAGATCCTTCAACCCCGGCAGCGGGTTGCATAAAACGACAACAAACTGTCGTCATGTGATTCAAAGCCGAAAAACCTTTAAACCGATTCTATATCAAGGGTTAAATTGACGAAGCATAAGTACTCGTGGAATAACCGGGCTATCTGGCCTCACCCTGTTCAGGTGATGCGGTGCTGCTCCTGGAGATGGTAGGGGAAGAGATCCATATCCTCCCGGTATGCGCGCCGCATCAGGGCAATCAGGTCGTCGTTGATCTGGTCGGGCGACGCCAGTTCCACTTGTGACGTCAGCCCATCAGCCAGGCCGTTGACTTTCTTCACGCGGCCGTTGCCGTTGGACGGCGCCACCGGCAGCCGAAGCTCAAGCCCGTTGCCCGCGCCCGGCCGGATCTCGAGGAAGGGACGGTAACGCTTCAACGTCACTTTTTCTTCCTCGTATCGCGCACGAACATCCACACCGAATGTCATGGCGATCCGGACCAGCCGCTTGACCATGTTGCGGCGCTGGTCGTTTCCTTCGCCGGGATACGTTGTATGCAGAATCTCGCCGGGAGTCTTCTCGTGACGGTGGTAGTTGTTGTTTTCAAACACATCATACGCCACCATCCAAGCCAGTTGCGGGCCAAGACCTTTCTTTTCCAAATGTTTGCTTAAGCGGACGGAGTCGGTGAGCTTCGACTGTATGGCCAGCTCGCGCCATTCCTCGAAACTCTTTCCAGTGCGCTGCGCCAGGTTGCGGCGCGCCTGCTCATGCAAGCCTTCCGATGTCCACGCCATATCTGCCTCCTCGTTGGTGTCCAGTTGCTTCTGTTGAAGATTAGGCGATCCTAACTATTAGAGTATAACCTGCCGGCAAGGGAAGGTCAAGAGGTGGATGAAGGGAAAAAGAAACTCCGAGGAGTGGGGTTCGTGTCTCGGGCTTGTCGACGAAGTTACCGATTGTTGTAAGTACGAATTATCCAGCTCGGGCATTTCCGTAGAACCACGGAAGTGGTTCACTGACCTAGTGGATCGGTTTACATAAACTGACGGATACGATGGGTTTTGCCCCGGGCAGCTTGACGTGAGACACCTGGATACATAGTCGCCATTGCTATGAACGAATCCCTATCCTCTTTCGCTCTCTTCTGGTCGCTGCCCGGGTTTATAGTAGAGCTGTAACTACGTGCCGGATTTTAGTTTAGACCCGGGCAGCGATCAACTTTGGGCACATGCAAAAACCAGCCAGTGTTCATCGCTTTGGACAATCTGAGATCTTTCTGCTCACAACAAGCTGCCCGGGACAGATATCGCTCATAGCACGTGAAACGATCCACTAGCCCAGGGTTCAGCGCCGTCGGTTTGGCGCGAACCCTGGGAGGCTCACATATCAATACATTACATTCTCGAACCCCGGCAGCGGGTTGCGAAATGAATTTGGAGTGAGCTGTCAGCATGTTTGATTCTTGCACCTTGCCTGGATCCCCACCTGCGTGAGGATGAGGCACCGTACACGTTACACTTCACGTCGGCATCGGCCCTGGATCCCCACCTGCGTTGGGATGAGAGTATTCTCGATACTGCAACAGTCCGAGGAACAGGATACCAGGTGATCAGTGGCCCTGCAGTCCTGCCAGGTCGTTAGCGTTGTTTGCGGAGACCTGGCAGCGCAACGGTGTAAAACTGGCGGCGCATCTGTGTCAGATCTCCAGCGCACACCGACGCGCTTCACGATCTGACACGACCATCTGATCTGGCGCCAAGGACAGTCTGGAAAGCAGAAAACCAGAAATTTGTGGACCCTACAAGTTCGACGCTCGCCTGGCCGCTTCGGCGATGAGTTCCGGGGGCTCGGCGGTGTAGCAGAACCGCGCCCAGCCGTCGTAATCGTGTCCGAACGCCTCACCGGTCGACAGCACCACGCCCGCCTTCAGCATGCGCTCGAGCTTCTCTTCTCCCGTCAACCCCGCCCATTTGTCACGCAGGTCGAGGAACACGTAGAACGATCCTTCCGGCGCGAGGAAGGGCACATCGCAGTTGTCCAGCACCGCCTGGCGTCCCTCACGATAGGCGCGATGCAGTTTCGGGATGACGGACTCGCTGCGTTCCAGTCCACGAATCCACTGCACCTGGGCGAGACGGTTGGGTTCGTAGCCCACGCCGACGTGAGTGGGATTGAGCGCGGCGATGACACCTTTCGGTGCGGCGATGCACCCCAGACGCAACCCGGCGGCGGCGTAGGATTTCGACATACTGTAAATGGACACGGTCCGCTCGAACATATCCTTCAGCGAGCCGATGGATACGTGCGGCTCGTCATTCCAGATGAAGTCCTCGTAGGCTTCGTCGGACAGCACCCAGAGGTTGTGCTTTTTCGCATAGTCGGCGAGGGTTTGCAGGTGACCTTCACGCAGCAGGACGCCCGACGGATTATTGGGGCTGTTGAAATAGATGGCCGCGGTTTTTTCCGTGCGGTAGGGCTCCAGCAGAGCCTCGAGCGCGGCCGGATCCTCCGGCGCGGGCAGCCGGTCGAACAGGGGAACCTCGACCAGTTTGGCCCCCGCCGTGGACGCCACCACCCTCAGGATGGCCCAGTAGGGGGCGAGGGTCAGGATCTCGTCGCCGGGCTCCAGCAGCCGTTTCATGGCGAGGAACAGCCCGCCGGTGGCGCCGAACACCAGTTGGAGCTCTTTGGGGCCGGAAAGAGGCAGTTTGTTCTTGGTGACCACTTTCTCGTGGAGCCGCCGGCGGAGCTCGATTTCACCCTGCGTGGAGCCGTAGCGGGACAAGAGTGCGTTCCAGGGTTCGTTCTCCATGGGCACGGTCAGCTCGTCCGGCAGGTCAAACCAGGTGTCGCCCACATGCAAGGCGATGAGTCGGCGTGGGTCGGAAGCGGCGGCGATGGCCTCTTCAATCTGGTTGAACAGGGTCGGTTTGAAGTTGAGATCACGGTACTCGTTTGGCTTGCTCATGGTCAGCCCCCACGTCCCTTACGGGTGTATTATGTTGTTTTCTGTAACATACATGTTGAGAGGAGTGTTCGCCAAGGTCTCCTGCCAAGCTCACTCTCTCCTGAAGCATCGCCTCTGCTTCGTGTCAATCCGACTGTCGCAGTATGCGAGAGGAATCTCATTCCAGCGAAGGCTGGAACCGGAACGAAGTGAAGCTTGCGGTGTCCCGTAATTTGGGACAGCCGTGAATCCAGTCATGTCTATATACTACAATATGTTAACTATGAAAACGTCCTATTGAACACAACACTGGTTCTGGATTGCTAACTTATTGTATTCTTGCACCTTGTCTGGATTCCAGCCTTCGCTGGAATGAGAGC
>CAZYOC010000253.1:0-6505 GCA_964648415.1 uncultured bacterium | reverse complement strand
GACTCGCCGCGCTTCCGCGAGCACGTGACGGCGCTCTCGACGCATAACGCGGACTACGAGAACTTCCTGACCTTCGTGCAGCCGCCGAAGGTCGAGGTGGGCCATAAACGGATCGGCGCGAAGATTTACGTCTTCGACGTGAGCGAGACGGTGGTGATGAACGCCGGGGCGAAGATCATCAACGTGCAGTGGGACTTCGACTACGGCAAGCGGTTCAGCAGCACGCCGGGGTTTTCGTTTGTGCGCGGGAGCAAGAAGGAAGTGGCGCTGGGTGCGCAGTACGAGTTCCCGACGGGCGGGAAGAAACGGATCGCCTGCAAGGTGCAGGACGACATGGGCGGCGAGGGATTGTGGACGGCGGAGATTGAGGTGACGTAGGATGTCTGCCAGGGAGGCCGGATTATGAATGCACAAGTACATTTGGATAAAGACGCGCTGGCGGCGTTCTGCTGCAAGTGGCGGGTACGGGAGCTGTCGCTTTTCGGGTCCGCGCTTCGCGATGATTTCGGACCGGAGAGCGATCTGGACTTTCTGGTGAGCTTTGAGCCGGAAGCGGGCTGGGATCTCTGGGATCTGGTGACCATGCGCGAGGACCTGATCTCGATCGTGCGCCGCGATGTGGATATGGTCGTGAAAGAGGCGCTACGAAATCCTTACCGGCGCAAGGAAATCCTCTCGAACCGTGAGGTGATTCATGCCGCCTGAGGAAAGAGACAAGGCGTACCTGTGGGATATGCTGGATGCGGCCCTGGCAATCGCAGAGTTTGTGCGGGGACGATCCTATGCGGAGTACCTGTCGAACCGAATGATGCGCGGCGCGGTCGAGCGCCATGTCGAGATTATCGGTGAAGCGGCGCGGCGCGTATCCGCAGCGACTCGAGAGGCGAACCAGGACATTCCGTGGAAATCTATTATCGGACAACGCAACGTATTGGCTCATGAATACGATGAGATTCTGCACGAAGCCATGTGGGCTGTCGCCACGCGGCGCATCCCCGAACTCACGGCCGCGCTCAGGCGAATACTGCCGGAAGACATGGAGAACGAATAGTCGCTATGTTCAACCAGTTTGCGAAACACGAGGACCCTTTCCGGGACTGGCGGCGCGACGGACTGCCGGGACTGAGCGTGGACTCGTACAAATACATCGAGTTTCTGACCTCGCCCGACGACGATCAGGGGGCGCGGGAGGGGACGCTCTGGCCGCACCAGTGGGAATCCTTCCTGCGGGTGGTGTATGCGCACGAGATTCTGGGCAAAGCGGAACTGGGCGCGGACGGGCTGCTGTTGAACGTCGTGACGGGCGGTGGCAAGACGGCGGTGATCGCGGCGGTTGTCGCGTGGCTGCGGTTGGCGCGTGGTGTCGAGAAGTTCGTGATGCTTTGCCCGAACCTGATCGTGCGTGATCGGCTGGAAGAGGACTTCCTGAATGGCAAGGTGTTCAGAGACCGGGATCTGCTGCCGGACTGGTCTTCCTGCCGGCCGGAAGACTTCGTGCTGACGACGCTGGGCAGCGGCAAGGAGGGCGGCTGGGCCAGCCTGTTCAGCGCCAGCGTCATCCTGGGCAACATCCACCAGTTCTACCAGAGCAACAAGAGCGGGCAGAGCAATCTTTCAGCGCTAATGAACGGGCCGGACTTCGCGCTGTTCAACGACGAGGCGCACAACTCGCCCGCGCAGGAATACGAGGCGACGCTCAAGCGAATGCGCGAGAAGGTGACGCTACGGGTAGATACTACGGCGACACCTGACCGGGCCGACGGCAAAGCGCCCGACAGCGACATGATTTATGAATATGGCGTCACTGATGCGCTATCCGACGGGATCATCAAGACGCCGGTGGTCTATCAGCCGGACATCAAGACCGTTCAGTTGACCTATACCGACGCGCGAACAGGCGAGCAGCGCAAGGTGGAAGAGATCGATTGGAGCGAAGTGGATCGGCTGGGGCTGAACGCGACACAATGGGTAACCGACGATGAGCCCATGCACCAGCAGATGGCGATTGCGCTGCGCCGCTTGGAGGAACAGGATCGCCGGGCAAAGGGGCGCTATCAGCCGATTCTCTTTGTGGTAGCGGTGTGCAAGGCTGACGCAGAGAAGGCGGAACAAACACTGAGCAAGTATTTCAAGGTGAAGACGTTGCTCGTGACAGAAGACAGCGACGAAGAGGACCGGCAGAAGGCACGGGAACTGAGTGGGCAGAAGAAGGCCGGGAAGCCCTATCGAGCGGTGGTCAGTGTGCTGATGCTGCGCGAGGGATGGGACGTGCCGGAAGTGGGCGTGATCCTGCTGCTGCGCAAGTTCGGCAGCAAGGTATACGGTCAACAGGTGATCGGGCGCGGCTTGCGGCGTGTCCGGGTGAAGGGTATCGAGGCGACGGAACCGCAAATCTGCGCCGTAGTGGATCATCCGAAGCTGGAGCACCAGTGGTTGTGGGACATCTTTAACGCGAGAAGGCGTACGGGCGTATTGATTGACGACTTGTTCGACGAGACGGAAGATCTCCCACCACCGCCACCCAAACAGGAACTGGAAAAGCCCGACTTGGTGATTGATGTTCCACCGGTAGACCCGACGCTAATCGACGACGGCGAATTTGACGTAGGCGACATCCCACCGCCGCCCGAGCCACTGGAGAATTGGAAAGAGGCGCTGGCCGCCATCGAATACGATCCGACGGTGGTTGAGATCACCAAGGTGAATCTGAGCGGTGTTGCCGGACAGGAATTGGGGGGTGCGGGCTGGAAGACGATTCATTCGGCTCCGGATGGCGAGGATGCGGTAGAAACGCCAGCGGTGGTGTCAGATAAAGCCGTGCGGGAGGCTGTCAAGATGGGACTGCTTGAGATGGCCGAAACGCTGACGGTCGAAGCCGGTTATGCGGCATCGTTCAAGGCGCAAGTTTACAGCGCGTTGCTTCATCATGTGCGGGCGAAGTTCCTGAACGGGGACTCGATCGGTCTGGCAGAACGGGCCGATGTTGATTTTGCCTGGAAGATGCTCGGACAGGTGAAGCAGAAGGTAGCGGCTATCCCCGGATTGACAGCAGGAGTGATCGAACATGGCAATTAGCATACATGGCGAATACGCCACTCCGAAGAAAAGCCCGTGGAACTTCGAGAAGTACCAGAGCGACCTGGAGAGGCGCATGATGGACCGCCTTGAGCGCGATCCGCATGTGGTCAAATGGATGAAGCGGCACGGGATCACCATTCCCTGGATAGACGGTCAGAAGCATCAGCGGCGCTATCTGCCAGATTTCCTTGTGGAATACGAAGACGGGCGCAAGGCGGTCATCGAGGTCAAAGACCCCAGCCGGCTTGACTCGAACGACGTGCAGCGCAAGCGCAAGGCTGCGGAGATGTGGTGCAAGCAGCGGCGGATGGAGTATGTGATTGCCACGGTTGGGTAACTGGAAGAAATCATCAGTAAAGCTCGCTCTCCACCCCCAGCTCGCTGTCCCGAACTTCTTCAGCACACCGGCCTTGATCAGTTCAGCCTGAACTTCTTCCGGCAGGGACCAGTCATACATGTCCACCAGCCGTGAACCACGCATGACCATCTGCTTGACCGACATCTCCTGATCTTCGAAGTAGGCAATGGCCCCTTTCACACCATCGAGGGTCAGCTTGCCGCCTGAGGTGATCTCGAAGATGTTCTCGACACCGTCATCGTTGGCCGATTCCGCGGCCGCACTCATCACCCCCGCAGCCGAGGCATTGATCTGGTTGCGAATCTTTCGGCCCGCTTCCGCCTGCTGGGAGGTGAGATCCGAGACGTACCCCATCTTCAAATCCCGCGCCTTGACGACGATGAAGGCTTCGATGGTCTCGAGGGGGAACTGGATTTCCTGGCCTTTGCGCACCCGCTGCTGGGCGGGCTCGCCACCGGGAGCCATCCAGTGCACATCCAGCTCTTCCTTCACCCGGTACTTCGGAACCTTCCCGACCGGGAGGGGATCTTCGCGAAGCACCAGCGGCACCCAAAACTTCTCCTCAAGCTCACGGGTGATCTCCGGCACCATCTCCTGGGCGAGTGCGATCAGTCCCTCATCGCTCGAAAGCGCCCTCTGCATCGCCGCACCGAGGGACTTCATCCACGCCACATCATGGTTCGAAAGAACACCTTTTCTGGTTTTCATCCTGACTTTCTCCCTCGTGTTATGCGACCGTTCCATTCGCATGGCCATAGAGAAGAACTCTGACCCTGCTGTCCGTCGCCTGGATACACTTCCCGTAGATCGTGTCGCCACTGACTGCCTTGCGGGGCAGCCCATCTGACGGATCGAACGAAACCTCATCACCGTTGGTGATCGTGCCGGACCAGGCGTAGAAATCGACCGCGCTCTGTCCCATCATCACGGTACAGCGCAGCTTTTCATCGGCTGCCTGGACGTAGTAATCATGGGGGAGGAAGGTCTCGATCATCACACCGATCGCTTCATCGGCCTGCGCGTCTACCTGCGTGACTTCGTCTGCGGATGAAAGCTTCACAAACCTGCCGTTATCCGTGGGACCGAGGACCTTGAAGTACGGAAACTCAATTCCCGGATAGGCAGCATTGACTTTGGTTGCCATCGCTATTCTTCCTCCTCATCTGAGGTTGCCTTGAATCGGGCGTAGGACTGGTTCAGGCCGCTCCGGATGGTGGTGCGCAGTTCGCCAACACCACCCGGTTGTTCGTCCGGCTGGAGCTGGGGTCGTTGTGCGCCGTTGGTGCGGGCGACGCCCTTGTTCTGCTCGACGATCTCGGCCGCCGCCTTCAGCGTGGTCAGGCTGCCCTTCAGTTCGCTGAGCGTCTCCTCGGACAGGCTCTGCAGCCGTTCCAGCTCGGCCTTCTCCGCCGCTTCATCCTCGAACGTCCGGCCCGACTTCTTCATCAGGTCAAGGACTTCGTTGGCGGCTTCAGCCCGCGCTTTCGCCTTCTCGGCCTTGCGGATCTCGTCGAGCTGCTTTGTCAGGTCTTCGACCTGCTTCTTGAGCTGTTCGTTCTCCTTGACCAGGTCATCCTTGAACGGCTTCTTGGCCGCCTCGCTCAGCAGCTCGCCCGCCATGGCGGTGTAGTCGCCGGCGGATTGCTTCAACAGCTCGCGGATGTCCGGATCGCCGGTCTCCTCCAGCAGCTCGTCCAGATGGGAGGCGAAGGCTGCGGGCAGCTTGGCCGGATCGGTGATCCCGCTTGCCACGGCCTCCCGGAATCGTTTGTGCTTCATCGATGGGTGTTGTCCTTCCCGTTGTGCGACACGGGTGATCAGGGCGCGGTCATCGGCGGGGGTACCGTCCAGCAGACCCACCCCGGTGAACGTGATCCCGACCATCTCCCGTGTGACGCGTTTGCCCTTGAACTCTTTGTTGTGGTATTTCCTGAGGTGGATGCAGAGGTTCTTCTCGCCGGAAGCTTCACGGCGGCAGTAGGAACACCGCGCCGCTTCCATGCGGCATTCCATCGAGACCACCGGGATGACCCTCCTTCAGCAGGCGATAGGCAGCACGAGCCGCTTCCACATCCTGGGTGAACAACACGCCGGTGCAACGGATGCGGTCATTCGCAACAACCCGCAGCCCCTGCTTCTTGAACATGTACGCCACAACCGCGCTGCCGCAGAACGCATCCAGCACCGAGCCCACACCATCCGGCGTGTGCTTCCAGATCCAGTCCACCAGCTTGCGTTTCGAGCCGATGTAGCTGGTGACATAATCCGGGGCCGCATCCTTCTGGCCGGACGCCGCCATCGCAAACAGAGCGTCGCCTTCGAGGAGTAACTGGACGTATGTATCGTTGCTGTCGAACATCGGATGCCTTTCGGAAAACCTTATCAGGGCAAAGCGCGATCCGCCCCATTACATATATTCGCACGAGGGTCACTTTTTGGGGCAGAACACAGGAGCACTGTCTCTGCAGTCGAGCAGAAGGGCTCTACTGTGTTATATGCTAAACGGACGAGATTTGTCGTATCGGGTGGCGTGGGCTGCTTAGGACATATACGCCGAAAGGCCGAGAGACGTCGAATGGCGCGGTTGGGAGCAAGTTCCGAGGTAAAGATGCTGGTGCTAACCTGTTGTTATATTGGATGTAAGAAGTCAGATGGCGAAATGGCTAAAGTTATCTTGGGGAGGAATCGGAGGTTCTGTCGGGGTCGATTCCCAAGCAGAAACAACTTGCTACTTGATGGTGAAACCGGGCATCATTTTTACCAGTACGGTGCGTAACTGGTAACGGATCTTTCCAGAAAGTCCTGTTAACATTATGAATATATTCAATTTGACGCACAATCGCAGCGACAATTCGGATGTGGAGGAATCGGTGGCGCCTGATCCAGCTCAAACTCCTGTCCGTTCAACGGCCCGCACACCGGACAAACCCGTTCATCCAGCGCTGTGTAAAAGAGATCCCGCTTTCGACGGCCGCTCCCCTCCCCGGACCGGGGCCGATTCGGGTTACCAGGCTAAATCGCCCAGATCAGCATCACCCCGGATTGGGGCGAGGTGTACCCGTCAGTTCC
>CAZYOC010000252.1:0-6531 GCA_964648415.1 uncultured bacterium | reverse complement strand
CGGGAATAAGCAAGTCGGGAAGAGGGGTGATACGATCATGTGACAATCCCGACTTGCCTTACAACGCGTGAATGTGCGCCAACATCTCGTGCATTGAGAGCGCTGAATAGTTCATGTCGTTTGAAGCTCGGCAAATCGGGCCATGCCTGTCGCTCTTCTCCTCGAATGGCGGCGTTTTTGCGATGTGACGCATGGCCCGATTTGCACTTTGCTGAAAGAATACTCTCCGCTTCAGTCTGCAATGTATGAGAATGGTTTCCTGCTCGTGTGACGGGAATAAGCAAGTCGGGTAGAGGAGGCGAATGAAGCATGTGATCGTCCCGACTTGCCTTACAACGCGTGAGGGTGCGCCAACGTCTCATCCATTGAGAGCGCTGAATAGTTCATGTCGTTTGAAGCTCGGCAAATCGGGCCATGCCGCCTGCGGAGGGAGGCTGCCCCCTTTGCGTCTTTGCGTGAGTCCCCCGGTGGGTTCAGGTCACCTTCAGCAATTCATCCACCACTCTTCCCGCAGTGTTCCCGTCCCACAGCGGCGGAACTTCACCGTGTTTCCACACGCCCTGGTCCAGGCGGCCAAAGGCTTCCATCACGCCTGCATACGTTGGAGTCACCAGCTCGTTGGTGCCGAGTGTTACGGTAGAGGGGCGTTCCGTATTGGGGCGCAACGTCATGCAGGGGATGCGCAGGTACGTCGTCTCTTCCTGAATCCCGCCGGAATCGGTCAGTACGGCTTTCGCTTTCGTCACCAGCGACAGGAAGTGCAGGTAATCGAGCGGTTCGACCAGGTGAAACTGTGATGAAGCGGTCAAGCGATCCAGAAGCCCGAAGCGTTCCAGGCTGCTGCGAGTCCGTGGATGCGCGGGGAACAGCACCGGCGTGGTGACGCCGATCTCGGCCAGCGCCCGCACGAGTCCCTTGAGGGCTTCTCTGGTATCCACGTTGGAGGGCCGGTGCAGCGTGGCCAGGATGTATTCGCCCGGGGTCAGGTCGTGATCTTTCCAGGTCCGGGCTTCTTTTGCGCGCGGCAGCACATGCACCAGGCTGTCGATCATAATGTTGCCGACGAACCGGATGCGTTCTTCCGGGTGGCCTTCCTTCAGCAGGTTGTCGGTCCCGGACTGTTCGGTGGTGAACAGCAGGTCGCTGATGGCGTCGGTGACCATGCGGTTGATCTCTTCGGGCATGGTGCGGTCGAGGGAACGGAGCCCGGCTTCGACGTGGGCGGTTTTGATGCCCAGCTTGACCGCGACCAGGGACGCTGCGGCTGTGGAGTTGACATCGCCCACCGTGATCAGCCAGTCCGGCCGCAAGCGTTCCAGCTCCGGCTCCAGCGCGATCATGATCTTGCCGGTCTGAATGCCATGCGGGGCCGACCCTACCCCCAGGTTGAGATTCGGCTCGGGGATCGAGAGCACTTCAAAGAAACCGCCGGACAGGCTGCGGTCATAATGCTGGCCGGTGTGTATGATAGTATGCTTGACTCCGTCCCGCCGGGCGGTCTCCCAGGCGATGGGAGCGATCTTCGGAAAGTTGGGACGCGCGCCTGCGATGGATACGATGTGCATGCTGGATGTGCCACGGTTGGTTGAACAGGACATTCTTCAGCGTGTAATCTAATGTTCCGGGTACGCAAATGCGACTGCTGCCGCGTCTCTCCAGTTGGGACAGGTTCAGGGAAGTGATTCAGTTTGTTGCCGCATCGTCGAGAACTTCTCTCACCTTCGACGCGAGTGATTTTGCGGTGAAGGGCTTCTGGAGGAAGTGAACATCATCGTCGAGCACACCATGCGGGGCGATCACGTTCGAGGTGTATCCTGACATGAACAGCAGCTTCATATCAGGGTATTTCTTGAGCAATTTATCCGCCAACGACCGGCCGTTCATCTCCGGCATCACCACATCGGACAGCAGCAGATCAACAGGACGGTCCGTGTTTTCAACCAGAGTGAGCGCCTTGATCGGGTTGTCGGCGGTCAGCACGGTGTAGCCGTAGTTTTCCAGCAGAAGGCTACCGAGTTCGAGGATCGACGGTTCATCTTCCACGATGAGCACGGTTTCCGTGCCCCGCAGGCGCTGCTTGTCATTGGAGTTGTCCCGGGAACGTTCACCGGCGCCCTGGTAACAGGGAATGTACACGCAGAAGGTCGAACCCTGGCCCGGGCTGCTGTCCACCGTGATGAAGCCGTCGTTTTGCCTCACGATGCCGTATACGGTCGCCAGTCCCAAGCCCGTGCCTTCACCCACTTCCTTCGTGGTAAAGAAAGGTTCGAAGAGGTTGGCCTGGACCTCATCGTCCATCCCGCACCCATTATCTTTCACACAAACCACCACATAGTCTCCCGGAGCCGCTTCGGGCGAGTCCGGTTCCGAATCCGCTTCCACGGTATGGTTTTCCGTCCAGATGGCTACCTTGCCAACACCGGTGATGGCGTCGCGCGCGTTCACCGCCAGGTTTGCCAGAATCTGGTCCGCCTGGGAGGGGTCGATATTGACCGGCCAGAGATTACGACCCGGCTGCCAGGTCAGGTCGATATCCTCACCGATCAGGCGCCGCAGCATTTTCAGTGTGCCGGGAATGAAATCGTTCAGGTCCAGCACCTTCGGCGTTACCGTCTGCCTGCGTGCGAACGCCAGCAATTGGCTGACCAGTTCGCTGGAACGTGCGGCGGCATTGATGATCTCGCGCAACGGTTTCTGAATGGGATCGCCGCTGTCGGTTTTAACAATGGCCAGCTCGGCGTAGCCCAGGATGACGCTCAGCATGTTGTTGAAGTCGTGCGCCACGCCGCCGGCCAAACGGCCCACCGATTCCATCTTCTGGGACTGATGGAGCTGCTCTTCCAGTCGCTCCCTCTCTTCCAGCGCCTGGCGCCGCTCCGTGATGTCATGAAACACCACAATCCCGGCGGTGACGTTGCCCTCGCTATCCCGCACCGGAGCGGCGTTTACTATCACCCAGTGGTCCACCCCATCCTCGTCCCGGATGATCACTTCCTCATCATGGGTTGATTCGCCCTTCAACACGGCCCGGGACAAGGGCAGTTCCTCGGACGGGTAGGGTCTGCCATCTGGAAAAAACGTTTGCCAGCGGGCGGCATGCTCCTGTACTTCGATCCCGGTCAGGATGTCTTCGCTTCCGCCTCGAATGCCAAAGGCGGCGCGGTTGGCGAGCCGGATCTTCACATCGGGCGCATCCGCGATCAGAATGCCGGCCGTGGACTGCGCGATCGCCGCTTCCATGAATTCCTGGGCCTCTTTCACCCGCTGTTCCGCCTCGCGACGTTCGGTGATGTTCTGAGCGATGCCGGTCAATCCCGCCACTCGATGGCCCGCCCACAGGGGATTGACCAGAAAGGAGAACCAGCCGATACGGCCCCTCAAGCCGACAAACCGGAATTCGATGCTCACGCTGTCGATGCCGGTTTTCATCTGGTTATAGAACGCCGTATGCACGCGTTCCTGATCATCCGGGTGAACATAGCGCAGGTAAAAGGTTCCCAGCAGCTCGTCATGCGATCCCTGCAGTATGTCGCAGGCGGCTTCGTTGAGGTAAGTAAACTTGCCACGAAAACTCGTGCTGAACAGACAGGCGCGCGTCCCCTTGATGATGATGCGCAACCGGTCTTCGATACGTTTCAACGCTTCTTCGGCAATTTTCCGTTGAGAAATATCCCGGATCGCAGCGACACGGAACTCGCCTCTCTCATCCGCCACATCACGGGAAACGACTTCAACCGGACAACAAGCTCCCCCCTTGCGGAGCATTTCAATCTCGTAGGGATCTGCGTTCTCTGACGCCAGTTTCTCGAACACCAGGGGATGATACTCGGAAGGGATGCACATCTGGATGATGTTCTTCCCAATCAACTCCTGACGCGAGTACCCCAGGAGCGTCAACAGGGATTCGTTGACGTCAATAGCAACCCCTTCATCATGTAACAGAATCCCTTCAAAGGTCAGGCTGGACAGCTTGCGGAAGCGTTCTTCGCTGGCCTTCAACTCGGCGAGTGCCTTCTTCTCCCGGGTGACATCCCGGACAGTGGCCTGCAGTAAGACGTCATCGGTCAAGTCTACCCGTGTGAGTAAAACCGTGGCGGGAAAAGGCTCCCCATCCAATCGTTGATGCTGCCACTCGAAGTAGTGCGATCCGTTCTCCATAGCGATCCGGATCATCTCCGCGGCCTTGTCCCGCGCGAGTCGCCCATCAGGCTGACGCTCGGGCGAAACATCTAACGGTCCCAGGCGAGTCCACTCCTCCAGGTTGCGCACACGGAACATGTCCAGAATGGTGGGATTGCCGGAGGTGAATTTCCAGCTCGGCGGGGCCAGGGTCATAATGGCGTCTTTGGACGACCCGAACAGTTTGCGATAAAGCTCTTCGCTTTCTCGTTGCGCTGTTTCGATGTCGCCGGATTCAGCGCGGGCCTCCAGCTCGGCGACTCGGCGGCGGAGTTGCTCCATCTCCTCAATCAACTGCCGCCTGGTTTTCTGGTCGTCCCGCATTGCTTCCCCTCCAAAGGGTTCGCAAAACTTGGCGTGGACCGTGCTAAGGAAATATCAACGTCTGATGTTTTCGGAATTTAGGGGTTTGGCGGGCGGGCGAGCAACGCAATTTCTGCAATCGGCGAAGATTTCGGGAGGTGGAAACACTTTGCCCCGGGCAGCGTGTCGCGAGATCGCGGGAATGAGATCCATTGGACATTTTGATACAGTCTGGTAGGCGGGAATCCAGGCAAGGTGCAAGAATATCAGAGGTAAAAACGGGCCATCAAAACTTCTCGTCGTCCTGCATCGGCGACCAGGTGGACATCAAGCCGCCGTTCAACAGCTGACGGCTGTTCAACCCGTCCACGTTCATCACCCACAGCTTGCCTTTGTACGAGTAGGTGATCTTCATCCCGTCGGGACTCCAGGAGGGTTCCAGATGGTCGCCCGGCTCGTCGGTCAGGGGAATGTCGTTGCCGCCGCTGGGGTCCATGATCCGGATCTGGAAGCCGTGAGGCTCCAGCCGGGTGTACACGATAAAATCGCCCGCCGGCGACCAGGCCGGATCGGCGTTATACCCACCGCCCTTCGTCAAACGGATGATGTTCAACCCTTCCCGGTCCATGCGGTAAATCTGAGGACTGCCGCTCCGGTCGGACATAAACACGATGTCGCGGCCGGTAGGCGACCAGGAGGGCGACGTGTCGATGCACTTCATGAAAGTCATCTGCTGCAACCCGCTCCCGTCGGGCCGTACCATGTACAGGTGGGTCTCCGCGCCTCCGGAGCCGGCGAACACAATCCAGTTGCCGTCCGGACTCCACGCCGGGGCGGCGTCGGTCCCGGAACGCCTTACCAGGGGCCGCACCTCACCATTGCCGACATCGGTGATCCACAAATCGGCGTCACCCCCACCCCGGAAGGAGCAAAACGCGATCCGCTTGCCGTCCGGCGCCCAGCTCGGCGACAGGGCGATGCTGCGGTCGCTGGTGATCTGTTGGAGGAAGGTTCCGTCAAACGCCAGCAGCTTCAGCTCCTTGGTCCGGCCCTCCTGATGAACGCAGCAGATACGGGAATCAAAGGGCGCGGTCAGGCCCGTGAGCTGGTAGAGCAGGATGCGGGCCATCTTGTCTGCGGCGGCGCGGGCGGTGTTCGGGTCGAAATGGATCCCGTTGGAATAGAACGCCTGCTCGCCGGGAGTCGACAGCCACACCGTCATCCAGCCGTAGCGGTCCTCGCGTGCGCCCTGAAACCGGACATGCAGTTCGGTGAACGGGTCGAGTGGGTTGATCAACTCCGCGCTGTCGGTGGGAGCGTCCTCGGCCTCGATCAGCTCCACGTACCCGGTCCAGGCGATGGCGTAACGCAGCCGGTCGTTCACCAACCGCGCCGCTTCAATCATGTCGACCCGGCCCAGGGTATCGACCGCCCCCGGGTAGTAGACCAGTTTGGGACGGTAGAACTCGGCGGGATAGGCCTCCCGGTAGACCTCCAGGATCTCGGCGTCGGGCTCCTCGACCTCGCCGAAGAAACCGACCTGCGCCTGTCCCGGCGCCGCGCAGACCAGCAGCGCCAACACAAGCAGCAACCGTATGTTTTGAACCGTTTTCACAGGCGTCCCGTAAAGCTGTGGAGATGGATCTTACCTTCTTCTTTTCCTCTGGATTCCAGTTTTCTTCTGGATTTCAAGTCAAGTAAAACCATATTGTTCTATATGCAATCTCTGCGCAACAGATTATATCCCTATACAGACTGTCGCACAACAGGAGCCGATCTCATTCCAGCGTGGCAGACTTTATCAAGATAGAAACCACTCTCTTCCCGGGGTAACAGTCTCAATTAAAGTAGCAACTACTCTCATCCCAGCGAAGGCTGGGATCCAGGCAAGGTGCAAGAAGATAAGAGGTTAGCAATTCAGAACCAGAGTAGTGTTTAATAGGGTGTTTTCATAGTTAACATATTGTAGTATATAGACATGCCTGGATTCCAGCCTTCGCGGGAATGAGATCCATTGGACATTTTGATACAGTCTGCTTCGCTGGAATG
>CAZYOC010000251.1:0-6540 GCA_964648415.1 uncultured bacterium | reverse complement strand
GAAGCGGGGGTTGTTCGCGCCCCGAAGAGAGCATGGAATGGGAAAGTCCGAATCGACGTGTCGTTGCATCACTGTTGCAATGCAACATTTTGTTGCAACACCTGCAACGGTTCGTCCGTAGAGCACCCCGCCATCCCCCTCCGCTTCGCTCCAACAGCGCCACTCTGGCAACTCTCCTTTGAAGCGCCTCCCCCGGGTGTCATTCCTGCGAAAGCAGGAATCCAGAAGGGTCTCCAAGTAATTCCAAAACAAGCAGTTAAACCGGACACCTTCATGCTCCGCTGATGCTTCTCCCCGGTAGCGCCTCCCAATGGTGTCATTCCTGCGAAAGCAGGAATCCAGAATGCCTCCAAGGGGCTTTATAGCAAGCAGTTAAAGCGAACACCAACGGGGGCGACGTTCCCGCCTCGCCGCCGCCCCGGCGAGCCGTTGCAGAGCCACTCGGTACACCCTTTGCAAAAACGAGGGGCAAAACGCATGCAACGCAACACAACCATCATGGAGGCCATCATGCCCGAAGCCGTGGCGCACCCGGAGCCAACCCGCAGGGATGTGGACCAGGAGATCCACGATCTCAGCAAGCGGCTGCCGTACCACGTCGAGAACCCCCACCCGGAGAACGTGGTGGAGCGTTTCCTCGACGCCTTCGCCGCCGTGCTCGAGCACACGGACTACAAATCACTGCTCGATTCCTACTGCCGGACCACCAACAAGTGCAACCGGTGTTCGGTGACCTGTCCGGTGTACCAGGTGACGCATGACCCGCGCGACATCCCCTGTTACAAGACCACGCTGCTGTTGCAGGTCTACCAGCGCTATTTCACCTTCGGCGGCTGGCTCCGTTCGCATTTTTCCCCGAGCGGGTTCGAGCTGACGACCGAGATCATCGAGGAGATGGCCGAGGTGTTCTACCGTTGCACCGCCTGCCGGCGCTGCACTCTGGAATGTCCCATGGGGATGGATCATGGTCTCATCACCCGGCTGGGCCGTTACCTGCTCAGCCTGGTGGGCATCAGCTCCAAGGCGCTGCAGGTCAGTGTGCGAGAGCAACTCGAGGGCGAGACCCATAACACCTCCAAGGTGCCCAAACCGGCCCTGATCAGCAACCTGGAGTTCCTGGAAGAGGAATTCGAGGACCAGTTCGGCATCAAGTTGAAGACGCCTGTGGACGAGCCCAACCGTGACCATGTCTTCTTCTGCGCGGTCAGCGACTACCTGATGGAGCCGGACACACTGCTGGGCAACATGGCGGTGCTGTACGCCGCGGGCGACTGGGACACCTGGACCATCGGCACACAGAACTTCGACGGCATCAACTACGGCCTGTTCTACAGCGACTGGCACCTGGAACGCATTATCAAGCAGCTGGTCGGCGAGGTGACCCGTCTCAACGGCAAGGATCTGCTGATCGGCGAATGCGGCCACGCCTCCCGTTCGGCGCATGACTTCGTGCCGGTGTTCGGCGGCAAGGAAGCCTACCCGGTGGTCAGTTTCCTGGAGTATACGCTGGATTGTGTCCGCAAGGGCAAGATCACGCTGAACCCGGACATCGTTACCGAGAAGGTGACCTATCACGACCCGTGCAACATCGCACGCGGCGGGTGGATTGTCGAACAACCGCGCGAGATCCTGAAGTCGTTTGTGCGCGACTACGTGGAAATGACCCCGCATGGCCGTAACAATTACTGCTGCGGCGGGGGCGGCGGCCTGGTGTCCATCGACGAGATCTACGATTACCGCATGGAGATCGGCGGGAAGGTGAAAGCCGACCAGATCCGCGCCACCGGCGCGCAGATCTGCATCGCGCCCTGCGCCAACTGCAAGAAGCAACTGAAGGAGCTGGTGGCCTACCACAAGATCGACTGCGAGGTGATGGGGCTGCATGACCTGATCCTGAAGGCCATCGAAATCCCCGGCGCGAAGTGCGCGGCGGAACGCAAGGAAGAAGCGGAACTCTACGCGATGTAAAGGCAGTCAAACGCTGCTCTTACGGCGAAAAGGCTTGTCATTCCTGCGGAAGCAGGAATCCAGATACGTACAAACGCTCCATAATGTGAACAACAACAACAACAAATACCGAACAGTTCCAGTCAACCTGTGTAAATGAATCGAGAGGATGATTCTTTACTGGATTCCTGCTTCCGCAGGAATGACAACGTGGGGCAAACACCAGCGACATCATAGCGACACCAGCGACACCGTAGCGACTCCGTTGTTGCTTTTGATACGATTGTAAAAGGAGGCTGTAAACGTGATACAAACCTGGATCGATATCCTGATGGGCCCACTCTTCGCCCTCACCTTCCTGTTCATGGTGCTGGGGCTGGGACGGCACCTGGTGCTCCAACTGGACACCCTGATCCGTCGCAAGGGGCACCGTCTCAAGCACATGCCCTGGAACAAAATGTTCAAGGACTCCCTCGGCTGGGCCTTTCCCTTCAAGCACCTGGTCACCGGCAATGTCGTGTTTTCCAACGCGTCCTTCCTGTTTCACATCGGCGCGATCATTGTCCCGCTGTTTCTGCTGGATCACATCGCCCTGTGGGAAGGCGTGTTCAAGGTGAACCTGCCGGCCATCAGCCCACTCTGGGCGGACATTCTGACCGTGATCACCATCGTCACGCTGTTGATTCTGCTGCTGAACCGTACGCTGGTATCGAAGGTGCGAGCCATCAGCCGGCCCTCGGATTACTGGATGCTGATCCTCATCCTGCTGCCGTTTACCACCGGCTTTCTTGCGGCGCACCCCTCGATGAACCCGCTTCGCTGGGAAAGCATGTTCCTGCTGCATCTGCTGAGCGCGCAAGTACTGTTCGTGGTCATCCCCTTCAGCAAGCTGTCGCATATCGTGCTGATCTTCTTCGACCGCATCAGCGAAGTTCACTGGCAGCTGCGTCCCGGCGCGGGTGACCGCATCGCCGAGGCTCTCTACGGGAAGGAGGCGAAGGTCTGATGAAAGCCAAGGGAATGCTGATTGACGTGACAAAGTGCATCGGCTGCGAACGCTGTGTATCGGCCTGTGTGGAGGCCAACCACCTGGACCCCCGGCGCGCCGACCATGACAAAGCGGTCATCTCCGACGGCCTCTCCGCCAACCGCTTGACCACGGTGCTGCGGGTCGCCGGCGACCGTTTCGCCAAAAAGGCCTGCATGCACTGCCTGGAGCCGAGCTGCGTGTCCGCCTGTCTCGTGGGCGGTCTGACCAAAGAGCCCAACGGCGCCGTGGTCTACGATCCGGACAAGTGCATCGGCTGCCGTTACTGCATGCTCGCCTGTCCGTTTCATGTGCCGCGCTACGAGTGGGATGACACGGTCCCGTTCATGAAGAAATGCGAGCTCTGCGAAGAGCGGCTGGCCGACGGAGAGATCCCGGCCTGCGTCGACGCCTGCCCGGAAGAGGTCATCACCTTCGGCGACCGCCGCGAGCTGCTGGCCGAAGCACACCGGCGGATCGAAGAAGAGCCGGGACGTTATCTCAACCACGTCTGGGGCGAGGAGGAGTTCGGGGGGACGTCGGTGCTGTACATCTCCGACGTGGACCTGGCGGAGCTGGGCTGGCCCGACGCGAAAGCCGATCCCATCCCGGAACTGGTTTCACCCGCGCTGCATTCGACGCCGTACATCGCCGGAAGCGTTCTGTTCGGCGTGGCGGGAGTCAACTGGGTGGTGCGGCGACGGATGGAACGCATGCAGAATCACGATACCCCTGAAGACCCGAAGCAGGAATCGGAGGAGACGACATCATGAACGAGGCTATGAGCAGAGACCGGACACGCCGGATCAAGGATGTCTGCTGGCTGCTGGCATTTGTCGGGGTCGTGGCCATGGTGCTGAGGTTTGTCTTCGGGCTGGGAGCCACCACCGAACTGACCGACCGGGTGCCGTGGGGCCTGTGGAAGATCTTCAACATGGTGGGCGGCGCCGCGCTGGCCACCTCCGGCTTCACCATCGGCTTCCTGGGCCATGTGCTGCATGTGAAGAAGCTGGAACGCTTTGTCAAACCCGCCATCGCGGTCGCGTTCCTGGGCTACGGCTCCTCGCTGTTCGCCCTGCTGTTCGACATCGGCCTGCCCTGGCGATTCTGGCACCCGTTTGTGTATTGGAATATTCACTCGTTCCTGTTCGAGGTGTTCTGGTGCGTGTCGTTTTACTTTATGATCACCTTCATCGAGCTGAGCCCGACGCTGCTGGAACGGCTGGGCCTGGCGAAGCTGCGCGGCTGGCTGCACCGGTTCGCCGCCGTCTTCGTCATCATTGGCATCACCCTGTCCAGCATGCACCACACCTCGCTGGGGTCGCTGTTCCTGGTGACGCCCCAGCGCCTGCACCCGCTCTGGTACAGCCCGATCATCTCGCTGCTGTTTATCGTTTCCGCCATGGGCGGCGGCATGCTGCTGCTGGTGCTGATCAAGGTGATGCACTCCTGGTGGTACGAGCCGGACCGGCTGTTCACCACCACCCGCCGGGCGGGCGGCGCGATTGAATGCAAGGCCTGCATCAATCCGGACGACAACGGCCACGGGCAAACCGACGAACCGCCGGACATGCCCTCCCTGCGCCTTCTGGCGACCATTGCGACGGGTGTGTTGGGCTTCTACCTGCTGCTGAAGATCGGCGACCTGCTGCTGCGTCCCGACGCACTCGCGGGCCTGCTGGCCGGAACCTGGGAGAGCTGGCTGTACGGAGCGGAGATGCTGCTGGGCGTGGTGCTGCCGATTGTGCTGGTGCTGCTGCCGCAAATTCGCAAGTCTCCGGTCGGCCTGGCGGTGGCGGCGGCGTTCGGCGCGGGCGGCCTGGCGCTGAACCGCATGGATGTGGGCATCTTCGGGTATTTCCGTGACGCCGGCGCGCTCTACTTCCCCTCCGCCATCGAGTGGGCCATCACCCTCGGCGTGCTCGCCATGGCCGGGTTGGCCTTCTTCTTCCTGGTGGAGAACTTCACCGTGTTCAACGACAACTGGAAGTTGCGCGGCCTGCAACAGCAACGTATCACCTCCGCTTTCGACCGGCTGACTTACGTCTGGCATCACCGGCTGCTGACCGGGCTGGAACGGGTGACCCTGATCGGCGTGGTGGTGGTTCCCCTTTCCTTCCTGGCGCTGTATCCGCCGTACACCAGCGACCCGGTGTTCGAGGTGCAGCCGCCCATGGCGATGGACCTGACACGCGACACTCTCAAGATCGACGGCAACCGGACCGGCGTGTACACCGTATTCGCCCACAAGGCTCACCAGCAGCGGCTGGGCGGGGATCACTCCTGCAACCAATGCCACCACCTGGCGCTGCCCGACGACCAGGCCACGCCCTGCACCTACTGCCACAGCGCCATGGAAGCCGAGACCGGCATCTTTGACCATCGCCAGCACGAGACCTATGTTGCCGAGGACAAGAAACTCGGCGGCTGGCATCCGGAAAACCGGTCGTGTACGGAGTGCCACGCGCCACAGAGGGCGAAAGCGGCCTCCTCGGCGAAGGGGTGCCTGGAGTGCCACGACAAAAACATGAAGCCGGTGGATCCGCCCGAGGGGTGCCTGGCGATGATGGACGCGCCCGGATACCATCTGGCCATGCACCAGACCTGCATCCCCTGTCACAAGGAGCGCGCCGACAGTGTGGAGATCGCGCACCTGGGCGATTGCGCCACCTGCCATTATGGTGATACAATGGACCTCGAAGAGTCGCCGTCACCCGCACCGGTGGACCAACTGGCCCAGCGTGTGGATCAAGAGACCGGCACAACGAAGGAGGACTGAGTCATGTGGAAAAGTGAAACCTGCACGATCTGCAATCTGTTTGTCATGCTGGCGTGGGTGGGGCTGCTCGTGGTCGCGGTGGGTTGTGCGATCTGCAAGGACTGCGTGTGCAAGCTGTTCGGCGTGTCGAGAAAAGAAGAGAAGGAGTCCGGAAAGCAAGTGTAGGACCGGCGCCCTCGCCGGTCACGGGGCTTTCCGGAGCAATCTCCACGAATTGGGTTTTTCCTGCTTTCCCTCCTGCAACCTCTCCGGGTCGGCTGCATCTCACCTGACAACGGAACCCATCCCAATCCATTCCGTATAATAGGCACACCTAACAAAACGGTGACAACGACATGACCAAACAACGCATTCTGCGCTACGGCCTGCCGGTCCTGGGCGCGCTGCTCGGCTTTCTGTACTGGTACAAGGTCGGCTGCCTGGGCGGAGCCTGCCCCATCTGGTCGAACGCGTACATCTCGACGCTCTACGGCGGCGTGATCGGGTTCCTGCTGGGCGGCGTGGCGGCTCCCAAACAGAAACGCGAGGCCGATACTCCGGCGGAGACCGGAGGCCCCAAGGCTTGAGCAACACACCCCGACGGGCTGCATCCAAGGGGTAGTCGTACCAATATCGACTCGAAACAGCTCTTGATTCTTTTACAATTGAAACGCCTATCATGCCCGCGCATCAGGCTGACACAGAATAGAACCCACTCTCATTCCCGCGCATCAGGCTGACACAGAATAGAACCCACTCTCATTCCCGCGAAGCAGACTGTCGCAGAATCAAACCCACTCTCATTCCC
>CAZYOC010000250.1:0-6572 GCA_964648415.1 uncultured bacterium | reverse complement strand
CTGGATCCCAGCCTACGCTGGGATGAGAGTAGTTCTTATTGTGATACAGTCTGCTTCGCTGGAATAAGATTGGTTCCTATTGTACAACAGTCCGTATAGTTGAGTAAATTAATTCTTAATTCTTAATTCTTAATTGCAATAGCTGTGTTTCAGTGTCTTTCAATTCCTAACTCCTAATTCCTGATTCCTGATTAAAAAGCATCACCAGTCTTTCTTTGTTTTCTGCTTCTCCACCGGGACTTGCTGGCGGACCAGCTCCTGCAGCAGCTCTTTCTCGTCCTGTTGCAGTTTGTCCAGGAAGCGCTGCGCCATTTCGGGCGGCATCTCTTCCGGTTTGGGTTGTTGTTGCTGTTGTTGCTCCTGGTCCTGTTGATCCTGCTGGTCCTGTTGCTGCTGCTGCTGGTCGTCTTGTTGGTCCTGTTGATCCTGATTCTGCTGTTGCTCCTGATCCTGCTGATCTTCGTTGTCCTGTTGATCCTGGTTCTGCTGTTGTTGTTGTTGTTGTTGCTGTTGCATGCGGCGCAACGCCACTTCCAGATTCACCTTGGCGTCGATGTCCCGGGGATTGTATTGGAGCGCCTGGATGAAGGCGTCAACCGCCGGCTCGTACTGCTGCGCTTCGGCAAACGCGGAGCCGCGGTTGTAATGCGCGCGTGACCTGAGCGTGGAATCGGCGTCTTCCGGCAGGTTCTGCAGCAGCGAGTCGGCCCGTTGCAGGTCGCCCATGCGGGCGTAAGCGCCGCCCAGATCGTACAGCAGTTCCGGACGCAGACTGTCGCGGGTTGTCCGGGCTTCGAGGTACTTGGTCAACGCTTCTTCCACGTCCCCGTCGGAAACTTCATTGTTGCCCTCTTTCACGAGGCGGTGGGCTTTCTGCGCCGAGGCGTCGCTCGCGCTCAGTCCCACCAGCACGAGGCCGATCAGCAACGGTAGCAGGGTGGCTTTGCGCAGCTTGATCGCGCCCAGGGGCAGGATGAACTCCGCCAGCAGCAGCAACAGCGCCGCCAGCAGGAACCACTGGAACCGGTCTTCGTAACCGGTGATGCGTTTCTGGCTCAATTCACTGCGGTCCAGGTTGAAGATTTTCCGGTAGATGGCCTTGAAGGCTTCGCCGCCCTGTCCTGCCCGGCGGTACTGTCCGCCGCCGGCCATGGCGATGTCGCGCAAGATGTCCTCGTTGAGCCGACTGGTGACGATATGGCCTTCATCATCCATCTTCCAGCCGCTCTGTTCGCCTTGAGCATCGAACAGGGGGATCGGGTCGCCCTTGGCCAGCGCCATGCCGACGGTGTAGATGCGGACGCCTTTATTGTGCGCTTTACGCGCCGCCTCAACCGCGCCGCCCTCATGGTCTTCACCGTCGGAAATCACCAGAATGACTTTCCCCCGCTCGGCTTCGTCCTCCGAAGTTCCGAACGACGCCAGTGCGGTTTCGATGGCCGCGGCCAGGTTGGTGCCGGGGTTGGGGATCAGCTCGGTGGACAGCAGGTCGATGAACATCGCCGCGGCGGAGTAGTCCAGGGTCAACGGGCACACGGTATACGCCGATCCCGCGAAGGGAATCAGGCCGATGCGGTCGCCCTTCAGACCTTTGAGGAATTGCAGCAGCTCGTAGCGGGTCTTGGCGATGCGGCTGGGCCGGATGTCCCTGGTGTCCATGGACTTGCTGACATCGACCAGGAGGAAGATGTCCAGCCCTTCGCGGGTGACTTCTTCAAACCGGGTGCCGACTCGCGGGTTGGCCAGGCCGACAACGAGGAAGACGAGGGCGGCGATGAAGAGCAGGCGTTTGATTCGCCTCAGGCGCGGACTGCGGGTAGGCGCCAGGTGAGGCCAGAGGTGCAGCGATGCAAACCGTTTCCGGGCGCGGTCGGAAAGCCGCCCCACGATCAGTTCGAACACCAGCAACGCTACCGGCAGCACCAGCGCGATCAACCACAACGGTTCGCCCCAACGAATCATAAGTTTCTATCGTCCTGCTCGCTTGTTTTTCCGGCTTCTTCGAGAACAACCGACGGAAAAACGCCGGTTGTCTGCAAACTTCGTCCGTTATACCCCGAGCGTGAAGAATGGTTCCTCCGTCTCTTTGAGCAGGTTATGTGACTCTGAATAAAGGGGACAGTTACCTTTTTGCCAAGTCAGATTGTGCGCCATGTGCTCAGGGAATCAAAAAGGTAACAGTCCCCTCTATTCCCGGTCAGCGTTCCTCGGCCGGTTCGTCGATCATCTCCGGGCTTTTCCGAGTGGTGTCTTCGGGGGCGACCTCCCAGCCCTGCAGTTCTTTGCCCGTGGGAGATTTGCCGGTGCGCAGCATCCGGATCCGCTCTCGTGACGCCGCGGCGAACCAGTCGTCTTCCGTATCATTCTGTTTCACCCAACGCCACTGGAACTGCCGGATGGCTTCTTCCCGGTCGCCGATGTTGGCGTAATAGAGGCCCAGGTAATAGTGCGCGTCCGGGGGACCGTTCATCTCGAGCACCTGCTTGAACGCCTCCACCGCTTCTTCATCCCGTCCCTGCGCACGGTACACGATTCCCAGATTATATAAAGCTGCGGCGTTGGTGGAGTCGTTCGCCAGAATGGTGGTCAGCGCTTCTTCGGCGACCTCGTTCTTCTGCAGCTTGATGGCGGCCACGGCCTGCATCATCAGCAGGCGCGGCTGGTTCGGGTTCAGTTCGAGCCCCCGGTTGACCACCTGTAGCGCGATCTCTTTCTCCATCCGGCTGTCGCGGTAATAACGGTAGAGGACGCTGCGGGCCTGGGGGGAGGAGGGACGCAGACTCAATGCGAACTCGAGGATATCCTTGAGCGAGCCCAGACGCAGGGCGCGCAACTCCACGTCGTCCAGACGGGAAAGCGCCAGGTACGGGTCGGGATCGCGCGGATCGAACTTCTGAGCCTGACGGAAGCCGCTGATGGCCTCCTCGCGGTGGCCGCCTTCACGCCACAGCATCAGCCCGCTGATGTAATTGGCGCGGGGAGCTTCCCGGTTGAAGCGCAGGGCCTGCTGGAGGGCTGAACGGGCCTGGCCGTTGTAGTCCGGCCAGTCCCAGAAGAAGTACAGGTCGGCGAGCGCCTGCCAGACCATCCAATGGCTGGTGTCGTCGTCGGCCAGGGTCAGCAGGGCGGCCTGCCGCATCGTGTTGTCGGAGGCGGTGTCATTGACGCAGAGCACCTCCATCACCTCCGGCGTGAACTCAGCCAGCCGGCCCTCTTCCCAGGGAGTCGCGCCGGTCTGTTCGACCAGGTTCTGCGCCGCGAGAATGCCCAGAGCCGCCGGGTCGCTGCCCTTGAGCTGGAGGCCATAGCTGTCCTGCACATCGCCGGTCCAGTTCAAGCGGTTGGCGTGGAGCTGCAAGTGGATCTCCGCGCCGGTCTGTTCAAACGCTCCGGTGACCGACCAGGCCGCGCCGACCAGTTTGGCTCCCTTTGGAACCGGCGCATCGGCATCGGGCGGAAGCCGCAACAGCAGCTTGTCGCCGCAATGGCGGGTCTGGAAGCCAACCACGTTCTTGCCCAGCCGCTGCATGGCTTTCTCGAAGGAAAACCTCGCCAGGTCGGCCTTGTCTTCCTGTCCGGCGGGGGCGGTGAACGGCTGCACCCAGAGGCGCTCGGGGTTAAGCAGCGGGGGATGGTTGTAACGCTGGACGCCATACATCATCCAGATGGAAAGGGTAAGCAGGAATCCCCAGCGGATGTAGTTCTTGCGGGTAAGATCCTTTGAACTGAAATAGACAAAGGTCCAGGCGCCCCAGACCAGCAGGGTGGCGAACACATAAAACAGGAACCCGAAGGCCATCGTACCGGACAGGTAATGATTAAGTTGCTCCCAGGGGCTCATGTCAATCTCGCTTGGTCAACAGGTTGAGCGCTTCCAGCCGTGTGGCCTGCTTGCGCAGGTAACCTCGCATGGCGCTGGTGATCGCCTCCGACTGTTCCTTCTTCACCCCGCGCATGGAAATGCACAGGTGATGCGCGCGGACCACCACCAGGATACCGTTGGGCTTGAGCGATTTGTCCAGGTATTCGCAGATTTGTGTGGTCATCCGTTCCTGGATCTGAGGGCGCTTGGCGAAGTGCTCAACCACACGGATCAGCGTCGAGAACCCGGCGATCCGGTTATCCCTGGGGATGTAGGCCAGGGAGACGTAGCCCCAGAAGGGGAGCATATGGTGTTCGCAGAAGCTGTAAAACGGGATGTCACGCATGAGGATCATCTCGTCCTCGTTGTCCACCGGTTCGGTGATGAACGAGGCGTCGAGGTCTTCGTGCAGGCCCTTGAACAGGTCGGTGTACATCTCGGCGACTCGCTGAGGTGTGCGCTGCAAACCATTGCGCTGGGGATCCTCGCCGATGCCCTCCAGGATCAGGCGAACCCCCTGAGCGATTTTCTCAGTATCCATGAGCCGCCTCCGTTGTTAACTGATGGTGGGAGTAAGGTACGGTTCGGGAAGGGAGAGGTCAACGAGGACGCCCGGATCAATGGCGCCGCGATGCTGCACGTGCCACCGCATTCCCATCCTCGTCTCAGCAGTGTGGACGACAAAAACCCCGGCAGATTTCTCAGCCGGGGTACTGGAGGCTTCCTGTGCAGACGCTTACTTCTTCAGCGCCTCGTTCAACGCGGGCAGCACTTCCAGCGCGTCGCCCACGATCCCGTAGTCGGCCACCTTGAAGATCGGCGCGTCCTCGTCCTTGTTGATCGCGACGATGGTCTTGGAGGTCCGCATCCCGGCGATGTGCTGGATCGCGCCGCTGATCCCCGCGGCGATGTACAGCGTCGGGCCGACCGTCTTACCGGTCTGACCCACCTGCTCGCTGTGGGGCCGCCAGCCGCTGTCCACCACGGGACGGCTCGCGCCGACCGCCGCGCCCAGCGTATCCGCCAGCTCTTCGATCAGCTTGAAGTTGTCGGCGTCCTTCAGTCCACGCCCGCCGGCCACGATCACATCGGCCTCCGCCACGTCGGGACGATCCGCCGAGGCGATCTTCGTCTCCGCGATCGTGGTCTTCTTGTCAAAGGGAGCGTCGATGGCGACCACTTCGCCCGCGCCGTCGCCCTCTTCCACCGCGAACACGTTCGGCCGCGTCGTCGCGACCACCGGGAACATGTGCGCCTTGATGTCCAGCATGACCTTGCCGGCGTAGACCGGACGGGTGGCGATGACTTCATTGCCCTCGGCCTTCAACTCGGTGACATCGGGCAGGAACATCACAGTCATCGCGGCGGCGACACGCGGCGCGAGGTCACGTCCCAACGCGGTGGCCGCGATCAGGATCACATCCGCGCCGAACTCTTCCGCCGCTTTCTTCACCGCCGCGGTGTGGCCCTCGCTCTGGTAGTCCGCTTCGCCAGAAACGGTATAGATTTTCGCCGGGCCGATCTTCTTCGCGGCTTCCACTGCGGCGTCGACATCCTCGCCAACCACCACCGCCGCAAATTCGCCGCCGCTCGCGGCGGCGAGCCGTTTGGCTTCGCTCAACGCTTCCAGGCCGGCCTTCTTCACTTGGCCCTGTACGCTCTCGATGTATGCTAATACTGCCATGGTTTCCCCCTTTCTACTCGATGACCCTGGCTTCTTCACGGAGCAATCTGACCAGCTCCGCCACCGCCTCGACACCTTCGCCGACGATCTTGCCCGCGGCGCGTTCGGGGGGATATGCGAATCCGACCATGTCCACTCGCGACTCGGTCGCGTCTACCTCGACCTTGTCGATGGGCTTCTTCTTGGCCATCATGATGCCCTTCAGGCTGGGATAACGCGGCTCGTTGAGGCCTTTCTGCGCGGTGATCACACAGGGCATGCCCGCTTCGATGACCACGCTTCCGCCCTCGATGTCCTTCTCCGCCGTCACCTTCCCGTCCGCCACGTCCATCTTGGCGACTTCGGTCACACACGGGATCTCCAGCAACGTCGCCAGCATGGGGCCGACCGCCGGGCAATCGTCATCCGTGGACTTGAACCCGGTGAAGATCAGGTCGTAGCCTTCGTCCTTCATCGCATTCTTGTAGGCGTTGGCGGTGCCGAGCAGATCCAGCGCTCCGGCGGTTTGCACGTGAACAGCCTTGTGCGCGCCCATGGCCAACGCCTTTCGCAGGCCCTCCACCACCTGGTCGCCGCCGTAGCTGTACACTGTCACCTCGCCGTCATTCGCTTCGGCGAGCTTCAACGCCTCCTCCACCGCATATTCGTCGTACGGGTTCAGTACCCAGCTCAGGTCCCTCTCGTCAATCCAGCTCTTGTCGTCGTTGAGCTTGATCTGGGAGGCCGTATCGGGCACCAGTTTCACCAACACGGCAATCTTCATCCTGCCTCCTGTGTGGTATGTGAATGGGTTGTGTGGATCTCTTCTCAGGTTTCCTATGGATCAGGAATTAACGCTCCAGCGGGGCAAGATGCAAGTGAGCGCCTCAGAGGAGAGCGGAAGACATAGCCTGTTTTATGATATTCCCTCTTCCTTTATTTCGTTGTATTACTTCTCAAAAACACCGGAAGTTCGACTCGTGCAACAGGCTCTATAGAGTAATTCTCGAATGAAATGTCCCATGATGTCATTCCTGCGAAAGCAGG
>CAZYOC010000249.1:0-6641 GCA_964648415.1 uncultured bacterium | reverse complement strand
ACAAGCTGCCCGGGGCAGATATCGCTCATAGCACGTGAAACGATCCACTAGTTTTTCCCTAGTTTTTCACCGTCTGTCCCTAGTTTTTTGTAGTACATAGACATGTCTGGATTCTCGCCTTCGCGGGAATGAGATCCATTGGACATTCTGATACAGTCTGCTTCGAAGGAATGACACGATGGGACATTGTTTTCGGGAAACCCTGTAGACCCGGGCAGCGATGAACCATCGGCACATCCAATACCAGTCTGCTTTCATCGCTTGGGAAAATGTGAAGTTCTGCTGCTCACTTCAAGCTGCCCGGGGCAAATATCGTTCATAGTACGTGAAACGATCCACTGGCTAGTGGTCCATCTTTTTGAAATAACCCGTTATGTCTGCAAAGATGCGCCTTGTCCTGAGACAAATGACGCAGCTCAGAAAGCATCAGGGGCGAAAAAAGGAAATCCGGGGAGTCTCTCGCACGGTGCGAGTCGTTCGAAAGCGTGTGTTGACCCACTGCGTTTGCAACTTCTGCGCCCTATATTGCTGGCAACGGTGACCAACAGGGAGTAGGCAAGCATGAACCTGATCACGAAACTGGATTTCGATGGGCTTGTGTGCGCGGCGATGCTGACTCAGAAGAAACCGGACATCAAGGAGATCCTGTTTTCTACCGCTCGCGAGATTGAAACACGCGACATCTTATTCGACATCAACCCTGATGATATCCTGGCCCATCTGCCTTATTACCCGGGCGTGGGAACCTGGTTCAGCAACCATGACTGGGAGCACTTCGGAACCGATGACCTTGCCCGTGTTGACGGCAAATGGGGCGAAGCCTGCTGCACGGCTGAGCTGGTCAAGAATTACTTTGAAGAAGGCGGCCTGGAGGGCTACGATCCCCTGATCGAAGTCGCGGCCCGCATTGAATGCGCCAACTTGAACGAGGAAGATGTCCTCGCGCCCCGGAGCTGGATGCTGATCAACTACACGCTGGACCCACGTTTCCCCGCGGACAGGGAATATGGCGTCCACTTGACCGAAATGCTGCGCAGCACCATGCCTGCCGAAGAGGTGCTGGGGGACGCGGAAGTGGCGGCGCGGGTGGCAAAATACAAAGATGCCGAATCACAATTCGTGGAAGAACTCAAAACCCACAGCAGGCTGGAAGGCAATGTCATCATCACCGACTTCCGTGACATGGGAATCGCCCCCCGCCCCAACCGATACCGTGTATTTCTGGAATTCCCGGAAGGCAATGTTCAGGCGCGAATCGAACGCCATCCCGGCAACCCGAACAACCTGCTGGTATCGGTCAGCAAGAGCATCTTCAACCGTACACTGAAGAAAACACACCTGGGGCAGATGATGGAGCAGTACGGCGGCGGGGGCGTTGACGGCGCTGCGACCTGCGCCATCAAAGACAAGGCCGATCTCAGAATCAAGATGATCATTGACGCGTTGCGGCGCTGACAACTGGTTTACACGGTAACATGATTCATCGTCACGTATTCTCAGCCAACCCCGCCGATCCGAAACTGCTGCTCGACTTGGCGGGGTTGCTTCATATTGCCGGGCCGTGTGAACCGAAAGGCGTATCAGGCACAACGCGTACATTGGATCTGGCTGTCCGTGAAGAGTTGGCTCCCGCCTTGGGCCGCTTGGCGCATCGAGGTGTCTCGTTGCCTTTCTCGCAGGGCGTCATCGACTCACTCGAGCAACGCTACCTGGTCACGCTCCGCGATCATGTAGCTCAGGCCGCTGAAATGGGACGTATCCTGGGAGCGTTTCATTACGCGGATCTGCCAGGGCTGGTGCTGAAGGGTCTCGCGCTGGCGCATACGGTCTACCAGCCCGGCGAGCGTACCATGGTGGATGTGGACCTGTTGATCCACGAACCCGACCTGCCACGCGCCGCCGACCTGTTAGCCGATGTGGGCTTTCAGCCGTCCCGCATGCCGCGCCACGCGCTCAACACCGCTTTCCGCCGAACCTACAATACGGTCACCTTTCGCAAACCTGGCATTCCCTGGGCGATTGAACTCCACTGGAACCTGTTTCACCCCAGCGCTCCGTTTCATATCCGCGAGGAGGATCTCTGGTGTGGTGCGGAAAAGCAGGACTCGGAAGCTCTCAGCTTTTCCATGCCTCCCTGGCCGGCGTCTCTGCTTCACCTGTGCATGCATGCGGCGTATGGGCACCGGTTCGTACCGGTCCGGCTGGTGTATGATATCACTCGAACGGTTGATTATCTGGGTGGTGACCTGGACTGGGACGAGGTCCGCCTGTTGGCGCGCGCGTGGCGGGGTGAACATGCCCTGGCGCTGGCAATGCAGCTCAGCCGGCGTCTGTTTGGCGCGCCGCAACCTGTCAGCGAGGTGATCGCGAGCTGCCTGCGACCGGCCTCCCCCGCCCTGGTGAACTACACCTTGAAACACATTCTCACACATCCGGCGCAGCGTACCCAATCCGACCGGTTGCATTTGGATGCGCTGCTTGAACGCGGGGCGTCTCTTGCCACGCTACGTTACCTGGCGACTCTGCTGGCGCCATCGCCGACACTGCTGCGTTATCACTATTCCGAAATAAGTCGTAACACACCGCTACCCCTTGCCTATGCGCGGTATTGGCGCCGGTGGTTCACACGCGGACTTGCTGTGTTGTATAGTAAACGATTCAAAAGACACGGCGAAACGTCGCGCGAGGAACGCTGGGAGCGGTGGTTGACCAGCAAATGAGTTTCGCCTTATCGGCGGGTCGTGCTTAACCCAACTTTCGCACTTACTAGTGTTCCGTTGCACCAGCTCCAAAACCTATAAAAAACACCTATATGACAATGAAAGTCGCGGAAAAGCGTCGCTGATTATCAGGAAGAACCCAATGCCCAAATTTGTCTGGGTTGCTGAGTGTAGAGAACCTGGGAATGGAGATATCGGAGATATAAAATGTGAAGTTGTTTTTGACGCTACAGCTTCCAAATTGGACATGGTGGCTTTTCTGTACATACGTTATCCGGGCATGTTGATAATTAACAAACGCTGGGAGTCAAGAGGGCATCGACCACCAGTGAATACAACTCCGCTCAACCCGAACGAGAACAACAGATCTCCCTTTGTAGGGAATCTTCATTAGCAGAGGGGTGCAAGATGGAAGACACAGCACGGGACAAGCGTATCGACGATGTGCTTTCCGATGTTCAGTATGAAGAACTGGCGGAGGGTAGTCAGGTCGATTGTTCAACAACAGCTGATCTGCGCCAATTCGTAGAGGCACAAATGCTGGAGAGTGCGCGTGCGCGTGAGGAATTTTCGCGCATCAGGTTTTTCTGAGAGAGCATTTTGTATTCCTTATGCCTGACTTTTACTGGGCATTTCCTCACTCTTTCATTACCTATAGACGTGTTTGGCTATACTCCCAGACTTGGAACCCTTCTACTGCATCCCATTTCCGCTACATTGCATCCCTGACATGACTGGAGGAGGGCCACGTGGTCACGCTCTTTCCTCTGCTCGATAGTTAAGAAATCACCTCCGATCCCATGTGAACTGCACAATACTTCCTGTACCTTACTGCAAAGATGCACGTATAGTGTGAGTACCCACCCTGGGAGGAGATATGTATTCTGCCATCTGGTTGATTCTACTGGCCACCGCCGCGTGGCTGGTCTTGCGAGGCGCGAAGAAGAAGAGCTCCGGCCTGATGGGTTTCGGGGTGATCCTCGCCATCGCTACAGTTGTCTTTTTCAAGTTCCTCGGTTTCTGGGCGGATGTGCTCTGGTTTGACGCGCTCGGAGCGGCGGACCGGTTCTGGACCGAAGTCATGGCGCGGGCGCTGCTTGCGCTCGGCGGGGCGGTCTTCGGAGCGCTGCTGCTGACCTTGCTGACGCGCACCCCCGCGCAACGGCAGCATAATCCCGCCTGGGCGTCGGTGCTGGTTGGAGGCGGCCTCGGCGGGTTCTGGGGCTACCAGGTCTGGGACACCACGCTGAAGTTCTTCCACGCCGGGGAGTCCGGCGTTACCGACCCCATCCTCCACATGGACACCGGGTTCTACCTTTTCCGGCTGCCCTGGTACAAGGAGCTGTTCGACCTGGTGTTCTTCCTCGTGCTGATGGCATTGGTCTGGGTGGCGGCGCTGCAACTGTTCAAGGTGGTGCGCGGGGAAGTGCGGATGGTGCGGTTCGACAGCCATGACGAGGGCGCTCGTAAAGCGTTTGAGTCGGTCTACCGCAATGCCGGCGTATTCCTGCTGGTGATCGCCGCGGGACGCTGGCTGGCGCGCTACAACCTGATGTATTCCAAGCTCGGCGCGGTACAGGGCCCCGGCTGGACCGATGTCCAAATCCGCATGCCCGCCCTGTTGATCCTGACCGTGCTGTTTGTCCTGCTGGCGGTGGTGCTGTTCATCCCCGGCCTGCGGGTGAAGCTGGGCAGGCTGTTGCCGGGCCGCAAGGAAGGCCCGATGGCCGACAACCCGCACACCCACCCGTTGCTGATGGCCGGGCTGGTGGGGATCTTCTTCTGGTTCCTGGGCCTGGCGCTGACGCCGTTCCTGCTGCAATGGCTGCGGGTGGAGCCCAACGAGATCACCTTCGAGCGGCCCTACATCGCCAACAATATCGAGTTCACCCGGCGGGCGTTCCGGCTGCACGATGTCGAGGAGAAGGAATTCGCCTTCGAGGCGGGCTTTGGACGCGAAACCGTGCGCGAATACAGCAACATCTTTGACAACGTCCGGCTGTGGGATTACCGCGCCCTGGACGCCGTCTACAAACAGTTCCAGGAAATCCGCCTGTATTACGAGTTCCACGACGTCGATATCGACCGTTACACCATTGATTCCACTTACCGGCAGGTGATGGTCTCCGCACGCGAGATGAACGCGGACAACCTGCCCGCCCAGAGCCAGACCTTCGTCAACAAGCGGTTCAAGTACACCCACGGTTACGGTGTCACCTTGACCACGGTCAATGAGTTCACCGAGAATGGCCTGCCCAAACTGCTGATCAAGGACATCCCGCCCAAGAGCGCCTCGCCCGAGCTGGTGGTCCAGCGGCCGGAGATTTACTACGGCGACTTGACCTACGACCATGTCGTCGTCAACACGGAAGAGGCCGAATTCGACTACCCCAGCGGCGAAGAAAACGTCTACACGAGATACGAGGGCAAGGGCGGCGTACAGATGACCAACGTCTGGCGCAAGTTCCTGTTCGGGTATGTTTTTGATGGTACACGGCTGTTCCTGTCCGACTACCCGACGCCGGAAAGCCGCATCATGTTCCGCCGGCAGATCCGGGAGCGGGTGGACAAACTGGCCCCGTTCCTGTCGTTTGACGAAGACCCTTACATCGTCCTCGACGAGGGGAAACTGTACTGGATCATCGACGCGTACACTACGTCCGACGATTACCCCTACAGCGAAGCGTTCTCCCTGCGGGACTATAAGTACGATTACAGCAAAGTGCCACGTTACCTGCAAGGCGTCAACTACATGCGCAACTCGGTGAAGGTGGTGGTGGACGCCTACAACGGGGACGTGGACTTCTACATCTTCGATCCCGAAGACGAGATCATCCAGGTCTGGCAGGAGATCTTCCCGGACCTGTTCAAGGCGCGGGAGGAGATGCCCGACGGCCTGGAGAAACACGTCCGCTACCCCTCCGATTTCCTGCTGGCGCAGGGGTTGATCTACACCAAGTACCACATGACCGACCCCACCGTGTTCTACAATCAGGAGGACCTGTGGGTGCGGGCGACGGAGAAGTATTACTCCAGTGTTCAGCCGGTGGAGCCCTACTACATCATGTGGGCGCTGCCGGAATCGGACCGGGCGGAGTTCACCCTGATGATGCCCTTCACGCCGAAGAACCGGCAGGTGCTGATCGGCTGGATCGCGGGGATGTCGGACGGGGAAAACTACGGTCGCTTCCTGGCGTACAAGTTCCCCAAGGAGCAGCGCATCATCGGCCCGCAGCAGGTGGAGACCAAGATCGACCAGGACCGTTTCCTGAGCGGGCAGCTCTCCTTGTGGGACCAGCGCGGCTCCAGTGTGATCCGCGGCAACGTGCTGGCCATCCCCGTGGCGAACCATCTGTTCTACGTCGAGCCGATCTACCTGCAGGCGGAGACGGCGGCGTATCCTGAACTGCGATTGGTGGTGGTAATGGAAGGCGACAACATGAGCTACGCCGAATCGTTCGACAAGGCGCTGGCCGGGCTGTTCGAACAGATTGATCCGGCGCTCATGATGGGTAGAACCGGAACTCTGGCCGCCACCCAACAGGAACTGATCGCGCAGGCGACCAAGTCGTTCAACGATTACCTGCGCCACCAGGGCGAAGCCGATTTCGACCAGGCCGCCCGGGCGATGAAACAGTTACAGCAGGCTTTACAACAGCTCTCCGACCAGGCGAGTGAGGAGAACAACACACAGGAGGCGGCAGCCGGGCAATGAGCGGCGTGATGCGACCGGACAACAATTTCGTTTTGAACGAGACGAGGATGCGGTGAAGCTCCCCGATTCGGTCAAAAAGACGCTTCACATCTGGTTCGAGAAGAACATTTCGGACAAAGCGGCCGCGCTGGCGTTCTTCCTGGTCATCTCCAGGTCGCGTCCCGAAGTTTGGTGGAAATTGAGTTCCACCGTTCGGGTTGTTGAAT
>CAZYOC010000248.1:0-6659 GCA_964648415.1 uncultured bacterium | reverse complement strand
GACTGGAATGACACGTGGGTCTGGAATGACACGTGGGGAACAGATGGGGAAAGGGTGTTTTAGACTTGCACCGGCTGGATTCCTGCTTTCGCAGGAATGACACGTGGGACTGGAATGACACGTGGGTCTGGAATGACACGTGGGGAACAGATGGGGAAAGGGCGTTTCAGACTTACATCGGCTGGATTCCTGCTTTCGCAGGAATGACACGTGGGACAGGAATGACACGTGGGACTGGAATGACACGTGGGGCAGGAATGACATCATGGGACATTTCATTCGAGAATCACGATAACCCGGATCATTCACGAGTGAAGCACGGTAGTGGTTCGCTGTCATAGCCCAAGGTTCGCGCCGTTTGTTTGGCGCGCACCTTGGGAGACAATCGGCCCTCTTCGACAACCCGGCAGCGGGTTGTATTGGACCCTTAGGAAGTGCATCAATGGATTGTTTCCCACATGGCGAATCCCAGCTTGATGCTGTACATTCCTCGGTGTTTTGCTGACGACAGGGCGGCGGTCAGTGTCAACTTCGAGGTAGACGTGGAAATCGGGCTTCTTATCATCGTGCTGCTACTCGGGATCGGGATTGTAACGGGCGTCGCAGCCGGGTTCATCGGGATCGGCGGCGGTGTCATCATGGTGCCGGTGTTGCTGGAATTGTATCGGATCTGGGCATTGCCGGAAGCTTCCCTGGTGCAGGCCGCCATGGGAACATCACTAACCGTAGGCGTGCTCACCGGGATGTCCTCCACCGTGCGGCATCACCGGCAGGGCACTGTAATGTGGAGAATTGCGCTGTTGGTCGCACCCACCGCTGTAATCGGCGGCTTTGTCGGCAGCCGGATCGCGGTGTCAACTCAAGGCAGCGTGCTGCAGATCGGCCTGGCGGCGGTGCTCCTGCTCGCCGCAATCGACATGATACTCCGCCGCAAACCCGATCTGCTTCCCATGAAAAGCATTCATTGGTTGCTCTGGATGATGATGGGAGTCCTGGTGGGGTTGTTCGCCGCCATGTCCGGGCTCGGTGGCGGTCTGCTCTTCATTCCGCTCATGGTATTTATTGCGCGTGTTCCCACCGGCAAGCTGGCCGGGACTTCATCCGTTGTGGTCATCTTCGCCGCACTCGCCTCCGCCATCCGTTACATGCTGCTGGGACCGGTTGCGGCATTGCCAACGGGCTTCGTGGGGCACTCCAACTTTCTTGTGGCGCTCTGCCTGGCGGTGGCGGCTGTCCCGGGCGCGCAGCTCGGAGCTTACCTGAACAAAGTCGCCGGGTCCATTGTGTATCGCCGGATATTTGCAGTGTTGCTGCTTTTCATGGTGATCCGCCTTTTTGCAACCGCCTGACCGTTTGGGCTCCCTTTTTCCAAATGACTTGGCGAGGGCAGGCTGCTGTTGTATTTTAAAAGAGATGGGCTCAGGGCGGGGGCGAGGGCTGCACCGCCCTTTTTGTTGGTTTACTACAGAGATGGAGTGATGATGCGACGCATGGTGTGGATGGGGTTGGCGCTGCTGTTGGTGGCGACGCCATTGCTGGCCGGAGAGCCGGGGATCGATTATGTGGACGGAGTGCTGGTAGTGAGGTTCGCGGAAGACTTGCAGCCCCGGATAAACGACAACGGGATGGTGAAGGTCGGCGACGCCTCCATGGATCGCCTCCTGCAGAGGTTCGATGCCAAAGGCTGCGAGTCCTTCTTCGGCCAGTACCGGATTCAGGATGAGGATTACCGGTATCTGACACGCAACGACTGGAAGTTCTTCTTCCCGGAAGGGTCAGATATGGAGGCCCTCGCCGCGGAGGCCGCTCAGTTCAAGGTCGTGGAAGATGTGTGTCCCGACTGGCTGTACGTGTTCGACTACGAGCCCAATGACCCCAGCTACACCGCGCAGTGGTGGCTACGGAAGATCGACGCGCCGGACGCCTGGAACATCACCCGCGGCGACACCGCGGTCCTGGTCGGCGCGCTGGACACGGGCATTGACTGGAACCATCCGGACCTGATCGACAACATCTGGGTCAACCCCGGGGAGGATATTGACGACAACCACTATCCTGTGGATACGACCCTTGGCTTCTGGGATACGCCGGGCACGTTTGGTGACTGGGACCAGATCGACAACGACGACAACGGTTTCATCAACGATTTCATCGGCTGGGACTTTGTCGCCAGCGGGTCGGTCTGGCCGGGTGAAGACGGCTCCACGCCCGACAACAACCCGATGGACTTCAACGGGCATGGGACCGGGTGTTACGGCGCCATGGCTGCCGTGTCGGACAACGGCGTCGGCGGGGCCAGTGTCGCTTACGAGTCGAGAATGATGTCGCTGCGCAGCGGGTACACCTCCAGCGACGGCGTGGGGCGCACTTCGCTGACAGCCGCCGCAAATGCGCTCGCGTATGCGGTGGACAAGAATGTAGACATAATCAACATGTCCTTCGGAGGCAATACGCCCTCGAACTTCATGGATAACGCCATCCAGAGTGCCTGGAACAATAACGTACTGCTGTTCGGAGCCGCGGGCAACGACGGTGTCAGCAGTCGCCATTACCCGGCTGATTATGATAATGTGATTTCCGTGGCGGCGCTCAATTCCAACGACCAGCGCTCCGGGTTTTCCAACTGGGGTAACTGGGTTGATGTGGCGGCGCCCGGCGAAAACTGCTTCACCCCCTGGTTTGACGACGGGTACGACAGTTGGCAGGGCACGTCGGTCGCATCGCCCATCGCCGCGGGTGTCGGCGCACTGGTAATCAGCATGTTCCCCGAGGCCGGCAACAGTGTCTGGAGCGAGTATGTCATCAGCACCACCGACCCCCTGAACACCGATCACCCGGTGGGATCCGGCCGTGTCAACGCCTACCAGGCCATCACCCAGAACTACTGGCCGGAGCTTGTGATCGAGAGCTGGTCCATCAGCGACCCTGACGGCAACGGTCACCCGGATGTGGGCGAAGAGGTTGAGGTCACCTTTGAACTGTCCAATGCGCCCGGCTGGCAGGAAGCGGAACTGATCATGGCGGAGATCGACTTTACTCTGCCCGGCGTCGATTTCGGGACTCAGTCGGTCATGCTCGGCAACCTCGCGCCGGGAGCGTCCATCGACAATCTGGACAACCCGCTCACCTTCACCGTGCCGGAAGGCGATATGGACGGTATTTTCAACCAGCTGGATCTGAGCATTAGCTGCGGTCCGAACGAGTACGAGATCGGGGAAAGCGTCCGGCTTATGCTGGGTACGCCACCGATCATCTTCGTGGACGATGACGGCGGCGACAACCTGGACCGCTTCCTCGTCGAGAACCTCGACGAGCAGTTTTACAACTATCTGCACTGGGATGTGGCCGCGTTGGCGAGCGCTCCCAGCGGGGATTATCTCTCGGAGTTCGAGGCCATCGTCTGGATGACCGGCGAAGCCGAGAACCCGCTTTCAGACGATGAGATCACGGCGCTGGAGACAGCGATGGATAATGACGTAAACCTGTTCCTCTTCGGGCAGACGCTGGACGAACAGCTCAGCGGGACGAGCTTCTACAGCGACTACCTGTACGCTCAGAGCGGGGAAGGTGTGACTCAGAATGCGCTTGATCCCGTGCCGGGCGCAGGCGGGCCGGTGATTGAAAACGGCAGCCTGGTGCTGGTCGGGCCGGGCGGCGCCAGCAATTCGGTCGATCCGGATGTCATTGAACCCATCACGCCGGCCGTGGCGGCGTACCAGTATTTCGGCGGGGAAGATGTCGGCGGGATCTTCTACGACGGCGAAACCCGGAAGCACGTATATTTCGCATTTGCGTTTGAAGCGGTAAGCGGAGCGGGCTCAACCACGCCGCGGCTTGATGTCGTAAACGCCATCATAACCGATTGGTGGGATCTGACGGATGTGGAAGATGAAGCTGAGCCGGTGGCGGTTCCCGGCGACTTCGCCATCGCGTCGGTCTACCCGAATCCGTTTAACCCGGCGACGACGGTGGAAATTGCCGTTCCCCGGACAACCACGGTGGAAGTGGCGGTGTACGATCTGCTGGGCAGAGAAGTGGCGACGTTGCATCGGGGAAGTCTTGCCGCAGGCGCACACAGCTTCTCCTGGTCGGCGGAGCACATGGCCTCCGGGCTCTACTTCGCCGTGATGCAGGCCGACGGGCAGCGCCATGTCGCCCGGATGATGCTGACCAAGTAGGAACTCAGAGCCGCATTTGAACGTGTAAGACCGGAAGGGGATACCTCTTCCGGTTTTTTCCTCGGGTGGCTCTCCGGGGTCCTGGAGAAGTGGGAACACAGCCCGATGCACATACGTTTAATAGACAGGGAACGGAAACGATTCGATCCCTGATCCTAATCCTTGCCGCTTTTGCTTTCCTCCCTGGGCGAAAGCGGTCTCCCGAAGCGGGCGAGTGGGTTTCCACTCGCCCGCCCTCTTTTCCCGTTGTTCCCTTCGTCTCGCTTGCCTACTTTCCATACTGTTGGCAAGTAGTGTCTCATCAGGGCCGGCAACGGAGGAGATCCCCGCCCCCGATAAAACCACTTGAAGGCAGGCTCTGCGCGGGGGTGACATGATTGGACATTTCTTACAAGAAACGCTCTAAGATTGGGGAAGACGCAATCCATGAAACTGAACTGACTTTTCAAACAATTGATAATATAAGCTATAGCATCGACAGCAACACAGTGAGCACTGGATTGTAAGGGGACTGGGATGGCTGATACAAAGAAGAAAGTGCTGATTCTTGGCGCGGGACGGCAGGGACGTTCCGCGGCCTATGATTTTCTCCGTAAAGGCAATAGCTATGCAATAACGGTGGCGGACGCCATGATAGAGGCCCTGGAAGCGGCGCGGGAGCAGCTGTCGCTTGAGGAGGGGCAAACGACACAGGTGGATTTGCAGGACGAGGAGGCGGTGCGCGACTTGCTGCGTGGAGCCGACGGCGCCGTGTTCGCCGCAGATTATGCTCTGAACGAACGTCTGACTCGCTGGGCGATTGCTGAAGGTTGCCACGCGGTCGATTTCGGCGGCAACCACGATGTCGTCGACCGGCAGCATGAACTCCATGAAACAGCGCAACAGGCCGGCGTCGCCATCGTTCCCGACACCGGCCTGACGCCCGGACTGGCGGGGATTCTGGTCGCGGGGGGGATAGGCAAGCTGGACGAAGCCCACAGCGCCGGCATCCGTGTCGGCGGTCTGCCGCAGGAGCCCAAGCCGCCGTTGGACTATTCGCTGCTCTTCAGCGTCCGCGGCCTGACCAACGAGTATCTCGAGCCGAGTGTTGTCATCGAAGACGGCGCCGTGACCACGAAACCGTCCATGACCGGCCTGGAGCTGCTGGATATCGAAGGGCGGGAGTACGAGGCCTTCTACACCTCCGGCGGCGTATCCACCCTGCCGCAGACCTTCGGGGACAAGCTCAAGAAACTGGACTGCAAGACGTTGCGCTATCCCGGCCACGCCCGGCTGATCCGGTTTGCGTTTGACATCGGGTTCCGGTCGGAAGAGGTTGTGAGCGTGAAAGGGCGGGACATCGTGCCGCGGGAAGTGTTCGAGGCCATGCTGGAGCAGTCGCTGCCGCACGATGAGCCGGACATCACAGTGATGCGGGTGACGGTCGTGGGCAAGAAAGACGGCAGAATAACCCGCGCGGTGTACAGCATGATCGATTATTTTGACGAGGAGACCGGCTTCACATCCATGCAGCGTTGCACCGCCTGGCCGGGCACGATTATCCTGCACATGCTGCTTGACGAGCGCTTGACTCAGCGCGGCGTACTCTATCAGGAACGTGCTGTAAACTGCGATCAGATGGTGGAATCGTTGCAGAAGAGAGGCATCGACATCCATCTCGCGATGAAGTGAACCAACAAACCGGGGGAAGATAGAGAATGGCGGAACAGAAACAGGTGGCGGTGTTCGGCGGCGGCGATTGGGACGAGGGCGGGATCAACTGGGATCTCGGGCTGGATGTTGGCGATCTGCTGGCCGAGTTGGGGTTCCAGGTGGTGACCGGCGGCTACGGCGGCGCGATGGCCGCGGCCTGCAAAGGCGCGGTGGAGTCCGGTGGCAGTACGCTGGCCTTCCTCCACCAGCCGATTGAGGAGCGCAAACCGAACCCGTGGGTGCAGGAGCAGGTCCAGTGCCGTGATTACCTGGAGCGCATGGCGAATCTGCTGCGCATCCCCATCAGCATCGCCTTGCCCGGCCGGAGCGGCACACTGGCGGAAATCGCCGTGGCGCACGCCATGATGAAACGCCACCGGGGACGTATCCTCGCGGTCTATTCACCGTTCTGGAAGAAGCGCGCGCGCGATATTCTCGGCGAAATGCGCCCGGGCATGGACTCGAACCTGTTCTGGTTCCATGACATGATGCAGCTTCGCATGCGGCTGGAGATGGTTGATTAGAAAGAGTCAAGCAGTCTTGATATTCTCTATCCCGGCAACAATAATGCGTGTCATTCCCGCGAAGCAGACGGTATTATAATGTTCAATGGATGTCATTCACGCGAAGAAGACGGTATCAAATGTTCAATGGATGTCATTATCGCGAAGCAGACGGTATCAAATGTTCAATGGATCTCATTCCAGCGAAGCAGACTGTCGCAGAATCAAACCCACTCTCATTCCAGCGAAGGCTGGAATCCAGGCAAGGTGCAAGAATATAACAAGT
>CAZYOC010000247.1:0-6674 GCA_964648415.1 uncultured bacterium | reverse complement strand
GGAAAGGCGCTGAGCGTGGCTATGAGATAAGGCGTCCATGCAACAGGCCCTATAGTGATGCTCGCAAATAATGTCCCATGAGGTCATCCCCAGCGAAGGCGGGGATCTCCTCCGTTTCCAACGCGAACGAGACAATACTTTCAAGACTCACTATATAGCCATTCCCATTATTAATCCGTCATACGCTCATAAGCTATTTGTTCCATCCTGCTGGGGTGAAAATACTTTGACTCAGTCTTCCCACAGGGACTACACCGACACTCTAGACTGCTGCCTCTCTGCCAAGGAAGATGACGGAATAAATTCGAGAATGACTATATACACCGCTGCGGGGGTTGAAGAATGTTGAATGTGGTAATCCTGTCCCCCTCGGACCGCCTCCTCCGCTCTCCCCTTCGCCTCCCCCTCACTTGATTCAGCCACGCCAACCCCTATCTTCTGGCGCGCCGAGCACAGGCCACCGCGTCTGCCGTCCGGCTGCACGGGCATGCACGAAAAAATACTGAACATATTTTCAGATGGCAAGACAAAAACCACGCCGAACCCCGGCCACGCCTCTCGAGCACCTCAAGCAGCAGGTGTTCGACACGTCGTTCCTCAAGCAGATCTACACCGGCCTCGACAAGCACGGGCGGGCGGAGTTTGTCCGCGCCCCCGGATCGCTGCCCGCCTTTGTCGCCGCGGGATTGGTGGAACGACTCAACCGGCGGGTGCTTTATGTCGCCCCGGACATCACCTCGGCGGAGCGGCTGCGTGACGACCTCCGCACCCTGGTCGGCGAAGAAGAAGCGGTGCTGCTGCCGGCGCGCGCGGCCATTCCCTACGATCCTCTCAGCCGCAATCCTCGTTTCGACGAACGCGCCGGGGCGTTTGAACGCCTGATCGCCGGCGATTACCGTGTCTTGATCACGGTCGTACCGGCGCTGGTGGAAAAGATGGAATCCATCTCGGTTCACCAGGAACGCCTGGTGCGGTTCAGCGAAGGGGACGAGATCGACCGGGAGGCGCTGGCGTTGATCCTGGCTGAGGCCGGCATGACCCGCGAGGTGCGCGCCGAGGAGCCCGGTCAGTTCGCGCTGCGAGGGTCCGTGGTGGATGTCTACCCGCCCTCCGCAGCTAATCCCGTTCGTCTGGAACTATGGGGCGACGAAATCACCGACATCCGGCGCTATGACCCGGTTACCCAGCGCTCCCTTGACGCCATCGAGGAGCTGCAATTCTACGCCGGCGAGCAGAACGCAACCGAGCACAAGGTCGGCCTGTGGGATTTGATCACAAAGGACACCGCCGTCCTGATCGACGACCCGGACATGTTCGAGGACAACCTGACACGCTCCCGGGAGGAGATCGAGTACCAATTTGACAAGCGGAAGAATCTGGAGAAGGACGTCCGCACGCCGCGTCCCGACGAGCTCTTTTTCACCGGCGATGCCGTCCGCGAAGCTCTCTACGCCCGTCCGCTGGCGATCCATCGCGGCCCCGCAGCTCCCGCCGAGGGCGCGGTCAATTTCGACGCCCGCAACCATGACACCTACATGGGCGACCTGGACCGGCTGATCAAGCACCTCAACCAGCAGGCGGTCAACGGTTACACCAATTTCATCCTCTGCGACCGGGAGCACCAGGTCGGCCGCATGGAGGAGATGCTCGACGACCAGGGCTACGACCTGGCCGGGGTACGTCTCTCCATCGGCGCACTGACGGGCGGATTTGTCTGGCCCGACGCCAGGCTGGCGTTGTTCACCGATCATCAGATCTTCGGGCGTCATAAGCGCACCCGGCCCTACCGTCACCGCAAGCACCGCACCGACCCCACCGCGTTCGAGAAGCTGAAGAAGGGCGATTTTGTCGTCCACACCGATTTCGGCATCGGCCGCTACCTGGGGCTGAAGACCATCCATGTGAAGGGGATGGAGCGGGAGACGGTGCAGATCGAGTACCGTGACGGGGTCAAGGTTTACGTCCGCCTGGACCAGTTCGACCGCCTGCAGAAGTACCAGGGCACGGAGAGCGCGCCGCCGGTGTTGTCCAGGATCGGGGGGCGCGACTGGTCCCGCGCCCGGGGCAAGGCGGAAAAGGCGGTGCTGGAGATGGCGAAGGAGATCGTGGAGCTCTACGCCCGCCGCCAGGTGGAGGGTGGCCGCGCCTTCAGCGAGGACACCCACTGGCAGCGTGAAATGGAGGCCTCCTTCGACTTCGAGGACACCCCCGACCAGGCGCGAGCGGCCGAAGAGATCAAGCGCGACATGGAACGGCCGCTGGCGATGGACCGGCTGCTCTGCGGCGATGTCGGCTTCGGGAAGACCGAAGTAGCCGTCCGGGCGGCGTTCAAGGCGGTGCAGGATTCCTCCCAGGTCGCGGTGCTCGTGCCCACCACCATCCTCGCCCAGCAGCATTACGCCACGCTGACCGAACGGCTGAGGCGCTACCCGGTGCGGATCGAAGTGATGAGCCGTTTCCGCAGCCGCAAGCAGCAAAAGGAGACCATTGAAGGACTGGCCTCGGGCAAGGTGGACATCGTGATCGGCACCCACCGTCTGCTTTCCAGGGACGTGCAGTTCAACAACCTGGGCCTGTTGATCATTGACGAGGAGCACCGGTTCGGTGTGAAGCACAAGCAGCGGATCAAGCAGATGCGCGCCACGGTGGACGTGCTGACCATGTCCGCCACGCCCATCCCGCGTACTCTGCACAAAGCGCTGTCCGGGGCGAAGGACATGTCCATGATCTCCACGCCGCCCCACGACCGGCTGCCCATCCACACCGAGATCGCTCCTTACGACGAGCGGGTGGTTCGGGAGGCCATCGTGCGAGAGGTCGCGCGAGGCGGGCAGGTCTACTTCCTGCACAACCGGGTGCAGAGCATCGACGCCATGAAAGCCCTGGTGGAGCGGCTCGTTCCCGGGGTGAAGGTCGGCGTCGCCCACGGGCAAATGAAAGAAAACGAGCTGGAAGATGTCATGGAGCATTTCCTGCATGGTGAATACCAGGTGCTACTCTGCACCATGATCATCGAATCGGGGCTGGACATCCCGAATGTGAACACGCTGGTCGTGAACCGCGCCGACAAGCTGGGCCTGGCGCAGCTCTATCAGGTGCGCGGGCGGATCGGCCGCAGCCACCGGCAGGCCTACGCCTACATGCTGACGCCGCCGCGCATGCTGCTGCAACCCGACGCCCGCAAACGACTGGAGACCATCGCCGAAAACACCCGCCTGGGCAGCGGATTCCAGATCGCCATGCGTGACCTGGAAATCCGGGGCGCCGGTAATATCCTGGGCGCGAAGCAGAGCGGCCACATCAACAGCGTCGGCTTCGAGCTTTATACGGAAATGCTCGCGGAGGCCGTAAGGGAATTAAGCGAAGCGAAAGAGACCGCACTGCCGGCGCTTCAAACGGGGCCGCACGTCAAGGATGTCAAGGTGGACGTGAAGGTCGACGCCATGCTGCCGGAGGAGTACATCAGTGACGCCACTGAACGCGTGGAGCTGTACCGTCGCCTCAGCCACGCCGAAGCTCGCAGCGAGGTAAACGAGTTGCGCGAAGAGTTGCGGGACCGCTTCGGACCGTTGCCGGAGGAAGCCAGGAACCTCGTACACATGGTGGACGCCCGCATCCAGGCGGCGGAAGTCGGCATCCTCAAGCTGGATATTCACCCCGACGCCGCCTTCTTTGAGTTCGAGAACGACTGGGGCGGGGAGAAGTTCCCGGTCTACGTGGCGCAGATCGCCGCACTCACCGAAGAATACCCGCTGGAGATGCGGGGTGCGGGCGCGTTGGGCCTGAAGCTGTCGCTACGGGAAGGCCGGAGCTGGACCGAACGCTGGGAGCTGCTGGGCGAATTGCTGGAACGCCTGCCCCGTCCCAACGGTGTCGCGGTTGAGGAACAGGTCTGAGGCGACCATCGGCTCTCAAAGCGGTATTCCCTCAGTTCAAGCAATTAATTCTGCCCGGTCTTGCGCCGCCGGCCTCCAGTAGCACCTATTTCACCAGAATCAACTTCTGCGTCGCGGTGTGGACTCCGGCTTGCAGGCGTAGAAAATAGGTCCCGCTCCCCGCGCCCGCCATGTCCAGCGTAAACGCCTGCTTGCCTGTAGCAAGCCCCTGCCACTGGCGGTTGAGCACTTCACGGCCCTGGATGTCGTACACGGTGGCCTTTACCTCCTGCGGCGACGCCAGCTTGTAGCGCACCTGCACACTCGAATTGAACGGATTCGGGTAGGCAGCCTCCAGCACGAATGCCGCCGGTTGGGCAGCCTGTTCCGTCACGGTGGATTCGTCGGCCTCGAACAGCACACTCACATTGGCGCGCTGGTAGGTCCGCCAGCCATTCATATTACTGATCACGAAATAGTACGTGGCCTCTTCCGGGGCATTGAGCACGATCCGGCCCAGTGTGTCGCCCCAGACCTGCACCGGAGCGGACCAGGCCTCGAACGCTTCGCCTTCCGTGAACAGCGCGTAGTTTGTGGCGTCGCATACAAACGCTTCCAGCCGGTTCTCGATACCGCTCTGATTGCCCACGCTCGCCAGAAAATCGCTGTTGCTGAAGAGCTGCCCGTACGCGATCTCGTCGGTCAGGTCAATGTCCAGCGTCATCACGAACATGTCCTGCCCCGCGCCCGGATCGCCCAGGTCGGTTGGCTCGTACGGCTCCACTGCATCGCCGAACTCTTCCGTGTATTCATAGGTCCCGTCCGGCTCGGTCTCGTCCGCCTCCAGCACCAGCACATTGCCCGTGCTGCCGGCCTCGGAAAGGATGGACAGGTAGATGTTGCGTTCCGTGCCGATAGGGAAGCCGTACCAGCCGTCGGAATCGGTCCAGCCGCTGGAGGCCATCTGCATGCCGCCGTAGAGGTATTCGCTCATGATCTTGACACGGGCGCCGTCCATCGGACGGCCGTCAGTGTCGGTCACGTATACATCCAGCCAGGCGGTTTCGCTGTGGTAACGGTCGGTTACAGTCCACACCCAGCCGTCGCTCCGCCAGTCCAGCAGCGCCGGGAACTGTTTGCCCCAGCCCTGGTAGGCCAACGGTGAGTTGACGTAGTTGTTAACCGGCTCCCAGGCGACCCACTCGCTGCCGTCGTAAAACTCGTTCCAGACGTGGTCCTCGGTAATGGAGGTCGTCCCCAGACAGGGGACCAGCGCCGCTCGCGCAGCGGCGGCGGTGATGTCCTGGTGCTCGCCGCAACGCCCCATGTGCAGCGCATAGATCCGCACCGGCTGGATGGGGCGCTCGTTGCCGCTGTCGAAGTCCAGCACATCCTGGATCCAGGCGGTGATCAGCCCGACGGCGCCGTTGTCCGCCGTGTTGTTGTTCTGAATATGCCCGTACATGATCTCGCAGTCGGTAAGCTGGTCGGCGAGGGATACGAAACCCGAGTCGGGTTCATACAGCAGGTAGTCACGCCAGAATTTGCCGTCGGGCGGGGGCGAGGCGCTACCGGTGGCGGGGTTGATGTATTTCGGGACTTCATCGGTCAACCGCGGGTGCATCACGAACATGTAGTAGATCTCACGGTCGATCTCGACCAGGGACGTATCGCCCTCGTTCACGACCAGGTATTCCGTGGTGGAATAGTAGTCGTCGTCGTCCGATGTGCCGTAGTCGTTGATACTGACGTAATCGAACAGGGTATCGGCGGCGTACACGCCTTCAATGTTCTCCAGCACCAGGTCCATATCCCAGGAGATCTGTCCGCCGGTGTAGAGCTGCGGTGAGATGTGGGCGAAGTAGTAGCAGAGTTCGTCGACATACGGATCTTCGCAGTTCAGGATAGCCTCGGCCCACATATCCGGCAGGAAGGTGAGGTCGTAGAACTGGCGCATGTTGTCGACCAGATCGTGTCTCAACCATACCGGGCAGCGTTCGATCGCCTGCCAAGCCAGGTCGCTGAGGCTGCCGGCGGGCGGGATCACGGTCATCTGGCGCGTCGGGAGGTTGAATTCCACGGCAAGCCAGCCCTCCGGCGGAATGGATACCGTACGCTCATCTTCATCAAGAACGATCATGTCATCCAGTTCACGCACGGGCCGGGTGACAAGAAAGGTCTCACCCTGCTCCGCAGGATCCACCTGTACCGCTTTACTGATGCGCTCCACTCCCTGCTCAACCTCCGGCAGCTCGCCGGTCACACCCCGATCCTGCATAGCTGTGAATCCCAATGCGACCGCCGCCAGAACCGCCGTTGACACCATGATTACAAAAAGTTTGCTACGATGCATGACTCCCTCCGACTCCCGTGATGACCCGTTCGAAGGTAATAAGATACTGGTTTAAAACGGGCGAGGCTAGTGGTCTATGATGTCATCTCCACGCACAACAATGTCATCCCCAGCGCTCATGGGGTTTCTTGCTAAGAAACAGACATCCGAAAATCCCTAAATCTATGTTTATTCTGGATTCACGGCTGTCCCAAACTACGGGACACCGCAAGCTTCACTTCGTTCCGGTTCCTGCTTTCGCAGGAATGACACGATGGGACATTCTTTTCACGAAACCCTATAACCATGTCATCCCCGCGCAGAGCCTGCCCTCGAATGCTTTGGGCGGGAGCGGGGATCTCCTCCGTTTCCTGCTCTAAACCCTACAAAACTAGAAGCCTGGCCGGAAAGCCACTTTTCACGAAATGCCGACCAAATCCCGGTTCTCATACAACGAACGCTCCAGC
>CAZYOC010000246.1:0-6676 GCA_964648415.1 uncultured bacterium | reverse complement strand
GAACCGGAATTTGGCCGGCATTTCGCGAAAAGTGGGTTTCCGGCCGGGCTTCTAGAGGGCGGTCTGAAATCACAAACAGCGATGGATAACGCCGGACGAATCTGCTAGAGCAAGCCGGGATAAACACACTTCCGACACGCTCATCGCGGGATGGTTTGCAGGGCTTGCATTCGCGTGCATTGTGACCATCGGTTGACGTGAAAGGCGTCGCGGAGGGCGTGCCCAAGCTGCGCTCATAGCATGGCTTATTCAGGTGAAAAACCGCTGCTCGTGAAATAGCCGGGCTATGGTTCACGTGCGCTGCGTAAATTAAACCTTCCGTTTGATCATGGTCAGGATTTTATCGCCGTTCTCCTCGATATAGAAGTCAACTTCGTCCATAAGCTGCTTGACGAAGAAGATGCCTAACCCGCCGATTTCGCGCTCTTCCAGGGGGGCGTTGGGGTCGGGTTCTTTGACACTATTGTAGTCAAAAGGTTTGCCGCGTTCTGTGAGGCGGACATGGATTTCGCCGGGGTGATCTTCGATGGTGAGCCTGAACGATTTGGCGGTATCCTGCTCCAGGCCATGCACAATGGCGTTGGTGCAGGCTTCGTCGACGGCGAGCTGCACATCGCCCCGGGCGGCGTCGTCCAGCCCGGCGCGTTGGCAGGCGTCCTCGACCAACTGCCCGATGTCGGCCAGGGTCGTGGTATCTGCGGGGAACTGGTAGCTTTTCTTCATCCGCTGCCTTCCACCTCATCCCGGGAGACGCTGGTCAGGTCGCCTGGAACGCCTCTACGGCCTCGTCGACCGAATCAAACAGCTTGAGGACACGGTCCATGCCGGAAATCTCGAAGACACGCCGCACGGAATCCTGCATACCGGCGATGTACATATCCCCGGTTTTCTCCTGGCGCAGGGATTTCACGATTACCAGGACGACCCTCAGCCCGGCGCTGGCGATAAACGGCGTCTTCTCCATGTCCAGCACCAGCTTGGTGTGGCCTTTGTCCAGTTTGTCCCGAAGGTACTGCTCGATTTTACCGGAGGTCCCGGCGTCAAACCGTCCTTCCAGGTGAACAATGACCACATCCCCCTTCTGATCTTCTGAAATCGACATCTGCATGGTTCGACCTTTTGGCTTATCCGACAACCCTTTCCCGAAGGAAAGGCGGATCGTTTAGGGTGACTTACGGTCACAAGCCGACTCAATCCAGCATCAGGTGCATCCCTTCCCGAGCAAGGAACACATCCAGCTTGCGGCCTTCGCTGTAAAGGTTGTAATACTCACGCGACTTGTCAAGGATTTCAGCCAGCTTTTTGTCATCGTACGATGGTTCGTGGTGAGTGAGCAACAGCGCCTCCACATTGGCCTGAAGGGCGAAATCAATCCCGGTCAGCGAATTGCTGTGTCCCCAGTCTTCCTTTTCCATATTCTCGGTGAACGAGTATTGCGCATCAAAGATAACCAGTTGAGCATCGCGAAAGAAGTCGGTCACCGGCCTCACGGAATCCTCGTCCAGAGCGGTGTATTCCGCATCAGTGCTGTAGACGATGGATTGATTCCCGTGGGTGATGCGGTAACCGTAGCTGCCGCCGGGATGCTTCTGAGGAATGTTCCGGACAATCACATCATCCAGGGTGACTCGAGCGTTGGGCCGCAACTGGTGAAATTGAATATCGGCGGCCATGTTTTCGAGGGGAACCGGGAAGAACGACGGTTGCTGCTGAGTTTCCAGACGATACTGCAGGTCGGGATGGACGCCGTAAATATGGATCACATTGCCCTGCATGTAGGCGGGGACCATGAAGGGAAAGCCGCAGATGTGATCCCAATGAGTATGGGAGAGGAAGATGTGCAGCTCCATGGGGCGTCCGCCGCTGCGTTGCAGCAGGTCCAGGCTGAGGGGACGCAGACCCGTGCCGGCATCGAGAATAATCACCTGGTCGCCGGCAATCACTTCATAGCAGGACGTGTCCCCGCCAGCGGTCTGAGTCACATGCCAGGGCAGGTCTTCCATGAACATCGGAATATGGTCGGGCGAGCTGAGGTTTGCTTTGAGCGCATACTCCAGAGCTTTTTCGATCTTCCAGACCAGGTTGGTGTTGGTCAAGGGCGCGGCGACAGATCCCCGTACACCCCAACAGTGCAACTCCATGATTCTCCCATCGCTGCTTGAAACCGACGAAGCCAAAACCAAAGTAACCGCACTGGCCCGCTTGAGCAATAGCTCTCCGGCTGGATACCCAGATTCCAGGTCAATAGAGAGTCGCCCGAAACAGGTGTCGCCGCCGCTCTGTTCTGTGGGCTGGGAAAAAATCGGACAGAGGCCCAAGTTTGCCTTGTCTAACGCTCCGGAAAAGTGTAAACTTTATCAAACGAACATCGTAACCCAACCCCGGGAGGTACCCGATGCGCATCCTCACTCGCGCGGATTTGGACGGCATCGTCGCGGCGGCCGTAATCATGGAACATGAAGAAGTCGACGATATCAAATTTGTGCATCCCAAAGACATGCAGGACGGCCTGGTGGACGTGAAGAAGGGCGATGTTTTGTCGAACCTGCCGTTTCATCCCAACGCTTCCATGTGGTTCGACCACCACAACAAGGCCGAAGAAGTCGAGGAGATGCCGGAAGGCGTGCGAGGCAAGGTCGGCGTAGCCGACAGCGCCGCCCGCATCGCGTATGAGTACTACGGCAAGGCCAAACTCAAACGCTACCGTGAGATGCTCGACGAGACCGACCGTCTCGACAGCGCCACCCTGACCCACAAGGACGTCCTCGACCCGGATCGCTGGATCCTGCTGGGCTATACCCTGGACCCGCGGAGCGGCTTCGGACGCTTCCGGGAATACTCCATGGAGATCATTAACGCCATCCGTGAGGGCCTGACCATCGAAGAAATCCTGGAGCTGCCCGGCGCCAAAGCACGCACCGCGAAGTACTTCGAGGATCAGCATGCCTTCAAGAAAGCCCTGATGGAACATACCCACATGGAGAAGAACGTCTCCGTAACAGATTTCCGCGGCGTCAACGATGTCCCCAAAGGCAACCGCTTCATGGTGTTCGCGCTGTTCGACCAGTGCAATATCAACATGCGGATTTACGATCACCGTGACGAGAACCTGATCATGTGCGCGGTGGGCAAGAGCATTTTCGACCGGACGCATCCGGTCCATGTGGGGCAGCTGATGGACAAATACGACGGCGGCGGATTGCCCGGCGCGGGGACCTGCCCCATCGAAAAAGCCAAGGCGGAAGAGACGCTCAAAGAGATCCTGGAAGCCCTGCAGATGTAAGACGGCTGGTCATTGGGGATGAAAGTAGCACGAGCGTCTCGCCCGTGAACAAGAGGCCGTGAGCTATATACGAAAAAGGGGACTGTTACCTTTTCAAACCGCAACATCAGGACTTATCTGAAATAAATCTGTCCGAAAAGGTAACTGTCCCACTTTTTCGTCTTGAACCATCATGGATACCTGTTTTCATTATCTTGCAACTCCAGAAAATTGGTACAGCTACCTTTTCCGCTATTCTATGCGCTAGATTATCGCTCCACCTAATCTTTTTTTCAGCGATCACGGTTAACATCGTTTCCACCAGCGGAAAAGAGTAGCAGTCCCATTTTCTGTTATCACAAACCGACAAAACAGAACAACGAACACCAGCCATGAACAGGTCAACCCACAACCCCACGTTCCGCAACACACTTCTGATCATCCTCGCCGCGTTGCTGATCCTGGCGATCGTCACCGGCCTGGTCGTGCGGCCTTCACCACCGTCAACCGACGAACTCGCCGAGGGCATCCAGGCGGGCGCAGCTTACCTCACGGCCAATGTGGACGCCAACGGCCGCTTCACCTACTTGCGCCACCTCGAGGAGCCGCGCGGATACGGGTTGCAGTACAACATGCTGCGCCACGCCGGCACGATTTACGCCATGTGCATGGCGCAGGAGCTCTATCCCAGCGAGGAGAACCGGCTGGCCATCCTGCGGGCGGTGACTTACATGCGGCAGACGTCGCTGGACCCCATCGACGCCCGCGGGGATGTCCTGGCGGTCTGGACCACGCCCGCCGTGACCGGCAATCCCCTGCGCGCCAAGCTCGGCGGCGCAGGGTTGGGATTGATCGCCCTGGCGTCCGCCGAACGTCTCTGGCCGCAGACCGTCCCGCTCGAGGAAATGCAGGGCCTGGGGCGGTTCATCCTCCTGATGCAACGCGAGGACGGGTCGTTCAATACCAACTATTTCGCCGGCAGAGGCCCCGACGGGAGCACCATCTCGCAGTACTATCCGGGCGAGGCGGCGCTGGGGCTGGTGATGCTCTACGAGCTGGACGGCAATCCGCAATGGCTGGAAGCGGCGCTGCGGGGGATCGGCTACATGGCGCGGTCACGGGAGGGTGACTGGCTGGTGGAGCCCGACCACTGGAGCCTGCTGGCGACGGAACGGCTGTGGCCCTACCTGAATATAGTGGCCGCCAACCCCACCATCCGCGATCAGCTCCTCGATCACACCCGCCAGGTGACCCGCACCATCCTGTTCTGGAAAACCTGGTACCGGCTGGTGCATTTCACCCCGCCCGGCTGCTTTGTCGCCTGGGGCAAGACCACGCCCACCGCGACCCGGATGGAGGGGGTTCTCGCCGCGGCGAACTACCTGCCTCCCGAACAGCGAAGCCGACGCCAGCGGCTGATCCGTGCAAGTGAAGAAGGGGCGGCGTTTCTGCTCTCGACACAGATGGAACACGGTCCGAACAAGGGAGCGATTCCGCGAGCGAAAGAACGGCGCTGGTTCTACCTGCCGGTGCAGAAGACAGGCAAATTCAACGATCGCGCGCTGGAGGTGCGGATCGACTACGTGCAGCATACGGTGAGCGCGCTGGTGCGGTTGCAACAGTTGGAAACCAGGTGATTGGCCCCGTGCAGCTTGTGGTGATACCAGGTTGTGTTCAAAGAAGAATTTATGATCCAGGGGAATCCAGTAACTGAGTTTACCAACGGGGTGTCTTTTTCCATCGAGTTTATAATGTCCACGAGCGCCTTTTCTACACCGTCGAGGCTCTTGAAAACCTTATTCTTCAACCCCTTTTCGCGGAATTCTTTCCAGATGTGTTCCACTGGGTTTAATTCCGGGCTGTAAGGTGGCAGCAACATAAGCGTCATATTTTCAGGAACAACAAGCTCATGGGCGCAATGCCAACCGGCGCCGTCCATGAGCATCAGGATCGCTTCCTCACCCGAACCGGTTTATCAGAATGGTTCGCTATCCAGTTCTGGAGGACCGTGTCGAAGTTTTTTTAAAAGCTTCCTGCGCATCCCGATCCCCCTTGGGATGCCTGGGACGCGGGATAATCTTTCGCCAACCATGACGGTCCAACATCCTGTAAACAGTTGTTTTATGGACAGGATGCCCAACTTTGGTTTCTAAGGCGCGTTTGATGTCGCTGACTTCGAGAACATTGCCGGATTCAGCTTCATGACGAAACTGCTCAATGAATGCACGCTCTTCCTCATGGGTGAGGTACTCGTGACGGCGTCCACCACGTCCCGGTCCCAGTAGCGTTGCAACGCCATTACGCAAATACCGGGATTGGATCTGACGGACCGTGGATGGTTTCAAGTCAACAGCGACAGCAATTTTCTCCGGTGTCAGGTTCAAGGTGGCGCGTAACCAGATGCATTGCATGCGTTTGTACTCAGCGACAGTGCATGGCTTGTGCATCAGGTGCTTTAATTCTGCCACCTGCTCCTCGCTGATGGGTCTCGGTGTGCGCATGATCTTCCTCCATGGATGGGTTGGAGGAAGATACTAATATATGTCTAAGAACGCAACTCAGTATAAGACAGACGGCTGCATGAACTGTGAGCTGTCTATCCCCGGCCTCGCCGCTTGTTTTCGCCCGCAGCACAATCTACTTTAAAATGAACCGGTTGGGAGCACCATGCAGCGTCTGTTGATCCTCACGATCCTGATTTGTATTTCCTCGGCGGCAACCGTGGCGCAAACCCTGTTTGACGCGGCGGAACAGGATGAAACAGCGCTGGCTGATAAGCTGTTGCGTCACGGCGCTTCGGTGCAGCAACGCAACGAGTTCGGCCACACGCCTCTCTTTACCGCTGCGGAGAACAATGCACTTGCAGTCGCCGAACTCTTGCTGGACTCCGGCGCGGACGTCAACGCCCGCGCTTCCGGCAGTAGCACCGCCGTGTTCAACGATGACCGCACTCCCCTCCACGAAGCTGCAATCTTCGGACACGAAGAATTCGCCACTTTGCTCATCGAACATGGAGCAGACGTCAACGCCGCCACCATCGAGGGCAAGACTCCGCTCTTTTATGCCGTCGGCAACGAACTGCCGGGGATGGCGAGACTGCTCCTGGAGGCCAAAGCCGACGTCAACGTCCGGGACAGCCTGGGCAATACACCCCTCCACGAACTTGCCATCACTTTTCCCGATACTTACGAGAATCACGAGCTGCGTTCGCTCCTGATGGAGTATGGTGCGGATGAGACCCTTACCAACAAAGCCGGTCTCACTCCGAAACAGGCCGCCGCCAAGGCGCTCGAAGAAATGAAACGAGATGAGGAGAGTTACTTCTAACCCGGATACTTCGCGAATAACCGGAGGAGATACCCGAACAAGTCGGGATGACATCCATCGATTCTATAGTAATTCTGCTATGTAAAC
>CAZYOC010000245.1:0-6696 GCA_964648415.1 uncultured bacterium | reverse complement strand
TGGATTCCAGCCTTCGCTGGAATGAGAGCTGTTTCTATTGTGATACAGTCTGGAACGCTGGAATGAGATCGGTTCCTATTGTCAACAGGCCCTATATCGTTTCCGCGACTTTCAAAGCGGCGCGTTTCCATTTCTGGCCTTCCTGTTTGGAGGCCTCCAGGTTGATCACATAGGCCGCACCGCCGCCTTCTTCACCTACGGCCAACGATATCCCCTTATAGATGAGGATGGCCTCATAGGTGACACTCAATACACCGTTGCCACGGGCATACGTGATAATCGCGTTCAGACCGGCGCTATTGGTGAGATAGGAATCCGGGTTGCCGATGTAGATCACATCGACAGGGCTGGAAGGCACGCTTGATCCGGCTCCAACATTGCCAAGCGTCGCGTCGCCAATACCTCGGCCGACCATCCCGCGCAGCACCCCGGCCAATCCGGGATCATCCATCACATACACACTGATACTCTTGCCTGCGTTGTTCAGTGTAGAGTTGAGCTCCATGATCTTCAGCAGGTGCTCCGCCGTAAACTCCGCACTCCCCTTCCCCATCTGGGCCGAGGCCGGCAGACTCGCCACCACTGTGACAAGGATCGTCAAACCCACAATCTGAAGCCAACTGTTGTCCCGCCGTTTCACTGCTTCCTCCTTTACCTGCCAAGGAATCTTGACAGTATTAACCACCCTCGACCGCACAGCCTGGGGATTTCACCCCGCCATGGTCAACGAACGCTTCTTCTTGATCCTGCTGACAGACAGGTAGGTCGAATACCAACACCGATCAAAAGAATATGCACTAAAAAAGTATTCGCCTCAAGCGTAAGGGGGCAACTGAAGAAATTGAAATCGGCTCCAGATGACGGGAAAACCAGCCATGGATCAGGCATGGTATGCGTCTCACGCAGGCTCCAGCCGGGTTGTCATATTTCATTATACAAGCTTTCCATCAATTTGTTTTGGATTTTCGGGTTTTCACCCGGATAGTTCACGCAACAGGTGGCATGGCCCGGTTTGCTGTGCGCTTCAGGGCGATCTTAAATCACAATCAGCGATGGATAACGCCGGACGAATCTGCGGCGAACGTGGTAGAGCAAGCCGGGATAAGCGGGGAGCATTGCCCTTATCACGGGCGAGACGCCCGTGCTACGATCGCATTTGCCCCGGACAGCTTGATATGAAACCCTTGGATACCTATTTGCCATTGCTATGAACGAATCGCCCACGTCTTTCACTCTCTTCCGGTCACTGCCCGGGTTTATAGGGTCTGTTGCATGAACACAATATTGGGGGCATCTGCGAAGCCACCCTGATAACTATCAAACGGTAGCTATTTTGCAACATAAGATTTAACAACATTATATGGCCATCCCCTTTTCCTTTATTCCGTTGCATTACTTCTCAAAAACACCGTAAATCTGATTCGTGCAACAGGCCCTATAAACATGTCACCGCGCTCGAATGGCAACAATGCACGGGTGGGACGCCAATGCTGCTCTCATCATGTGCGAGACGCTTATTCGGCCCTCGGTTACGGGCGGGACGCCCGTGTTACGATTCCTGCGCATACTCCACAATCGCGGCCGCCAGCAGGGGCAGCATGATCTCGTGATGTCCGGTGATGGCGTAGCCCTTTCCGCCCGGCATCACCGGCCGTTGCACCACGTTGACCGTCGGGCGGTAATGCTGGATCATATCGAAATTAGCGGTGATGAAGTCGGTCACCGTATGGCCGAGGTTCCTCGCCACCGCCAGCGCCTTCAGGAACACTTCCGGCATGACCACCGCGCTGCCCAGGTTCAGCACCACGCCGCCGTCGCCCAGCTTGCTCACCGTGGCCGCCAAAATGCGGAAATCCCGCAGGCTGGCTTCCCCGATGGCGCCGCCATCGGCGGTGGGATGCTGATGCACGATGTCGGTTCCCATCGCCACATGCAGGGTGTAGGGCAGCTCCAGCGCGTGGCATTTCGCCAAAAGCGCTCGTTCCAGGTAAGGCGCTTCTTCAAAGGTCAGCAGCTCGCCCACCGTCTGGCCGAACCCCTGCTCCTTTTCCTGTGCGACCACCGCGGCGCGGTTGACCAGCTCGGCGGTGTCGGCGGCCATCCCGAAGCTGCCGTCCTCGAGTTGAATGGCCACGTCTTCGCTGGTGTGTCCGAAGCGCGCCAGCTCGGTGTCATGAATCGCCGCGCTGCCGTTGGAAGCGAAATGGTGGATGAATCCCCGGTCGGCCAGATCTGCCAGGATAGGTGCGCAGCCGGTCTTGATGACATGGCCGCCCAGCATCACAATCACCGGTTTGCCCCGTTCCCGGGCGGCGACCACCGCCCTGGCGATCTCCTTCAGGTCTCTCGCTTTCAGGATGTCCGGCAAGCCGTCCAGCAGCTCCCTCACGGTCATGCCGGGACGCGGCGGTTTGGCTTCCGCCCGAGTCTGCACCTTGGAGGGGCGGCCTGTGGCGGAATAGGTGCGGATGTGAGTCAAGTCGAGTTCGTTGAATCGGCGCATGGGTTCGCCTCGTTGACGTGGCATCGGGATACGCTCAGGAATATAGGGAACATAAACCGCCTCTGCGCAGGGCGCGGACGGATCTCTCGTTTTTATCACACTGGTGGATCTCGCGGTCACCCGCGCAGAGTTGAGACGCATCCCGCCCCTTCCCATTTTGAAACTTCCGTTGTATCTTTTCAAAAGACCCAGACACGGAATCTGCGTGAAACCTGCGATCCTTCACCGAGCCATCGCCGCAACATATCCTGTTTTTGGCGGTGCGCTGCTCCTGGCGCTGTTGCTGCTGGCGACAGCGACGCCGTCCTCCGCGTTTCATTATCCGCATCGCACGTTTACCGAGCTGGACGGTCTGCCGAACAGCGAGGTTTCAAATATCGCCCAGGACGGCGACCGGCTGATCTGGTTCGCCGCACGTGGCGCGGTGGCCTCCTACGACGGCGGCGAGTGGCGACACTACACCTATCCCGCCGACCTGCCCGTCAACAAGGTCGCCCACCTCGCCACGGACAGCAAAGGCGTCGTATGGGGACTTGGGACACAGTTGACCCTGATCTATCATAACGAGGGCATCTGGCAGCATTTCGCGCCCGATTCCGCCCGCCCAAAGTTCGACGATGACTATATTGACTATTATGTTACCGGCTTTGAAATGGCCTCGATTGACGATCAGCCCACGCCGGTCATCACCACGGACCGTCTGGGCGTTGTGCTGTATGTGCGCGAGGAATGGGTGCATCTGACCCGGAAAGACGGGCTGGGGTCCGACAGGGTCTTTGGGGTAACTCAGTACGGCGACAGCCTGCTGTTCGCCACCGAACGAGGAATCAGCGTCTGGTACGAGGGTGTGGTGACGACCCAGCCGAAGGAGACCATCGAGGTTCCTTCGCCGACTGTGCTGGGCATTGCCCGAGACACCTGCGGGACACCGGACGGTAAGATCTGGGCCTTCGGTTACGATTGGGTTGGGGAGTTCAGGGATGGACGCCTGGTGCTGGAACAGGCGATAACGCCCCTGCCGAGACAAAAATCCTCCAATATCCCTTCCCCTCTTCCCGATGGCGGCGGGGGCCTCTTTTTTGATTACCATTTTGTGGCCCACCAATACCTGCCCGGCGGGTTCGTCAACCCACTCACCCAGGAGACCGGGCTGGCGGCGCAGGGCTTCACCGATGCGATACAGGACTACGAGGGCGGCTACTGGTTCACCACCATGCGCGGGGTCACACGGATTCCCAGCCTGCGGTTCGTCAACTATTCGGAAACCGACGGCCTGCTGGAACAGGAAGTCTCTGCGGTTGTCGAAGATAACAACAGCGCCTTCTACTTTGGCCACAACCAGGGCATTACGATTTATTCAGAAGGTCTAACCCGGACCATTCACTTTAATGAACAGAAACACGATCCCCTTTATTCCCGAGTCATGGGTTTTCAGGTGGACCGGCAGGGGCGAGTCTGGGCGGCGGTGTCGCGTTCCGGAATCGCACGGGTTCAACCGGACGGGAGGACAAGGTTTTATCCGTTTCACGGTGACGAGATCAATACGGCCAACAGCCTGACGCTGGATAGAGACGGGACCTTGCTGGTCAGTACGGAACGAGGATTGTACCGTTTCAACGGGCAACAGTTGACCCCCGTTCCCGGCTTTCCCCTCATTTCGCTCCGGAATGTGACAGTATCCTCCGAGGGCCGCATCTTCTGCTCCTCCTTCCGGCAGGGTTTGACCGAATGGACCGGCGACTCGCTACGTTATTATCAATCCAACACAAATGCAGATTGGAATGAGACCTACTGTGCTCACCAGGATGAAGAGAGTCGCATCCTTGTGGGGACGGCTATGGGCCTGGTGATGGTGCAGGGGGACAGTCTCGCTCCATGTCCGGAAGAAGCCCTGCGGATCACTCGTCCGGTTTACTTCATCACTCCGGACCCCGACGGCAATCTGTGGTTCGGCGCCAACAACGGGGTGTATCGCTGGGATGGGCGGCGGATGGTGCAGTACACCCGCTTCAGCGGCCTGGCGGGCATGGAAACCAACCGCGGCGCGGGCTATGTGGATTCGCACGGCAAGTTGTGGATCGGGACCAATACCGGTGTTTCGCGCTACAACAGGCGCTATGACATCCTTCCCCGGGAACTGCCGCCTCCTCGAGTGGAGATCCTCTGGGCGGAGAGCAACGGACGGATGCTCGATCCGAAACACCCCTTTATCGTTCCACCCCAATTCGACCTGTCGCTGAAGTTCCGCTGTGTCTCTTTCCTGACCGAAGGCGAACCTACCTACCAGATCCAGCTTCACAAGCGGGGCGCACCGGACATCGAATCCATCAATCCCCATTCCCAGTATGTTCACTACACCAATCTGGAGGGCGGAAAATACTGGGTGACGGTCCGGGCGCAGGATGCCTTGGGGCGTTGGAGCGAGCCGGTTGAAACCGCTGTGTTCCGTGTCCAGCACCCTTGGTATCAGCGCACCTGGTTCATTTTTGTCGCCCTGGCAGTGTTCGTCGCCCTGATCATCCTGATGAACAATTATTTGACCACCCGCCGGTATTCCGCGCACTTGCAAAAAGAAGTGCTGGCGAAAACCCGTGAACTGCGGGAAGTGATGACCAAGTACCGCAACCTGGTGGAGCGTGCGGTGCTGGGCATTCTGCGAACGGATCCGCAAGGCCGCATCCTGGAAGGCAACATGGCGCTGGTGGAAATGCTGGGGCAGGCCGAACAGGAGCACCTGACCGAGCTCTCACTGCCTCACGACCTGTTTGTATCATCAGATGAATGGCGGAAGTTGCTGGAGGCGTTTCAGGACCAGGACGTGTTCGAGGGAGTGGAAACCGAATGGCGGCGGAATAACGGGGAAGAGATCATCGTCAGGCTGGGCGGCCGTTTTCTTCGCAACACCGCCGCCGAGATCGAAGAAGTGGAAATCATCGTGGAGGATGTGACCGAACAACGGCAGCTTACAGATAAGATGATGCATGCGCAACGGCTGGAGAGTGTGGGGATGCTGGCCGGCGGGATCGCCCATGACTTCAACAATATGCTGGGCGCGATCATGGGCAACGCCGAAATGGCTCGACAGGCCGCCACGCCAGGCAGTTCTCTCGATGGCGCACTGCAGGCAATCATCCAGGTGACCGAAAAAGCCGCAGAACTCACCCGGCAAATGCTGGCGTACTCCGGCCAGGGCCGCTACGTGGTGGAGCCGGTGGATCTTTCCCGGCATCTTCGCGAGATGCACCAGCTTTTCCAGGTCTCCATCCCCAAACATGTCGAGGTGCATACCGATCTGGCCCCCGACCTGCCCCCGGTAATGGCGGATCGCGCCCAGTTGCAGCAGGTCGCCTTGAACCTGATCACCAATGCTTCTGAAGCGATTGGTGAGGAACCCGGCGAAATCAGCATCCAGACCTATACCAGCCACTTGGCCAAAGCGGACCTGTTGCGCATGACCGACGCCACCGAGGCCGAACCCGGCGAATTCAACTGCATTGAAGTGTCGGATTCAGGCTGCGGGATGGACAAGGAGACCCTGGCCAACATCTTTGAACCGTTCTTCACCACGAAGTTCACCGGCCGGGGGTTGGGCCTGTCGGCCATGATGGGGATCATCCACGCTCACCACGGCGCCATCCAGGTGACCAGCGAACCGGGCGCCGGGACACGTTTCCGGATCTACCTGCCCACACTGCCGGAAGAGGAGAGGCAGAGCGTTGAACAAGGCCGGAGCAACGGTGGTGTGCTCGCCCGGTCTATCCCGGAGCCCGCAGTGAACAACCGCTCCATCCTGATCGTGGATGACGACGAAGCGGTACGAAGCGTTGCCGTGATGATGCTGGAACGAGAAGGCTATACCGTCACCACGGCAGAGAACGGGAAAGACGCCATCCGGTTGTTCACCACCGACCCGCAACGGTTTGACCTGGTGCTGCTGGACAACCACATGCCGCTGGGCGACGCCCCGGAAGTGCTCGAAACGATTCGCAAGGAGCGCCCCACGCTGCCGGTCATCGTGATCAGCGGTGACGGCGCGGTGAACATGGAAGAGCGTTTCGGCAACCTGGGAGTACAGGGACTGCTGCTGAAACCCTTCCGCATGGCGGAACTGAAGAAGATGGTGTTGAGATCGCTGGCGAACTAGTGGATCGTTTCACCTGAATTGGGTTGTTGTATGAGTTTTGCCCCGGGCA
>CAZYOC010000244.1:0-6699 GCA_964648415.1 uncultured bacterium | reverse complement strand
AAAATAAACAAGTACTCAAGAATCTTGGAATGTTCGATTCTTTGCAAGAACCACTATAACCCGGAAGGCCATGCGGTCCCATAGTGGGACTCCTCGATACCAGGATCGTGTCCTTTCCCTGCACAGAGCCTGCCAACCCTAAACCAACCAATTGTTATTATTCAGCTTGACGCAAACCCTTTCACCAGGCAGAGTTCCTGGTACACACTTTGCAAAACTATGTTTCAGAAAAGAGGAGTGAAACACTCCAAGCCACATGAGCACGGTTTACGGAAGGCGGTTTTGTGCAGTAAGGGGGAAGGGAAGATGCAGATTTCAGCGGACACCATCAACGGGATCATCGTGATCCATGTCATAAGCGAAATGTTGGACGCCACCAACGCAAACCAGTTCAAGCAAAACGTACAACCCTATCTCAACGACAACGGCCGTGTGCTCTTTGATCTGAAAGGGCTGCGCTACATGGACAGCTCCGGGCTGGCCGCCATTCTGTATAGCTTGCGGGTGATGAGGGACCGGCAGGGTGTTTTGAAGGTGTGTGATTTGCACCCGAGCGTACGCTCGCTGTTCGAGCTGGTCCGGATGCACAAGATCATCGACACCTATGAGAATTGCGACCTGGCGATAGAATCCTTCTGAGCCGATCACCCCCCTCCCGTATCGGTTCAGATCCGACGCACTGCACCAATAGCAGTGCGTTTTTCTATTGAATCATGCCACATCTGATGAATGATATTTGCCCGGGGCAAATGCAAATCGGTCCATACCGCCTCAACAAGCTGCCCGGGGCAAATGTCCAACCATTACCACTTCTTCGGCCACAGAATGGGGCACCCGCCGGACTGCGTACGCGGTTCGCCGATGCCCTGCCCGCCGATATGCTGCTCGACCGCAATCTTCAGCGGGGCCTTCCCCCCGTGAGCCGCAACCGCGCCGTGGTAAATCAACCGCCGGTCGCCGTTGAACAGGAACGCTTCCGGGGTTCTCGACGCGCCGAACTGGAGGGCCAGTCCGTTGGTGGCGTCGACAACATACGGAAACGGGAAGCTCAGTTCCTCGGCCAGCTCACGGTTGCCCTGGAAACCGTCACGGTCATTATGTTTGGGATCGTTGGAGTTGACCGCGATAACACCAATCCCGTTGCGTCTGCAGAGCTTGACCGCCTCTCGCATCGGCGCCCACAGCGTCCGTACATCCGGGCAGGAATTGGAAAGAAACAGCACAACCACACCGTTGTCGCCGATGACATCCTCGATGGCGACCAGCGTCCCGTCCACGTTTTTCATCTTCATATCCACCAACGGGATCGGGCTGCCGAGGGGCATCTCGTATTGCGGCGCTTCCAGTTGTTCTGTGCGGTCCTCGCCGGAACTCGCCTTCTCTTTCTTCCCGCATCCTATCAGCAGCCCGACGCTCAGCGCCAGACCGGCCAGCCAAACAGCATTCGCTTTCCACACCGTCATCGCCGCTACTCCTCGTCACAGGTTTCGTGCAGGGGGACGTCCGGGAGGCAATATACGCATTGGAAGCGTCGAAGACTTGTTTTTCACGCGTGCTGTGTGTTTTTTCAAGGTACTGAGCACGTGAAACAACCGACAACGGGAGCAGGATGATGGGATGGCGACGGGCGATTCTCCTTGGAATCACGGCTTTCAGCGCACTGGCAGTCCTCCACTGCGGTGGGGGGGACGACTCCGTACAGACCGACGCGCCGGCGGTACGGGAGCATGAGCAGTTCAAAAAGGCGGCTGTACAATTAACGGTGCGCAGTATTCGCACAACCCTTTCCTTTTACAAGGATCTGGGCTTTGAGTCGGCGACCTATTGGCCGTCCAGCGGCGTACCTCTGGAAGCAACAGTAAGGGCCGGGACTGTCGCCATCCAACTGAAATCTCAGGAAGCCATCGAAGAGACCTATCCCGACCTGACCCCGTTTCCTGCACCGGGCGCGGCGATGCTCGTGCTGACTGTCAATGACATCGACCAGTTGTTTGAAGAAATCAAACTGGGGGTGACCATCATTGAAGAACCCCACGTAAAGGAACCCGGCCTGGTCGAAATGACCGTGCTGGATCCCGATGGCTATTACCTGATTCTGCAGGAACGTAAAGGCGAGAAAGTCAGCTTATGACAATCCTACAACCTGTTCAACGTTGCTTAATACTTCTGTGCTTCGCGGCTGTAATAAGCTCCTGCCATACCAACGCAGATAAAAAGAAACCTTTACAAGACCAGCCGCTACCGCCAGGCGAGCACGAGTGGGTCACCTTGTATGAAGGTATGGAGCTGGGCCGATTCAAGGTCTCGCCATCGATCCCTGTGGCCGATTCACTGCTTTACGTTCTGCGTGTGTCCCCTGCACACTTCCGGCCGACATTGTTCGCCGCCTCGGAGATCGACACCACCGCCTCCCTTGATGCCCGCATGATTTGTGAGACACAGGCCGCCTTCGCAGCAACCAACGCCGGCATGTTCCACACCGATTACAAGACTCATGTCGGCTTCATGAGGAGTCGCAGTCACAGCAACAACCCGGCATTTAACGACAAATACCACTCGTTCGCCGTCTTTGACCCCAAACGACCCGGTCTTCCCGCTTTCGACATTGTGGATCGCGCCCAGCTTCCCCTCGATTCGCTGGTGGCAAGGTATCATGGCGTTCTGCAGAACCTGCGCTTGATCAAAAGACCGGGGGAAAACGCCTGGCAGCAGCAGCCACGTTATTGGAGCGAGGCGGCGCTTGCGGTGGATACCGATGGCAACGCGCTCATCGTGATCTGCCGATCGCCCCTCTCCATGCACGATTTCAACAACCTGCTGCTGGAGTTGCCGCTTGGGATTGTCGCTGCGCAGCACCTGGAAGGCGGCCCGGAAGCGCAGGTGTGCATTGCGTTACCGGAAGGCGGTTACTGGGACTGGGTCGGCAGTTTTGAAACGGGATTCACGCCTCACAATTCAAACAAGGCGATCTGGAGCATTCCGAATGTTCTGGCGATTGTTCCGGTTATTGAATCATCTGGCGAATAGCGCGGTTGCTGGTGGAGCGTTTCACCTGCCAGGAACACTATCTGCCCCGGGCCGTGCCGCCTGTTTCGTGAACCTTCCGGGCGAAGTCAGCTTTTTCCAGCCGGGTCAGATTCCCTCGCTCAGGCTCGTTTCCAACGCATCCGCCAGGACGATACCCTTGCGTGTGTAGTGTAGTTTTCCCTCTTCGCGTTGGATAAACCCTTCTCGCACAAACTGCTCCAGTTTGGGGCTCGGCCAGGACACCGCCGATGCGAAGAGACCATGAACGATGGCGTATCCTGAGCAACCGAGCATTCCTGTTCATGATTAATGCCTGGCAGTCTGCACCATTTGAACCAGAAATGGCGGAGATCCCCGGCTGCGCTGGATATGCCAGGTAGCGACACGTTATTTATGACAAAGGATAGCGCTGGAAACCGTGTTACCGTTTTAACCCCAGCGCATTCAGCTTCTTGTGGAGGTGCGTCCTCTCCACACCCGCAACACGCGCCGCTTCGCTCACATTCCAGTCCGTATGCTCCAGCACCTGCTGCAGATAGAGCCGTTCGGCCTCGTTGCGCACATCCGCCAGGGGTGTGCCGATGGGCATGATGAACCCTTCTCCGGCCGCCGGCGCGCCGCCCGCCTCGCTGATTTCCGGCGGCAGGTCCTCCACCGCCACCTCGTCGCCGCTCGCCAGGATCGCCAGCCGCTCCACCACGTTGCGTAGCTGGCGGATATTGCCCGGCCAGTCGTACCGCGTCAGCATGGCCATCGCCTGTGGGCTGACTCTCCGGAACGGCAGGCCGTTGGCGTGAAAATCACGGAAGAAGTACTTGGTCAGCACGGCCACATCGCCCTCTCGTTCGCGCAGGGCCGGCAGGTCCAGCACAAGCACCGCGAGGCGGTAATAGAGGTCGTCCCGGAAACGCCCCGCGTCCACCTCCTCTTTCAGGTCGCGGTGAGTTGCGGCGATGACACGGACATCCACCTTATCCGTCTTCGACGCTCCCACCGGCTCAAACTCACCCTCTTGCAATACACGCAACACCTTGGCCTGCGCCTCGAAGCCCATATCGGCGATCTCGTCGAGGAACAACGTGCCGCCGTCAGCCTGTTTGAACGTCCCCACTTTGTCCTTCAACGCGCCGGTGAATGCGCCCTTCACATGGCCGAAGAGGACGCTTTCCACCAGTTCACGAGGGATCGCGGCGCAGTTGACCTTGACAAACGGTTTGTCACGACGGGACGAGTTCTCATGCACCGCCCGGGCCACCAGCTCCTTGCCTGTGCCGGATTCGCCCAGAATCAACACCCGGCTGTCGGTGGGCGCGACACGCTGCACCCATTGGCGTACCTTGTCCATCTGCGGCGATTCGCCGATCATCTCGCCGCCCGCCGCCAGACGCGACAGCTCGCGACGCAGCCCGCTTACTTCCAGCGCATTTTTCACCGTCACCAGCAGACGCGGCTTGTCGATGGGTTTCTCGAGGAAGTCGTAGGCCCCGCGCTTGGTGGCCTCGACCGCGTGCTCCAGGGTGCCGTGGCCGCTGACCATCACGACCGGCAGGCCCGGCAACGCCTGGCGCATCTCCTTGAGCAGATCGAGACCGTCACCGTCGGGGAGCTGCATGTCCAGCAGCAGGCCGTCGGTCTCCTCCGCCTTGATCTTCTCCCGCGCCTCAGCACAGTTCTCCGCTTCCCAGACCTTATACCCTTCCGGTTCGAGCACCATCTTCAAGGTGCGCCGGATGTTCTTCTCATCGTCAATGATGCCGATGTGAATCGGTGTATCCCGCATGGTTTCCTCTTTTGTTCTCCATTGCACCAGGTATGACTGTTTCTGCTTGTTTCTGAGACAAATGACGCAGTTCAGAAAGCATCATAGCTGGTGCAATGGAACACTATGTGCTTCCTGCGATGAACTTATAACATAATGATCAGCGCCGCCTTATACGTCAACCCCACCGACCGGACCTGCGCCTGGTGCAAGTCGCCATTCTGATCCACCGCCGTGATGACCGTCTGTGAAGGGAAGCCGTACCAGCCGAGCCGTCCCTGCAAAGCGATGTTGGGGGTAATCAGCAGTTCCGCGCCCAGGTCGCCGGCGATGCCGAACACCCGGCCATCGTCCGCGTCCACATGGTCGCTGTCCTTGATCTCCACTTCCATGAAGTTGACGCCGATGACGCCCGCCTTGACCATGCCGAACACCGCCAACCGCCGGAAGTAAATCTTCTTCTCGATGCCACCCATCCCGCTGAAAACCATCAGGTTCGATACCGGCATCCAGTCGCCCTCCGCCACCAGGTACAGCTCACTGACTCCCAGCAGCCAGGCCAGATTATACTCCAGGCTGACACCGATCGAGGCGCGGTAGCCCTTGGCGTCCTCCGGCAATGCATACGTAATTGCTCCGTAATTATTACCGCCCTCTGGTAAGCGATAGACAACACCATCGCTAAACTGATCAAAGCCTTTCAGCTCCAAGGGCGATGCACCGAGGACCGGGATGATGTTGAGCCCGATGGCGGCAGACTCCACCACCTGGTCGCCCCAGCCCGCCTTGCCGATCAGCATCTGGGCGCGGCTGGTGTTGTCCTCGATCTCACGCACCTTGCCAAACGCCAGCATATCCACCCGCTCGCCGTCCGCGTTCAATCGCCATACCTTGTAACGTCCATCGAGACGTACGCCGAAGTCCTTCCCCAGGTCGAAATGGAAACTGTTGAAGTCCGCCATGGTGATGAGGGCCTTGAGTGCGAACTCGTCCATCTTGCGAATCTGTGTTTTCGCGTCCTCGAAGATACCGGTCACAGTGTTGCGGAAGGCGGATTCGTTTTTGTCGAACGCGCCCGCCGTGATGTTCATCAGGGCTCCGAACACCACGCCCAGGCTGGCCGGACCGACCTCCAGCGTGGTCACCTTTTCGCCGTCCAACGTCCGGTAGATGTCCAGCTCGAACTCCATCTGGTAGAACACATCACCGTCTTTGTTCTTTTCCTGCTTGACCTTCGTGAAGGTAGGCACGAACAGGTAGCTGTGCTGGATGGTCTTCTTGAGGTCTTCGAGGGTAACGAGGGTCTCGCCGATACGGCCATCCTCTTCCTTGCGCTTCTGCACCATCTCCTTGGCGTGGGCGTCCATGTAGGCCGAGGCGTCGCTCAGGAATTCGTGCAGGTCGGTGCTCTCCGGCAAGGTGACGAAATCGAAACGCTGGAAGGTGGCAACGAAGATCCCGTAGAACTCCTGCTGTACCCACTGCTGACGGTTGTGCGGGACATTCTGAGCGTGCCGGCCGTACTGCACCGGGTACACGAACAGAGTCTTCTTGTCGGAACGTTCCAGCTCCCCCTGCGCGAAGCTGCTCGCGGCCGCCACGACAAGCAACAATGCGATCAGACCAACTCGTATCATGTGAGTCTCTCCCCCGCCTCGTTTTGGTTTCCTCATCTGTGCTTGCAAAAGTGATGCCTGTGATGATTCGGTTTCTTGGTAGGATTTCACTCCTCGCCGCTGCACTGAAAAATCGACCGTGTCAGAATCCTGATCGTTTGTCATTCCCGCCAAGGAGACTGTATCTGAGTGTCTAACTCGTGTCCTTCCTGCGGCAATGACTGTATCATAATGCCCCATGAATCTCATTCCCGCGAAGCAGACTGTCCCAGAATGCGAGAGGAATCTCATTCCAGC
>CAZYOC010000243.1:0-6739 GCA_964648415.1 uncultured bacterium | reverse complement strand
TGGCGCGCACCTTGGGGACAGGTTTACCAGATCCTTCAACCCCGGCAGCGGGTTGCATAAAAAGACAACTAATTGTCGTTATGTGATTCAAAGCCGAAAACCCTTTAAACCGATTTTATATAAAGGGTTAAGTTGACGAAGCATGAATACTTGTAAAATATCCGGGCTAAACGACGAGGACGACGTGAAAACTGAACTGCGCAAAGGCGAAGAGATCATCAAGGAAGGCGCGGCGAATCTGCAGAAAGGCGCGGAGACGGTCGGCGGAAAGCTCTACCTGACCAACCAGCGGCTGGTGTTTGAAGCGCACAAGCTGAACTTCCAGGGCGGCCAGACCGAGATCGAGCTGAAACAGGTGCAAACCGTAACCCCGTGTTGGACCAAGCTGTTCAACGTCCTCCCGGTCGCGCCCAACTCACTGGCGGTGGCGGGGGGCAATGGCCTGGACTACCGGTTCGTGCTCAACGGCCGGAAGAAATGGGCGCAGGCGATTGAATCCGCAAAGCCGTAGCCCGACCATGCCATACCTGACCTGTTTTGGGACTTCTGTCCCGAAGCCGGGCAGCATAAACCGGAAATCACTCAAGACACTTCCATGTCATGGTTTACGTAGACAAAGAACGGTTACTCATGAAAGATTGGGGTTCGTTAAGTTGCGCTGGGTGGTCCAGAAATCTAGAGGGTCAGGCTTGTAGCACGGGCGTCCCGCCCGTGACAATCATGGCCGAGATTACCATGCCACACTCTCTCTCGAGAATCTTGCTCTTTCCGGTGTCCAAAGCGCCCCCTCCCCTTTATCGCAAGCTTCAACGTTGTATATTCCGAAGCAACCTGAAATGCGGTTCAGCGGAAGAGGGGCATGAGTCCACGGTTCAAAGATTATTACGCCATCCTTGGGGTGGTGCGCAGTGCGAGCCAGACGGAGATCCAGAAGGAATACCGTAAGCTGGCGCGCAAGTACCATCCCGATGTGAACAAGGCTCCGTGGGCCGAGGAGAAGTTCAAGGAGATCCAGGAAGCCCACGAGGCCCTGAGCGATCCCTCCAAGCGCGCCCGCTACGACAGCCTCGGGCCGAGCTGGCGCAGCGGCCAGGATTTCCACCCGCCTCCCAACTGGGGCCACACCGCAGAGTATGGCGACAACATGGAATTCGATTTCGGCGCGAAGAAGAAAGCCGAGTCGAAAGCCGACCATTCCGATTTCTTCGAATCGCTGTTCGGGAAAGGCTTCAAGGGGTTTGACGACGCTTTTGACGACGCCTGGGAGAAATCCCGCACAGCCGACATGCCCGGCGACAAAAAGGCGTCTCCCAAAGACCTTCAAGCGGAGGTCGAAATTTCTCTGCAGGAGACGTTGACCGGCTGCACTCGTCGCCTTACCATCCGGCCCGCCTCCTCGCCGTCCATCCGTCCCCGGGCGCTGGAGGTGAAGATCCCGAAAGGCGTACGGCATGGCGCCAAGGTGCGGGTGCCGGGCCAGGGCGTTCCGGGCTGGAAGGGCAGCATCCCGGGCGATCTGCTGATTATGGTCAAAGTGAAGCCGCACCCGTACTTAATCCCAGACGGCAACAACCTGCGTCTCACGATGCCCCTGACCCCGTGGGAAGCGATACTGGGGGGACGTTACTATCTTCCGGGGCTGGAGAAGCGGCATTCGGTGACCATCCCGCCGGGCGCGTCGAAGGGCGGCGCCTTCCGGCTCGAGGGCAAGGGGCTGCTGGACCGCAACGGCGACCGGGGCGACCTGGTGGTTGAGATCGAGATCCATTCCCCCCGGGAACTAAGCGATACCGAGCGAGTAATTCTGGAGAAGCTGAGAAAAAGCAGCCGTTTCAACCCGCGTCCCTGGGAGGACAGTCCGGGTGATTGAAGCGGCGTGAACCTGTACACATACACTACACCCGAGTAAGGAGGAGATAGCAATGAGCGAATCGACCGGCGAGAAAGGGAAGACCCTTCGGTTCAAAGCAGAGGTCGCACAGCTCCTGGACATCGTGGTCAACTCGCTGTATACGGACAAGGAGATCTTTGTCCGCGAGCTGATATCCAACGCGTCTGACGCACTCGAGAAAATGCGGCGCACGTCGCTGGTGGACAAGGACGTGGTCGACCCCGACGCGCCGCTTGAAATCCAGATCACGACCGACGAAGAGAAGCGCACCTTCACCATTTCCGATACCGGCGTGGGGATGAACGCCGATGAGGCCAACAGAAACCTGGGCACCATCGCCCACTCGGGCTCCCGTGAGTTCCTCAAGCAGGTGGCCGAGGGCGAGCGGATGGACGTTTCCCTGATCGGGCAGTTCGGCGTGGGGTTCTATTCCGCGTTCATGGTGGCCGACAAGGTCGAGGTGACCAGCCGCAGCTGCCGGAAGGAGGACGACGGCATCCTCTGGACCTCCACCGGCAAGGGCGCCTTCACGATCGAGAAGGCGGAGGGGCTGAAGCGCGGAACCACCATCACCATCCACCTCAAGGAAGACCAGAAGCACTACGCCGAAGAGAACACCATCAAGGACCTGGTGAAGCAGTACTCGAACTTCGTGGACTTCCCCATCTTCATCGGCGGCGAACAGGTGAACACGGTGGGCGCGTTGTGGACCAAGTCCAAGAGCGACATCACCGAGGATGAGTACAAGGAGTTCTACAAGTTCATCGCCAACGCGTTCGATGAACCCATGTACACGTTCCACTTCAACGCCGACGTGCCCCTGGCGATCAAGTCGGTGCTGTTTGTCCCGGGCGATAACCAGGAGATGCTGGGGCTGGGCCGGGTCGAGCCGGGCGTGTCGCTCTACTGCAAGAAGATTCTGATCCAGCAGCAGGCAGAAGAGCTGCTGCCGGAGTATTTCCGTTTCGTCAAGGGTGTGATCGACTCGGAAGACCTGCCGCTGAATATCAGCCGCGAGACCATGCAGGACAGCGCGCTGATCGCCAAGCTGAAGCGGGTGATGACCGGCCGGCTCATCAAGTTCCTCACGGAAGAGGCGCTGGAGAACCCGGAGAAGTACAACGATTTCTTCAAGAAGTTCGGTACGTTCCTCAAGGAAGGCGTGTACACCGACTTCGAGCACAAGACCGACCTGGCGCGGCTGCTGCGGTACGAGTCCAGCAAGACTGAGGACCAGGAGCTGACTTCGCTGGACGATTACCTGTCGCGCATGAAGCCGGACCAGAAGGAGATCTACTTCATCTCCGGGCCGAACCGTGAGGTGATCGAGGCCGGACCCTACCTGGAAGCCTTCCAGGCGGCGGATATCGAGGTGCTGTACATGTTCGAGGGCGGCGACGACATCGTGATGTCGGGCCTGCGTGAGTATGAGGGCAAGAAGCTCGTGTCGGCCGACCAGGCGGACCTCGATCTGCCTGAAGAGAGCGACGACAGCGCCGATGAGGAGAAGAAGGACAAGCCGGAAGCGTTGCCCCGGGATGAGGCGGCGGAGCTGGCGCGCTGGATGAAGGAAGTGCTGGGCGACAAGGTCAGCGAGGTGCGGGTGTCCAAGCGTCTCGTGGGCAGCCCGGCGGTGCTGGTCAACCCCAGCGAACACATGACCACCGGCATGCAACGGGTGATGCAGGCAGCGGCCCGCAACGATTTCCAGTTCGGAACCTTCCACCTGGAGATCAACCCGAAGCACGCCATCATGAAGAACCTGGACAAGCTGCGCAAGGACGACGCCTTGAAGGAAATGGCGTCGAACTCGGTGTGGATGCTGCTGGACAACGCCACCATCGCGGCGGGGTTGATGGTCGATCCCAAGGTGCTGATGGAGCGCAACACGAAGGTGCTCGACGAGGCGTTGCAGCGGTTCGCACGTGACATGGAAAGCTGATGCTTGTAAACGTCCGTGGCGATTTTCTCGCGGTGGAGGTGGGGCTGTACCTCGCCTTCGCCGCGGGAGTTGTTTTTCTGATCCTGACCCGGCGCGCAGCCAACCGGGGGCGTGACGTTCCCCAGTGGCTCTACCGCCTGATGCTGCTGCCGTTGGTGGCCGGGCTGGCGCTGTTCGGCGTCATCGCCATGGGCTGGTTCCCCTTCCTCATGCTGTTCCTGATCGGCATGATCATCCCTGCGATCGGTGAGATCCTCGCGCTGAAGTTTCACTACGTGGGACGCTACACCTATGACCGTTCGCTGGGCCCGCGCATCGGCGGCGGACTGCCGCTCGTCGTCATGCTGATGTGGGGCATCTTCACCGTCCTGATCTACTGGGCCGCGCTCACCGCCATGATCATGATCTCCATGAACGATGTCATCGCCTATGTGGACTACGCCACCCGCGACCCGCAGCTCGAAAGCCCCATGGACATGCGCCTGCTGCTGGCGTTTGTGGTCGGCCTGCTGGGCTTCCTGCTGGACCTGGTGATGGACCCGGTGATGCGTGACGGCGGCTTCTGGCGGTGGGATCGGCGCGCCAACTATATCCTGGGCCGCTGGTACGGCATCCCCTGGCTGAACTTCATCGGCTGGTTTGTCACGCTGTTCGTGGTGATCGCCGTCTACTCGCAGTTCTTCGACCCCTTTGAACCGCTGCTCTACCCGAAGTTCCAACCGCCGGCGCACCTGCTGCTGGCGATCCTCTATCCCCTGATGGCGTTCGATTTCGCCATGACCGCGCGTGAAAGGCGCGAACCGACGCTGTTCATCATCGGCCTGCTGCTGGCGCTGGCGTCCGGGGGCTGGGTCGTGCGAGGCTGGTGGGGGCTGTATTTCGGGATGTGAGGAAAAGGCTGATCATTACACATCACAAAGGTCTACGTACCTGTTGAAGTTTCGATTTGAGTTGGTATTCCAACTTTAGCAGCAACGGGAGTATATATGTCAATGCTTTCGTCAGGTGTATGGAGCGACACAATCAAGGAATACCTTGCAACACTGTCCCATCGCTGGAGCCAAGCGCGCTCCCGCCACCAGCCGATCACGGGATAGACTCCTATCAGGTTGCAGGAGGCTATATCTGCAGCCGTACCCTCCCAAATATCGGAATGGACGGAACCAATATCACGACGTTTTGTTCCGATTTTCCAAGGGTCCCAACCGCTATCAGTCTCAGGTTTTCCTTCATCCACATCGCGGGCAGCCTTATTCAGTCGCTTCATAAAGACTTCTTCACTTTCCCCAAGACTGTTAAGACCGAATCGGAGGCCATAAGAAGCATAACGGTACTTGTCCTTCCAACCAACCTCGCCAGGACTCGGTTCGATGAAGTAGGAAAGTGTGATGCGCATGGTAACAGGCGTTTCACCTAAATCGAGAAGAACTTCGTGCGGCCAAGGAATCCGGTGCAGATGCATATCCTTGGTTGAACAGTCGGAACGACCCTCTTTTCTTGTATAGGGTTGTATTTCTGCCTCAGAGACAAGCGTCAGCGAATTTGATGCGCATGCTAACGCCTTTCCAAGGTTGGGTACTCCATAGCCGCAGAAACGCAGTAATTGCCCGTAGTCTGATATTAAATATTCCCCCCGCCCGTTTAAATCTAGGAATTGTCGTTTCAAGGCATCCGGCCATTCAGCGGAATGAATCATCAATCCTCGAATTGTCTCGGGCCATGCGTCAGGATAACTTGCTTGAATCTGAGCTGCCATTCATGCTGCTTGCCCAGCAGCAGCGCTTGTCGCATTGATTGAATCAAATTGACGTCGTGTCGGCTGGTGCCCGGTCGAGAGTAGTGAGAGATCATCATGTTCGCTGATGAAGCCATCAGGTCCCTTCTCGAGATTACCTCCCTCCAGCACGATATCCGGTTTTATAGGCCATTTACTTTCCCAAACGAGAGATGTGGAGCTGAAAGGCGATAACTCGCCAGGCTGAGCGAGAGGGACATGATCCTGTAAGTCTGGGTCTGAAAGCAGGGCTTTTTCTGTGTAAGCACCAACAGTTAGGGCATTCCAGGACTGACCCGGATCATGGACCGAATTAGTCTTATTACTATTTGGATAATCGGCCCATTCGTTATGTTCCAAAGTGTTTCCTGCTGAAACGACAAAGAGGTGTTTAGCGGTATCGTCAAAACCGGAAGTGAGTTTATCGATTGCCGCCGACCAAGAAGATGGCCTCCCGCGATCGCGCCCGTCTTCTGTAGTCACAGCCAAGCAGCCAATGTGAGTACGTTTTGAAACTTGAATCTCTGCACGGCTTATTCCCTGAATAGTGATGTCGCCATACAAATCGGGCTCATTTTCTCCATGCGGGGGAAGAATCTTTGCTGATTCAAGGCAATGTTCAACTCGGATCGGATGATTGTGCTGCAGGGCTTCCACCAAATCTCCGAAAGCGGCGACTCCGCACATCAGGGTGCCGTGGCCTTCATGATCATTGACACCCCAGCCCGGCTCCACCGCATGGCAGTCGGTATCGGCAAGGACGGGTTGTAGAAGAGCATGTCCATTGTTGGCGCCAGTATCGAGTACGCAAACCGCCACATTCGCGTCGGGATTCACCTTAAGACGTGCGCGAAGATCATCCACCCATTCTGTTTGCTCTTTGTTTTCAAGCTCGAGGAAGAACTGGGCGGTTTCTTTGGCGCGTCTGAACTCAGCAATGTCGGGGCTGGATTCGATAAGGTTAGCTAGTGCCAATTCAGATCGAGTTTGAGTGTTGAGTTGCAGAGCGTAGGCTGTTTGGCCCGACTGTTCACTGTCGGGTTTCAAGGCCAACGAGTCAACCTGATCTGAACTGGCACTAGTGGTCCATTGCGCCAGCTATGAATCGTTCTGAGCTGCGCATTATCGTTCA
>CAZYOC010000242.1:0-6763 GCA_964648415.1 uncultured bacterium | reverse complement strand
TTGTGCTATCCTTGACCCCGAGAGACGCAAGCTGATTCGTGCAACAGGCCCTATAAATCTGCCGTGATCCCTGCGTACCGGTGTTCCCGGGTTTTCCTCCGTGCGGTCGCTCAAAAAAACAGCCGCACTTGAAAAGGGCGGCTGAATCGAATTCAGAATGCAATGTGTGGGGTTCTTACTTGCCCCGCTGCAGATCCTCGCGGATTTCGCGCAGCTTGTTTTCAGCTTTGATCCGGTCTTCGCGGATCTGCTCCAACTTGTGCTCAACATATTCCACGTCTTCGGAAACGCTGCCGCCCCAGTCGTAGAGGGCGTCACGATTTTCCGAATGGAGCTGCCCCATCAGCGAAGCGCCGGTCGGACCGCTGTATCCACCGCCGTACCCGCCGGTCTGCATACCCGGCATCGGGGCCGTCTGGTACGCCGGCCCGCCGACCGCCTCCGAGGTAAAGACCAGCTTGCTGGTCACACGCCAGCCGGGATAACTCGGGGCATCGCCGGGTTGCAGTTCCGAGTCGGTCAACTCGTCGTTTTCGAACACTTTGATGTCCACGCCCGACATGAGAGTCACACCCGGCATGATGTTGTAGCGGATTGACGGCGTCAGATAAGCATATGCTTCAATTGAATAGACATTGGACCAGCTCTTCCCATAGTCCATCACATACATGCCCTGGGATTCCACCGCCGCTGTGAACGTGGGATTAATCGGAATCACCAGACCGGAGAAGACCTGCAGTGCTTCCATGGAGGAAGAAAACTGCCCGGTGTTGTTGAAGTTGATGTAGTTGAAGTTGTAGGTGATCTGGAACCCGTCGTTGATTGATGACGGATTCTGGAAATAGCTGAAGATCGGGCCGAATTGAATGCCAAGATTGTCGCTGTGGTAAGGCTCCAGATAGACATTCTCAACCGCCTGGGAAGAGAGCCGCGTCATCATCGTGCCCTGCAATCCCCAGAAGAAATTCGTGGCGCCGAAAGACTTGCCGGCGTATTTCCACCGCAGATACAGACGTCCAGGAGTGTTGGCCGTCTGCACGTCCCCATCGTCGCCCGGCACTGAGCTCAGGTTCAGGTCCTGGTAGAGCACCCCGGACAACTCCAGCTCCGTGTTCTGCAAGAAACCGTAATTGTAGCTGAACGCGATGGTGGCGTTGGACCAGGCCTGATCATTGATGCTCACCGTCGAGCCTCGAGTGTGCAGCACATAAGTGCTGGTACGCATCGGCAGGGTCATCGCCGACGTGACGTACTGCTGGCTGAACCCGCCCTGAAACTGGTCGGCATGACCAAACGACACGGCGAGCAGCAAGCACACGAAAACAACAGCTATCGATTTACGCATAAGGCCTCCCCGATCGCCGGGCGATCGAAGTCCTACGTACGTTCAAGGTAACCGGCTGAAAACCTCCCAAGCCCCGGATTCGCTTGCCCGCTGACCTGATCGGGTTTTCAGCTTTCGAAATAAAAAGGTAGCCTCGAGCCATGCGAGGAGTCAAGCGTCATCGTTGAAATATCCAATCCTCGCAGGATCTTCCACTCCATATACTAAAGAGCACACAGCACTCCTCCATACGGGTGATGCAGATCACATTTGACAAACGAATTTGCAGTGTACTCACCAACGAGTTCACTCAGGGGAACAAGGAGACGCGAGCTTTCACGCTTCCAGATTGTTCTTTTTTTCACAAATCCATATATTCTCCTGTAAAGTATGGCTACGTGGAATGCAAGCGTACTTGCACAAGTCGACTTCTTTCCCGTAACCTGACTCATACTGTTGATTCTGATGTCAACCTCTCGCAGGGGGAACGCCTACGGTGATTGATTTCATCAAGCCTCAACCGCCCACCGACGACAAGCGCTGGAAGCTGGTCAACGCCGCCATGCGCAAGCATGGCCACGCGCACCACGCGTTGATCCAGACGCTGCATGCCGTGCAGGGCGCGTTCGGCTACCTCGACAAGGACGCCCTCGCCTACGTGGCGGCATCGCTGCGTCTGCCGCTCAGCAAGGTCTACGGCGTGGCGACGTTCTATCACTACTTCACCATGAAGCCGCAGGGCAAGCACACCTGCGTGATGTGCACCGGCACCGCCTGCTACATCAAGGGCGTGCCCGCGCTGCTGGACGCGGTGAAGGAGAAATATGGCATTGAACTGGGCGAGACGACGGAGGACGGCGAACTGAGCCTGCTATCCGCCCGCTGTGTGGGCGCGTGCGGGCTCGCGCCGGTGGCGGTGATCGACGGCGACGCTGTCGGCAAGCTGACCCCGGAAGCCCTCTGCGCCAAGCTCGAGGAGGTCATAGCCCATGATGCATGAACAACTCAGAGAGCTCGCCGAACGGGTGCAGGAGGAAGAGGAGCGTTCCACGCACCGGCTGCACGTATGTGTCGCCGCCGGGTGTGTCTCCTCCGGCAGCGACAAGGTCCTCGATGCTCTCAAGGAAGGCGTCAAGGAGCGCGAACTGGGCGAGGTCTGCCTGGTGAAGGGAGTCGGCTGCATGGGTCCCTGCGCCGGAGGGCCGGTGGTGCGGGTGGACGACCGGGATGTGATGTACCAGAACGTCAGCCCGGAAGACGTGCCGGACATCCTGGACCACCTCGACACGAAACCGGTCGAGCGTCTGCAAGCGCCCACCGATACGCCGTTCTTCACGCACCAGAAGAAAATTGTCCTGGAGAACTGCGGCAAGATTGACCCCGAGCGGATCGAAGACTACATCGCCCACGACGGCTACGGCGGCCTGATGAAAGTGATCACCGAGATGACGTCGGCCGATGTCATCCAGGAGGTGATGCAATCCGGTTTACGGGGACGCGGTGGCGCGGGCTACCCCACCGGCCTCAAGTGGAGCACGGTGGCAAAATCCATGGACCGCCGGAAGTTCGTGGTCTGCAACGCCGACGAGGGCGACCCCGGGGCGTTCATGGACCGCAGTGTGCTGGAAAGCGACCCGCACCGGGTACTCGAGGGCATGGCCATCGCTGCGCTGGCGGTGGGCGCGGAAGAGGGCTACATCTACATCCGCGCGGAATACCCCCTCGCCATCAAGCGAATCGAGAAAGCGATTAAACAGGCCGAACGCAACGGCATCCTGGGCAAACGTCTGCTGGGCACGACGTTTGACCTGCACCTGGAGGTGCGGCTGGGCGCGGGCGCGTTTGTCTGTGGCGAGGAGACCGCACTGATGGCCTCCATCGAGGGCGAACGCGGAGCCCCCCGGCCCCGGCCCCCCTATCCCGCCGAGCAAGGCCTCTGGGGACACTCCACCCTGATCAACAACGTGGAGTCCTATGCCAACATCCCGGCCATCATCCGCAACGGCGCCGACTGGTTCGCCGGCATCGGTTCGGAGAACAGCAAGGGCACCAAGGTGTTCGCCCTGGCGGGCCGCATCGAGAACACCGGCCTGATCGAAGTCCCCATGGGCATCAGTCTGCGGGAAATCGTAGAGGAGATCGGCGGCGGTATTCCCGACGGCAAAAAGTTCAAGGCGGTGCAGACCGGCGGGCCGTCCGGCGGGTGCATCCCGGCCGAGTGTCTCGACGAGGCGGTGGATTACGAGACCCTGGCCAAACTTGGCTCCATCATGGGCTCCGGCGGCATGATCATCATGGACGAGACCTCCAACATGGTCGACGTCGCCAAGTACTTCATGGAGTTCAGCATGTCGGAGTCCTGCGGCAAGTGCGTACCCTGCCGTGTCGGTTCAGTCCACCTCTACAACCTGCTGGACAAGATCCTGAAGGGCAAAGGCGTTCCGGAGGACATCGCCCGCATCGAGGAGCTGTGTGACCTGATGCAGAACACCAGCCTCTGCGGCCTGGGCCAGTCCGCGCCCAACCCGGTGGTCAGCACGTTGAAGTATTTCCGGCACGAGTACGACGAGCTGATCGCCGCCAACCGCGCTGAAGATGAAACCGAGGAGGCGCACCATGCTTGAGCAACCCAAAGTGCGCATCAAAACCCTGCGCATCGACGATAAGGACGTCGGTGCTCGCGCCGACGAGACCATCCTGCAGGTGGCCCAGGAAAACGGCATCCACATCCCGACACTTTGCAACCTGGAAGGCTTGCAGTCCATCGGCGCCTGCCGGCTCTGTCTCGTGGAGGTCCAGGGCAGCAACAAGCTGCTGCCGGCCTGTGTTACCCGTGTCGGAGAAGGTATGGTGGTGCGGACCCGCTCTGAGCGGATCAACACCTACCGCCGGATGATCCTTGAACTGCTGTTCAGTGAGCGCAACCATGTCTGCGCGGTGTGCATCTCCAACGGAAACTGCGAGTTGCAGCAACTGGCGCAGGATCTGAAAATGGACCACAGCCGCTTCCCCTACCTGCACCGAGACCATCAAGTGGACGCGTCCCACGACCGGTTCCTGCAAGACGACAACCGCTGCGTCCTCTGCGGACGCTGCGTGAGGGTCTGCGGCGAGATCGAGGGCGCACACACCTGGAACTTCACCGGACGCGGCATCGGGACACGAGTCATCACCGACCTCGACCAGGCCTGGGGAGAATCGGAATCCTGCACCCGCTGCGGCAAGTGTGTCCACGTCTGCCCGACAGGAGCGTTGACGGAGAAAGGTCGCTCAGTAGCGGAGATGGCCAAACGGCGCCAGTTCCTGCCGTACCTCACCCTCATGCGCCGGGAGGACAAGCGATGAGCAAACCGACACTGGCGACCATCTGGCTGGACGGCTGCTCCGGCTGCCACATGTCCTTCCTCGATATCGACCAGCGCATTCTGGAGCTGGCGGACAAGGCGACCATCGTCTACAGCCCGATTGTGGATACCAAAGAACTCCCCGCGTCGGTGGACATTGCCCTGGTGGAGGGGTCTGTTTCGACCAACGAGGACCTGGCCAAGATCAAGAAGATCCGCCAACGAGCGAAGATCCTGGTGGCGCTGGGCGACTGCGCGGTGACCGGCAACATCCCGGCCATGCGGAACAAGTACGGCCCCGACGCGGCGCTGCAACTGGCCTTCAAGGAGAACGTGACCCTCCAGCCACAGATCCCGGATCAGAATCTGCCGAAATTGCTGGACTGGGTGTACCCTGTGGATGAAATCGTGAAGGTGGATGTCTACCTCCAGGGGTGTCCGCCCCCGGCCGACGCCATCTGGTATGTCCTGACCGAACTGCTGGAAGGCCGGACGCCCGACCCGACCGAACTGACCCGTTTCGGCAAGTAAAGGAGCGCAGCATGGGCAAGCGCATTGTCATAGATCCCGTGACCCGGATCGAGGGCCACAGCAAGATTACATTACAGCTCGACGACAACGGTGTCGTCGAGGACGCGAAGTTTCACGTCACCCAGTTCCGTGGGTTCGAGAAGTTCTGCCAGGGGCGTCCCTTCTACGAGATGCCCTCGCTGCTGGCGCGGACCTGCGGCATCTGCCCCGTGTCGCACCTGGTCGCCGGCGCGAAGGCCTGCGACGACCTGTTCTCAGTGCAGATCCCAAAGACCGCCATCATGCTGCGGCGCATCATAAACCTGGCGCAAATCATGCAGTCCCACGCGCTGAACTTCTTCTACCTCAGCGCACCGGACCTGCTGCTGGGCATGGACGCCGAACGCGACGACCGCAACATCTTCGGCGTCTACGCGGAGAACCCACAGCTCGCCAAAGACGGTATCCGGCTGCGACAGATCGGCCAGTCCATCATCGAGAGGCTGGGCGGCAAACGCATCCACCCGACCTGGGTTGTGCCCGGAGGTGTAAATTCGCCGTTGTCGAAAGAACACCACGACGAGATCCTGGCCCTGATGCCCGAGACCATCGACCTGGCCCGCAAAACGCTGGACTGGTACAAAGAGCGCATGGGCGAATTCACCGAAGAGATCAGCACCTTCGGCAACTTCCCCAGCCACTTCCTGGGGTTGGTGGACCGTCACGGCAACCTGGAGCATTACGACGGGACGTTGCGGGTGATGGACGCCTCGGGCAATATCGTGGTCGACGGCCACAACACGCTGAAATACGGCGAGCTGATCGGCGAAGCGGTGGAGCCCTGGACCTACATGAAGTTCCCCTACCTGAAGTCCATCGGCTACCCGAAAGGGATGTACCGCGTGGGACCGTTGGCGCGGCTGAACATCATCGACCGGTGCGGAACGGAATATGCTGACCGGGAACTGCGGGACTTCCGTGGCGGCGAGAGCTTGAGCGAGTTCGGCGGCGGAGCCGAAAAACCGCAGCTTTCCAGCTTCCATTACCACTGGGCGAGGCTGATCGAGATCCTGTTCGCCGGGGAACGTATCCAGCAGATCCTGAGCGAGCCGGATGTGTTGAGCGACCATGTCCGCGCTCACGCCGAGCCGAACAGCTTCGACGGCATCGGCGTTACCGAAGCGCCGCGCGGAACCCTGATGCACCATTACAAGATCGACCGGCAGGGGATTGTCACCTGGGCGGACTTTATCATCGCCACCGGCCACAACAACCTGGCCATGAACCGGGGCATCCAGCAGGTGGCGAAGGACTACGTCCACGGCGAGAACCTGAAGACCGGCATGCTGAACCGTGTGGAAGCGGTGATCCGCGCCTTCGACCCCTGCCTGAGCTGCTCGACCCATGCCGTCGGCCAGATGAAGCTGCACGTGGAGCTGGTGGATCCCGAGGGCAACGTCCTCGACGAACAGAAGCGGTAAACTAGTGGATCGTTTCACCTGAATGGGGTTGTTGTATGAGTTTTGCCCGGGGCAGCTTGATGCGAGATGCTTCGTGCATAATTCACCATGGCAATGAACGAATC
>CAZYOC010000241.1:1321-6771 GCA_964648415.1 uncultured bacterium | reverse complement strand
CCTGAGACAAATGACGCAGCTCAGAAAGCATCATACCTGGTGCAATGGAGCACTATGCTTCGGGCATCCCTGTAACTGTTTTGAGGCTGGTCGGGCGACCCTGACTTTATCTTCTGTGACGGGATACGTCCCTGAGTTAGCACATGAATGTCTGGCCGTACGTCATGTAGCGGCCCTTCGCGCGAGCGAGAAAAGGTCAGGAATAAACGCGTTCAATGCTCAACAAAGAAGTTGGAACGCCCCGACTTGACACTGAGCCGACGGGTATGGGGAAACTCCGTGTTCCCCTTGACTTCTACTTATCATGAATACCCCTTTTCACCTTGGCGGACGTGTTGAGGGAGTGCGTGGCGCTCGGGAGCGGAACGGGAGAGACCGAGGCGAAGGGTTGTAACGATTGCGAGAAATGTATAAGTTAACGAGTTGTTCCGTATTCGGGCGCTCTTCACCGTTTCGGAACGCCGTTAACACCCGAACCAACCCGGGATCCGTCGCTTGTCCGCGAGGAGCGCTGTGGCTGCGCGGGCGGAGGTCGGATCAAGCGTAACGAACAAGGACACGATTCATGGCCACGGAAACCACCAAAAAGAGCGCATCGGTCACCGTAGATGTGAAAGTCCCGCCGGCAATCGCCTGGCGCGGTGTGACCGACACGCGTGAACTGCAAATCTGGTTCGCCCAGCAAGTTAACATCGACCTGAAGGAAGGCGGCAAGTTCGATTTCGGCGGGAAATTTGTCCCGTTCATGAAATACGACGAACGCCCCCAGCACAACATCCTCGAGCTCAATGAAGAGGAAATGCTGTTCAGCTTCAGTTGGCCGGTGCGGATGCGTGAAGGCGACCTCAGCGATACCATTGTCAAGTTTCGTATCTCCCCGATGAATGAGTTCTGTCGGCTCGATGTCGACCATATCGTCGATGCGGACGACTTTTCCGACGACGATCTGCGGAACATGTGGACGCTGCTGTTGAACGGCTTCGTGTTTCACATGGAAGGCGCGTCCGCCTGGGTGCGGCCCGAATTCGCCACCCGCAAAGCCAAGGACTTCCGGCTGGAGATGTGGACCGCCACCGAACGGGAAGAGGTTTTTGAAACCCTGACCACCGTGGAAGGTGTCAAGGCGTTCTTCGCTCCGCAGATTAAATCCCTGGAGCTGAAAGAAGGCGGCGTGCTGGATCTCGGATACGACCAACTGGCCGTACAGGAAGTGGAAGAGAACGCCAAGTTCGCGTTTGCCTGGCGGGAAGTGGCCGACGAAGACTCGAACCTGACCGTGACCTGGGAGCTGAAGGACGAGGGCAACGGGACTCGGGTGATCCTCACCGAGGGCGCGTTCTCGGAACCCGTCATGCTCTGCACCCGTCCGGACTATGACGGTTGGGCGGCGGTGATGAATGATCTGAAGCGCTACCTGGAAACCCGTCGCCATCCGATCTTCCTGTCGATCCTGGTGCAGCCGTTCGAGGGTAAGCTGCCGGGCGAATGATTCGGGGACGGTAGACCATGTTGAACCATCACGCGGCCGGCGCCATGGAGGCGCTCGCCGCGTTTTTTACCGGAGTGACTCATGAAAGTCCAAATCGGCGTACCGTATCTGTCCGCAACCCTCACCGAGTTCATCCTCGAACTCACTCGGGGAGACGATGTGACCGTGGTGGTAGGGGAATACGATCCCATGGTGATTGAAATCTACGAGGGGCTGGAGTCGTCCCCGAAAATCCAGTTTTTGGCCAAGGCGGATCTCGCGGACGCTGCGCTGCTGTTGGTGGACGTGGAAAGTCAGGAAATGCTGCCCATGGAAGAAATGACCTGGACCACACAGCGCACCGACTCCCTGATCGCGATGTATACCGAAGATGTCGACGGGTTCGACTTCCTCGAAATCCAGGCCAATCCCCGCATGTTCGGGCTCCGCTTTGTGCCGATGGCCGGGAAACGGGGGGCGCTGGAGTTTGTCCGTCTGGACAGCACCACCGGCGACACGCTGGAGCAGGCGGTAGCGCTGGCGAGCGCGGCGGGTATGAAGAGCGCCGTGCTCGACTACGATGTCCCCGGCGGTTTCTACGAACGCATCCGGACGCCCGTGGAGATGGAGGCCTGGCGTATGGTGCGGCATACCGGCAACGAGCCGCGCCTGGTGGATCACCTGTCGCAAGCGGCCCTTGGGTCACAAGCCGGGCTGTTGTCCGGATTGGTGGAAGCGAAGCCCGGCGCTCGCCAGGAACTCTACCGCCGGCTGACATTCCGGACCAGTTTTGACTCGCGCTTTACCCATTCGGCGGGGCCGTTGCCCGTTGAACCGGACGGCATCTTCTGGAGCCGGTTCAAAGAAGACCGGGCTGAACCGATCCAGCCCCAGGGCGATGTACCTTCTCTTGACCGGCCGGTGTTGATCGTCGGCGCGCCGCAGCTCGTGGATGGCTGGAAGAAGGCGCTGATGGACTCCACCGGCGGCAAGATCCGGGTCGTGGACTGGCCGTTGTGGGATCTGGGCGAAATCACGGAAGAATCGGTGGGCCACGTCTTGCAGCAAGGGCCCTACGGTTTAATCCTGGAATGCCTGGTGAGCGCGGTGGAGGACCGGCAGACGCTGCTCAACGCCCTGCTGCCGGCGCTGGAACCCAAGGGGCAGGTGTGGGTGCACACCCTGAACGCCGCCGCCACGGTGACAGTGCAGGTGGCTCCGGAAGATATTTGCGCCGTGGGCTTCGGCGGGCTGCCGCCATTGGACAGGGCCGGGTCGGTGGAGCTGATGCAACCGGTCAGTTCGCATGGGCACGACCTGGCGCGCGCCGCCGGCATGGCGAAAGCGCTGGGCTTGACACCGTACCACGTGGTTGACGAGCCCGGCGGGGTGGGCGCACGCCTGCTGGCGACGCTGATCAATGCCGCGCTGTTTACCGTGCGCGAGAGCATCGTCGCCACGCCTACCGAGGCGGACCTGGCGGCGAAGGATCTGTTCGGGATGAGCATCAGCCCGTTGAAGTTGGCCGACCAGGTGGGACTGGATGTAGTGGAAGCGGTGCTGCTGGGGCTGCGGGCGCTGCTGGGCGAGGAACGCTACCGGGTCTGTCCGCTGGCGACGATGCGGATCGAAGCCGGCGCCACCGGGTACGCCTCGGGCAACGGTTTCTATGCGCGGTAGGTGGATCGCGGGGATGAGAGTAGCACGGGCGTCTCGCCCGTGAAAGTTCGTGACGTTGGCTGGAAAGTGTGCAACGAGTGTCATTCCTGCGTAGCAGACTGTCCCAGAATGCGAGAGGGATCTCATTCCAGCGAAGGCTGGAATCCAGACATGTTAATATACTACAACATGTTAACCATGAAAACATCCTATTGGACACTACTTCAGTTCCAGGTTGCTAACTTACTATATTCTTGCACCTTGCCTGGATTCCCGCCTTCGCGGGGATGAGAGTGGGTTCTGCTATGCGACAGTCTGCTTCGCGGGAATGAGAGCAAGTAGACCCGGACCGCCCACCGGCCCGGGGCAAATACCGGGAGCGAGTACCAAGTCACTACCAACCAGCAAGGAAAAACCATCATGCGTGGGTTGCTGCATTTCACGGGAGCATTGCTGATAACCGCACTGGTGCTGGGAATCGCCGGGTGCGCCAAGAAGTCCGACCCGGTTCCGGTCACCATCCTGCACTGGAACGATCTCCATTCCCAGAACACGCCACGACGCTGGATCGAGGACGACGATACCCTGATGGTCGGCGGCATGGCCAATCTGGCCGGGATGATCAGCCATTACCGGGACTCCATCAACCATCCCGTGGTGGTGCTGAACGCCGGCGATGAGTTCCAGGGCACGCCCATCTCCGCGGTCACCAAGGGGCACAGCCAGATCACACTGGTCAACGCGATTGGGGTAGACGCCTTTACCGTGGGCAACCACGAGTTCGACTACACCGCCGAGTCCCTGGTCGAGGGCATGAAGAAAGCGGAGTTCCCGGTCCTGCTGGCCAACGTGAAGGACCTGGAGGGCCGGCTGCTGTTTGAACCGTATACCATCATCGAGCGTAATGGCATCAAGATCGGCGTGATCGGTGTGGTCCTGGATGAGCTGAAGAGCGTCACCACCCATACCGCCACCAAGTTCGTACAGGTCGAGCCCGCCATTGAAACCGTGAAGAAATACCTCGCCGAGCTGACCCCTCAAACCGATATCCAGATTTGCCTGAGCCACATGGGCGTACAGAACGACAGCGTACTGGCGATGGCGGTGGGGAAAGACCTGGAGCTGATCATCGGCGGGCATACTCACACACGCCTGGAGGAGCCGTGGGTGGTCAACGGCGTGCCGATCCTGCAGGCCGGCGGCAAGGGCTCACACCTGGGCATCGCCACCCTGCAGATCGACACATTGGCCAACGACCTGGTCGACCTGGACGCCCGCATCGAGCAGGTGGTGGAGGGTCGCTACCCGCAGCACCCTGAAGTGGCTGCGCTTGTGGACAGCTTCGAGGCGCTGGTTGCCGAGGAGATGGACGTGGTGGTGGCCACGCTGGACGATCCCTGGATCCGCAAACGTGGGGAAGAGAGCAATGTGGGCCGGTTTGTTGCCGGCTGTATCCGCTGGGCGTCTGACGCCGATGTGGGCGTGGTCAACACCAGCGGCCTGCGCGCCAATGTGGACGAGGGGCCGTTGACCGTGCGCGAAGTCTTCCAGGTCTGCCCCTTCGGCAACGACGTGGTGCGTTTCACCATGACCGGCAGGGAATTGCGGGAGTGGCTGCTGAAAATGGTGCGCGGCGAGGTGTCGCATGTGCAGCAGAGCGGCATCACCGCGGAAGTCACGCCGGAAGGGATCGTCTCGATGGAAGTGAAAAGTGTTGCCGTCGACCCGGAAAAGGAATACACCATTGCGACGCTGAACTATGTGAGCGACCACATGGACACGTATTTCGATTTCCAGCCGGGCTCGCGTGCGGTGGAGAACACGTACCTGGTGGACCGGGAGGTGGTGCTGGACGGCGCCCGCCGAACAGGCCGGATCCGCAGCCCGGAGAAGCCGCAGATCAAGATTGTGGAATAATCATTCATTGATCTGACCGAGCTACATTTGCATTTGCCCCGGGCAGCTTGTCGCGATCAGCTGGATAGACTGTTACCCTTAACGATGAACGCTGGTTTAATAGTGTGTGAGAATGGAGAATCGCTGCCCGGGTCTAGAGTATGACCGCCAAGACTCAATACTGGCTTTAGTCTAAACCCGGGCAGCGATTCACGGGATTGCCCCAATTATATATTGATTGTTCATTGCAACTCGAACCAGGTCGGCAAGCATATCGCGTCAAGCTGCCCGGGTCTAGAGTATGACCGACAAGACTCAATACTGGCTTTAGTCTAAACCCGGGCAGCGATCCACGGGATTGCCCCAATTATTTATTGATTGTTCATTGCAACTCGAACCAGGTCGGCAAGCATATCGCGTCAAGCTG
>CAZYOC010000241.1:0-1221 GCA_964648415.1 uncultured bacterium | reverse complement strand
CCCGGGGCAAATTGAGGTAATCGCTCTTTACAACTGTTACACACCGGAGACACCCATGTCGACGTTGACCAACCTGCCCGCCTTCAAAGCGTTGCAGGCGCATTACGATACGGTCAGGGATCTGCACCTGCGGGACCTGTTCGCGCAGGACCCCCAGCGGTTCGACACCTTCAGCCTGCGGCTCGACGACATCCTGTTCGACTATTCCAAGAACCGGATCACGCCGGAGACGATGGAGCTGCTGCTGGATCTGGCGAGGGAGACGGAAGTCGACCAGAGGACGCGCGCCATGTTCGAGGGTGAGAAGATCAACAACACCGAGGAGCGGGCGGTGTTGCACGTGGCCCTGCGGAACCGCTCCAACCGGCCGATCATCGTGGACGGGGAAGACGTCATGCCGCGCATCAACGCCGTGCTGGAGCAGATGTGCGCGTTTGTTGCAGCGGTACGTGGCGGCGACTGGAAAGGCTACACCGGCAAGGCCATCACCGACGTGGTGAACATCGGCATCGGCGGATCGGACCTGGGGCCGCAGATGGTGGTGCAGGCGCTGGCGCCCTACGCGACAGACGGCCCGGCGGTGCATTTCGTGTCCAATGTCGACGGGACCCATATCGCCGAAACCCTGAAGCGCATTGACCCCGAGACCACGCTGTTCATCATCGCTTCCAAGTCGTTCACCACGCAGGAGACCATGACCAACGCCCACACCGCACGGGACTGGTTTCTGGAGACCGCCGGCGACGAGAGCGCGGTGGCGAAGCATTTCGTGGCGCTCTCGACGAACAAGGCGGGCGTGGAAGCGTTCGGCATCGACACCGCCAACATGTTCGAGTTCTGGGATTTCGTGGGCGGACGCTACTCCCTGTGGTCGGCCATCGGGCTGTCCATCGCGCTGGCGGTCGGCATGGCGCGGTTCGAGGAGCTGCTGGAGGGCGCACACGCCGCCGATGAGCATTTCCGGAGTACACCGTTGCCGCAGAACATCCCCGTGATCATGGGGCTGCTGGGGATCTGGTACAACAATTTCTTCGGATGCGAAAGCCACGCCATCCTGCCCTACGATCAGTACATGAGTCGCTTCGCCGCCTATTTTCAGCAGGGCGACATGGAGAGCAACGGCAAGAGCGTGACCCGGAGCGGCGAACGGGTGGACTACCAGACCGGGCCGATTATCTGGGGCGAGCCGGGCACCAACGGCCAGCACGCGTTCTACCAGCT
>CAZYOC010000240.1:0-6852 GCA_964648415.1 uncultured bacterium | reverse complement strand
GATTCGGCCCATATTTATCAACCACTTACGTCGGCAAGTGCGAAAGTTGGGTTAAGGACGCACCTATGTGTCGTGCAACAATACGTTTAACTTGTCTGATGCGAAGAATCTCCGGGAGCATGACATGGCAGGTCCTGAGAGCAATTCTGCAACGGCAAGAACGTGACCAGGCGGCACTCTCTTCCGTGTGCGTTCGCATCATCGCCGGAATGCAATTGCCAATGATCCATCACCCCAGCGTGATTCGCCCTTGCGATGCTCAATCAGACGCATGTAAAACGCCCGGACAGGGCTCCCTGTCCGGGCGTGACAAGCACTCAATGTGTTTCAGATTACTTGACGAGCACCATCTTGCGGACAAGCTGCTGGCCGTTGTTCTCCAGGCGGTAGAAATACGTGCCGGAGGCCACGGTCCGGCCGCTGAAGTCGGTACCATCCCAGGTCAGCGTGTGCCGGCCTGCGTCGAATGCGCCGTCGACCAGTTGCTTAACCTGGCGACCCAGAACATCGTAGACCGTCAGGGTGACGTTCATCCGGTTCGGCAGGAAGAAGCCGATCTGAGTGCTGGGGTTGAACGGGTTGGGATACGCCGCTTCCAGCGCCCACTCTTTCGGCTGGGTCAATGACGGCTTTTCGCCTACACCGAGCCCGGACCCGACACGCTGCCCGTAGATGTTAACCAGAAATTCCTTCCCGGTCGCACGGTTATCCTGCCACACATCGATGGACCCGTTCTCGTAGTCCCGCACCATCTGGATGATGCTCTGAATGTGGTACGCGTCGCACAATACGGCGCCTTCCATGTCGGGATACCCTTCATCCGTGACAGGTTCACCCGACGAGTTAAGATGGGTCGTGTTGAGGTCCACATGGGCGACTTGGTCAGCAGGGATACTCTCCCAGGCGACCTGGACGCCGCTGTGCCAATCCATCACCAGGCGCGGCTTGCGCTGGTCTTCCGTACTCGAGGTAAGCTGAACACCATCCTCCGGCTCAAGCAATGGCTGGCCATCGGCGTCGAAATGTTGGGCGTAGATGTCCACGTTGTCCGGATCACGGGTATCGTCCCATGCCAACCAGAACTCTTCGCTGTTGCATCCCAGGCTGAAACTGCTCTGTGCGCCATCCGCAGTGACCAGCGCCCGGCCGTTCTCCTCCCAGGCCACCTGGCCGTTTGGATAGACAATCTGCCCGTACAGATCGGTGCTTACCTGACCTTCCCGCTGATCTTCCCAGACTAACAGGACGCCGCCTTCAAGATGCGCTGCCTGAACATTGCCCTGCCGTGAGCCTTCGACGGTGCTGATGTCCCGTGTCCAGAGAATCGAGTCCTCATCCACACCATAGCAGGAGGCGTAGATATCGATATCAGATCCGCCGGCATTGCGGCGATAGACCATGAGAAGATCGCGGTCTTCCGTGTAGAAATGGGTGAAGACTTCCGACACGTTGTCGTTTCCCATGTCTTCAGTAATCCACTTGCCCGGGCTGTCGCCTTCGTTTTCCCAATGGACCGTGCCATCACCGTCAATCTTCTGAAGCCTGATATTGACAATAGCACCTTCATTGTACTCGTCGTGCATGGCAAAAATACCGCCATCCACTCGTCGCTGCAGTTCTGGACGATACTGACCATGATACAGAGGCGATTCGAGCGCCACACCCATATCACTCCAGAGAGGTTCGCCGTCTGATGAGATCCGCTGGAACCCCAGGGTCTGGATGTATCCGGTACGGTTATCTTCCCATCCCGCGTACAGACCGCCTTCGCCATCTGGAATGAGATCCAGTGAGTCCGCAGCCAGCGTAATTCCTTCATCATCCCCAAAGGGGAAATATGGTATCACGCTGACACCGTTCGCCTGAAATTGGCGTTCACCTGTTGCAACATCCACTTTCTGTACAAACGGAACACGTCCCAAACCACCCCAACGGCCGTCAATCCAGCCGAACCAGGCATGTTCTGCGTGATCGCGATCATACACAACGAGCGGGGTCTTGGCGTTGCCGTCAATACCGAAGACGATTTGAACACCATCCTCCTCAAGCTGAGCCGTCCCCGTTGCCAGGTCAAGGTACTGGTAGTACAAACCAGGACTTCCTCTCCGGAAGTCAAACCAGACGTAACAGGCATCCGTTCCAACCACGCGCCCGATGACACCGTCCTGCAACAGGGGTTCATCCGACAACAGGACACCGTTCTGGTCTCCCCAGACATAATCGCCATCAACGTCTATTCGCTGAGCATAGGCGTTCTGGGTGTTGTTTTCGTTGCCGCCACGGGAATCGCGCCAGCCATATACAGCGCCGCCGGAACCGTCAGGACTGAGCCGGACCGCAGACTGCTTGGCTTCTGCGTCACACAGTACAACGCCACGGTATTCGTAGCCGTCATCGCCCCAGTTCAACACCAGATCGTTGTTGTCGTCAAGGGACAGGCGTTGCGTCCGCAGGTTGGAATTGGCGTCACTATCGCGAGGGCCTTCCACCCAGACGATCACCGCTTCGCCTTCTGCTGAATTGACAATCCGGACATCGGAGGGAACAAACCAGGCTGTAGAATCGGGGTGTTCGTACACCAACACTTCGCCATCTTCCTGCCAGTCAACAGTACCGCCGGCCTGGACATGCTGACCGAAGATATCATCATCGTTGTTAACGCTTGCCGTATCAAGGCTGATCCACACAAAGTAAGCGCCGCCCAGGCCATCCGGGGCCATGCGGAACTTGCCCTGGTCTCCAGCGGCCATGGAAATGGCGATACCGCTGCTGTCGCCCCAGACCAGCTCGCCATCCGCGTTGATGCGGTTGGCGTAGAGGTTGTCGTCGTTGGGATCACGGGTATCCGGCCAACCCACAATCAGACCGCCGGCGCCGTCGGTGTCCGCGGTGTAGACCGGAGTATCCGCGCTGGACTGATCTTCCGGGCCGCCGGCAACCATCACGCCATGCTCTGTCCAGTTCGGGTCCGGAGTGCCGTCCGCCATCATGTGCATGGCGTAGATGTCACCGTTGTTGTTCCGGTTGGTCACCCAGACCGAAACCGCGCCGCCGTTGCCGTCATCAAAGGACTGCACGGCGATTTCACGGGTATCCAGCACTTCACTGACCGCCACACCGGCTAAATCGGGATCGCCCTCCGGCCACATGATGCTGCCGTCAGCATGGTTCAACTTCTGCATGAACACGTCGCTCATGTCCCGAATCTCAAAATCGTTCCGGTAGTCAATCCAGGTAAGGATCCAGTGGCCATCACTGGTCGGCATGACATGGGGGTCTTCCTGTCGCGTGACCGCCTGGCGTGCGACCAGGATGCCTCCCTCGCCTTCCTCGCCCCACAACGGGTTGCCATCCGAATCGTACAATTCGGCAAAAATATCTCGATCACCATTACGAGTGTCCGACCAGGCCACGCACAGGTATTCTTCACCATCAACCATACCTGATGTGATACTGCGATACCACTCAACATGGTATCCCTGACGATAGGGGACGCCGTTTTCGGGCTCCCACAACCGGTACTGCGCCGACGCGATACCAACGAAGCCAAACACCAGTATCGCGAGGAGGATCCCGCGACCCATGCTTGTTCTCATCTCAACCTCCTGCTATGTATGAACTTAAAGGCTTTTACTCGATCTGTTGTTTTGCAATTTGACGTAAGTTAGTATATTACACTACTGCCGGGTATGAATCAAGCAACTCGAGCACGTCGCCCGGGGTATGCAGGGTCTGACGCGGCTCGTTGCCAATCTGGACAATCGCGAACGCCCGGCCGTCGGCCCCGTTGCCGTGATCCGCCGACGCCCAGGGGATCTCCTGGTCCGGATCCAGCAACCGAATCCGCGTCCCCATGGACACCCCGCGTACGATCTCCCGGCGGAATTCCCCGATGTCCTCTCCCATGACCAGGTCAATCGTCACCGGCGTGGCCAGCATCCGGCTCACCGCCTTGAGGTACGTCGCATTATGCAGCTGGTAGCGTCGCGCCTGTTCTTTCAAGGCGTCCGCCAGCAACACCGCCCGGGTCTTCCACAGGCTCTCCCCTGTCAATGCGCCCAGCTCGACACAGGCCAACAGCAGCCGCGAATTGCCCTCGAACGGCATCACCTGCATGGACAACGCGCCGGGCGCGTCCTGTTCCGGCAGACGATCCCAGCAGCCGGGGCTGCCGTCATCACCGAACAGCTCCAGCGTTTCACGAGCCAGCCGGTGCGCACGGATGGCGTCCTTCGCGCGCCCCGCATGGCAATATAAACCCAGCAGGCCCAGGATCATATCCACCTGGTCATCAAGCAGCACGCTGCTGTCTTCCTCGTCGATGATATGCCGCAGGCAACCTTCCTGCCGGCGCGCCTTGTCCCACACCAGGTCGGCCACCTCAAACGCCCGCTGCAACACACGCGGCCGGTCCAGCAGGATCGCCGCCTTCGCCAGCGGCTCCAGCGTCTGCCCCATCGCGCCGGAGAACAGCGCGCCGTCGAGGGCCGGCTCCAGACGCTGGTCCCGGTAGGCCTTCATGGAACGCAACCCGTCCGCGATCATGGACAGCACCAGGCTCTCGTCCATCCCCATCCGCGTCGCGACCTGCCGCACCGGGGTACGCAGTTCCAACGCGCTCCGTCCCAGCAACTCACGCGGTGCGTTCAGACTGGAGATCCCGTACCGCTCAATCACCACCTCCGCCACACTCTCGTCGAGGTGGGCGCGAAGCTCGTCCTCCGTCCAACCGTAATACCCGCCGCGTTCAGCGTCACGTCCTTCGGAATCCAGCGCCGAAAAGAACAGCCCGGTCTCTTCGTCGCCCAACCGGCTCTCCAGGAATTGTACGATCTCTTCCGCGATATCCCGGTAGGCCTCCTCCCTGGTCAGTCGCCAGGCTTCCAGGTACACCCCCAGCAGAGCGGCGTTGTCCTCGAGCAGCTTCTCGAACTGCGGCACACGCCAGCCCTCGTCGGTGCACAACCGGAAAAAGCCGCCGTCGATGTAATCATGCAACGCGCTGTCCTGCATGGTCTCCAACATGTCCAGCGCCATCGCACGGTTGTCCGGGTCAGGTTGCTCCAGCAGGTAACTTAACACGCCGGGCAGAGGATACTTCGGCGCACGGCCAAAGCCCTTGAAGCGCCGGTCGTACGACGCCTTCAGGATGGTGTCAGCCTCTGCAAGCGGGGTGCGGTCCACCTGCTCCGGCCCGGCCTCATTGCTCAGGATGTTATTCGGCGGTTCACCCGCCTGCTCGATTTTCCTGCGTATCTCCTGCTTGTTGGCGCGGTAGTACTCCGCCACCTGCTGCAGAGCTTCGGTCATGGAGCCGATCCCCAGCAGGGTCCGCCCCAGCAGGAGCTCTCCTGTAGGTGTTAACAAGCAAATTGAAGGCCAGCCGCCGGGATTGTAGCGCAGAAAAATGTCGGGCCGACGTGTCACATCCACCCGCATCGGCACAAACTGGCCGTTGACGAGCTGCTGTACGGTCGGATCGGCCAACGTCTCCCGTTCAAACCGGTGGCTGGGATAGCCCCAAATCGTATAGAAATAAAGGAATACGGGCTTGTCGGCTTCCACCGCCCGGTCGAACGCCGCCTGCCCCCACTCCACCCACTCAATGCTGCTTTTGTTACGGTGCTGCTTCGCCATCAGGTACTCCGGATGTTTGCCCTCCCAATCAAACTACGCAGATTCTGCACAGGAAAATGTTAGGGATGCGCAATTCTTCGTTGTGGAGAGCCGTTCTCGAAGGGAGGAAAGATAGGCAAACAAAGGGAAATCCGAAAGCTCACGTGGAATGCGACTCGAGCAGGGGAAGGCCGTTTCAGTACTGTTCGCTGAACACGTAACTCCGGATATATTAATATGTATGACCCATTATTGATGTGGTCATGTACAAACTCATTGCGAAATGGTTATTTTATAATCTGTACCTTTTTGGTTTGCGTACTTTTTGAAGACGTTATTTTGACAAAATATGTGCCTGTTGCTATATTATCTGTATTCCACATAAAACTATACCTTCCTTTGTTTTTTATACCGTCAAACAAAGTAATAATATTTTGTCCTATTAAATTATAGATTTCAACTTTAAATCTTTCACTATTATAGATTGAGTAATTAATAGTCACTATATTATTGGAAGGATTAGGAAAAATATCAAGTCGTTGTGGATATATAGATTCTATGTTTACAGGATTTTCCAAATCATAAAAATCTGATACTGACATATACATCAAGCCTATATTAGTATCTAACCATATAAGATTTCTATATGGATCATATATACATTCTACATAATTAATATATTCAGCTAATTCCTCTGGATAATTTGCCTCTAGCAATTCCCATGAATATCCCATATCAGAAGAATAGTATATATCACCTGAACTCACACAACCTGCACATAAAATATCAGGATTTCCCGATATTACTGTCATGCCCCAAATATCAAAGGGAAGGTGGGACACCTGTATCCATTCACAATTTTCATATCGCCATAAATAATCTTGCTCATCATTTAAATAAACTATATCATCATCAAAACATAATAGTGCATGGGTTGATAGATCATTAACATCTATATTTGTATTATACCATGCCTCCTGATTAAATTCAAATTGATAGACATCTGTATCATTAGATACATACAAGTAATCACGATTCTGAATCATGTACAAGCCGGATCCATTTATTGGAAACTCGTAAGTATTCCAGGTATGCCCCAGATCGCAGCTAACGAGCATTGAGTCATCTCCGGCTTGGCTGACGAACCGAACGATTGTACTATCCTGGAAGGACTTAATCCAGGCACTGGACTCAGCGAGTCACTTTAGCTTAAGTGTATAATTATCCTGGAGAAGC
>CAZYOC010000239.1:0-6860 GCA_964648415.1 uncultured bacterium | reverse complement strand
CTTGAACTTGACTCATCAAGAAACAAGCAGAAACGTTCAAACCTGGCGCAACGGAACACTAGTTCGATGAGACCGACCGGACCACATTCAGCATGATTACTTCCAGGCGGCGGTTTTCGGCGCGTCCTTTCTTGGTCTCGTTGGTGGCGATCGGCTTGCTTTCGCCGTGACCGACGTAATTCACATTCTGCGGCTTCAACTGTTTCGCGTTGGCCAGCAGGTACTCGTAGACCGCCAGGGCTCGTTTCTCCGAAAGCTGCTGATTGTGTTTTGTGTCGCCCTGCGCGTCGGTATGGCCTTCGATACGGACCTTGTTTTCCGGAAACTCTTCCAGCGCCACGATCACACGCCGCAGCAGGTCGTAAGTCGCCGTGGGGATTTCATGCTTGCCGGAGGCGAATTGCAGGCCGATCAGACGCAAAATGATGTCGTTTCCATCGATCAGGATCACCGCTTCTTCTTCCGAAAGCAGCTCACGCAACCGTTTCATGCGGGCTTGCTGCTCTTTACGGATTTCCTCTGCCAGGCGTTTAGCCTCCATCTCCGCCTCGTACTCATCGGCCAGAGCGCCGTATTCGCTGCGCCACTGTTCCAGCTCTTTCGTGGCTTGGGCCAGCTCCAGCTTGAGGCTGTCGTTCTCCGTCTGCAGGGAATCGATACGCGCCTGCAGGGCCAGGTTGTCGCCGAACAGGCCGCGGATGGTGGCGATGATGCCCTCTTTCGGGGGCTCCAACCCTTTGTGGAACTTGGGCTTGTAGCTGATCACGCGGCTGATGGCGGTCATGGCCGAATCAGCGGCCAGCCAGGTCAGCTCATAGCCGTCGTCCTTCTTGCGGTACACCTCCGCCCACTCGCTGACTCGATTGGCGTAGGTGGCGTGGTAGAGGGCTTTTGCCGCGATCTTGTCAGCGGTTACACGGTCGTAACGTTCCTCCTCCAACGCTTTGAAAGTCTTGTCGACAAATTCATAAGCCAGCCGCAGGTTGCGCGGAGCGTAGTCTTCCGCGCCGCGTTTCTCCGCCCGGTCAATCATGATGCGGGCGTCCTGGGTGATCACCATCTGGATGGAGTAGAGCTCCGCCTCACGGAACAACACTTCCGCCTCGTCGGCCAGCGCCATGGCTTCCGGGTGTTTGTCCCTGGACAGGGCGTTGATCGCGTCACGGAATTTCTTCTCACCCAGCACCCAGGCCTTGGGCGAATGTCCCAGCGCGGCCTGAACGGGTTCACAGTCGGCGCGCGCTTCGATCACATCCTTGAACACATCCTGAAAGCGCTCCGTGGTCCACTGGGCGTCCTGCAGTGCGGTTTCCGCCTGCGTAAGCGCTTCGTTGGCTTTGACCACGTCACCCTTGTTCAATGCTTTTCGGGCGTCACGCAGGTGGTCTTCCGCCGTGAAATAGGCGTCCTCGGCGAGCAGATCGGCGCTTTCCAGTTTCAGGTTGTGGAGTTTCTCCCCTGCTGCCTGGATTTTGACTTCCAATTTGTTCTGGGCGAACGCGGCGCCCGAGATCAACAGGCAGAGCAGGACTACGCTCAGGTTCAGGATCGGTTTACGAAATCTATTTGTCATCGTGTTTGTCTCCCGCGTTGTCGGACTGCGCACCATGGGTTTTGTTGTCGTCGCCCGGGAAGGTGACCGGGATACGGCGGACATCGTCTTCATCGTCCTTCAGGAACAGCTTCTTCCGCAGGTCTTCCGGCACACTGCTGGCAATGTCTTCGGCAATCTCGCCCGGAGCGGCATGATGGGCGGTGCGGGGTTCGAAGAAGTGATAATCGTCCCGCAGATCCCGCGCCTTGTTCTGCCAGAACTCCTTTGTTCTGTGCGGATCCCGTTCGGGCTGATCGAAGAACCAGGCCATGTTGAGCCCGAAGCTGAAGCCTGTGCTGCTGTTGATCAGGCCGCGCTCGTAGGAGAGGCCGATGTCCCACTTGAACATTCTGCCCTGTGTCCCATAGCCGATGCCGCAGGTGGGACCGCGAAGCCCGCCGAAGCCCGCGCCGGCGCGCAGGCGTTTGGTGCGGGTTAACAACCATTCCACACCGCCGCCAATACGGGTTCCGTCGATAGTGCCGGGCGCCTGGTCCAACGACTGTCGCACTGCACCCACCAACTGAAAATCCTGCACCAGCCACCAGCCGCCGCTGAGGATCAACTCACTGGGCAGATCGCTGGTGATGCTGACATCTTCCTGCAGGGAATCGACGGTGCTGAAGTTCTCTTCCCAGTACTGTTCGAAGTCATCCATGCCCTGGATCGGAATGCCGTTGAGGGCTTCCAGCGCATAGATGCGTTTGTCCGCGCCGCCCCAGCCGATGGAACCGAGCAGGTTGGTGATGCCGAGGCCTACGGTTCCCTTCCGGTTCAGCACCTTGGCGGACAGGCCGAAGTCGAGGCCGTAGCCGTGTCCGCCGGTCTGTGCGGTAACGACTTCCACGTACCCTTCCGCGTCGATGCTGTCCACGTCCATGAAATACCCGCCGGTGACTTCTTCCGTGCGGCCATACACGCCGCCGTAGTAGTAGCTGACAGTCAACCCTGCCGCCAGTTCGCTCAGCCAGTTGTACTCCTGCACGTAGTTCCAGTCATCGAAGTTGCGCGCGAAGGTGAAGCCCGCACGACCCGCGGCGATGGATTCGCCGTAGGTCTCGTCGAAGTTGCACCGTCGTCCGAAATCATCTCGGGTCTGGCCCATGAAGCCCAGTTCGTAGATGTCCTTGTCCACCCGCAGCTCGCCCCAGGAAAGGGCGTCCAGACTGATCGCCAAGTTCCAGTGCTCGCGTAGCGGCATGCTCAAGCCGATGGCGGGGATGTACATGTCCATCCGGGTGGCGAGGTAACCGTCCTGGATGTCGTCGATCAGCTGCTGTTTTTCGTCCCGAGTCAGCATTTTTCCTTCCTGGAACGTGTCACCGACGCGGCTGAAGGACCAGGAGTTATTCCCCACGTACAGGCCCAGGTTGATCAGGGGCAGCCGCATGGAGGAACTCGGGTTGTCGCTGAGTCCCAGCAGCGCCGGGTTGTGTCCCACGACTTCCACCCCTCGCGGGAGGATGCCCATACCGCCGCCGAGGGCGATGCCGACAGCGTGGGTCGGCGGCATGGCGAACCCGGCTCCCGCCGTGACCAGCAGGAACATCAGGCCGGCCAGCAGCGCGCCGATCAGCCAGAAGCGCCATAGTTGCCTGGCCATGATTATTCCTCCTCATTTACACGGTAAACACCTTCGATCACCAGGGCGACCTCAATCCCGTCCTGCACGTACGCCCGTACGGTGGTCGTGGTCGGATGGATCTGCATCACCTGGCGCACATACAGGTGGTCCTGCGCAAGGATGTCCAGCCCGTCGTCGGTCAAACCAACTTCCACCGTTTCCGCCAGCGAAGACACTGCACGTCCGGTGGCCGGATCGATTTCCGGCGAGTTGATCGTCAACGGATCCATCAAACGATACTGCGCTTCGTTCGCAAGCGTCAGTTCGCGCCTGGCGGTCTCTTCGTTGGCAAAGCTGCCCGCCAGCAGGTGCATAGTCCCGCCAATGGGCACCGTATTCGTCACGTAAGCCAGCACATTGGCCGACTGCAAACCGGACTCGATTCCTTCGCTCAGATCCATCACGGGCGCATGCATGGTGGTCAATGAATCCACGGATACCGACAAGGGAGCTTCCAGAATGGTCTTGCCGATGATCCTGTCGGTGTTGTGCAGCAAGTAGGGCTCGTACGGATCCCAGCCGTTGGGGTTGTTCTGCAACGGGTCGCGTCCCATCAACGCCTGCCCTTCCACCACCAGACGGTTGGGGAAGTGGTTCAGCAGCCGGACGACTCTGCCGGAATCGGGGTCGCCGTAGCCACCGATGACGGCGTACTTTTCAGCTGGATCGATCCACCGGACGAAGTGTTCCGTAATCTCCTGTTGCCCGTCGCCCAGGGTGGAGTTGACCGAGGTGATGTCGAGCTCCAGTTTTGTAGGGACATTGAATTCGGATTCACGCAGGTCAATGATGATCTGCGCGGCTTCCAGCGCCACGTTGCCGGTCAGGTCCGCCTGCAAGTCCTGGTCTTCCGTGTCATCCCAGACATCGATCTCGACTACCGTCTCATCCAGGTCTGTGATCTCTTCCTTCGCGCTGCCCCACATCCAGGCGAAATCAAAATGCTCGACGGTCATCGTGGTGACCACGGTGTCGGTTTCAGACAGTTCCCGGATGAGGGGATCGCCCTGATCGTTGAAACCGCCCGACAGGACCACGGCGGTGATCAGTACATCCATGGCCTGGAAACCGGGATTCGGGGTGTCGTACCCTTCCGGCAGATCCATCTGCAGGTACTTGTCGTAAACGGTGATCAGCGTGTCCAGGCAGACACAGCCCTGGCCCGGTTCCGGCGGCGGAAGCAGGAAGCCAAACCGCAACGCTTCGTCGGTGTTGGTGTAATCTGTGATGGCCGGCAGTGTGACATAGACCGAGTCTTCGGTTTGTGTGTAGTTCTCGATCCGGAACCGCATGGTCACGGAATTGGCCAGTGCTTCGGTGACCCAGTTGTCTTCCTCGAAATCCACCAGCGTGGTGTCGTGTTCCGGATCCTGCTTCACAATCACACCGCGGTAGTACGAGGCGATCAGCGGGCTGAATTCCGCCGTGAAGGAGATCCCGTCATCTTCAGCGATAAACACGTTTCCCTGCTGGGGACCACGTCCGCTGGCGAACAGGATCAGGTTCTGCTTCAGCGTCTTGCCGGAGAGGTCAATGGTCTGCGTCTGTGACTCACCCGGCCCGATGTTCCGGTATTCGACAGCGCCAAGGCTGGGATACCCCGGCTCGTCACAGGCGAACTCGACAGAGATGCTGTCCCATTGCAGGTCGGTGTCGTTGGTGAGGGTCAGGTCGACGTAGCCCCCTCCTTCTATTATATGCGCCTCACGGAACTGCCGGAGGGAATCGATCTGGATAGACGTATTCGCGGTGATCGCCAGCGACGGCAGCGAATAGTAGCCGGAGCCGGAATAGTTGGGGATGAAAGCGTCCATAGCCATGGCGCCGTGAGCGTCCTGCAAGGAATCAATGTCCACGGCGCCCAGCTCGGTACTCTCTCGCGTGGTGTCCTCCACTTCATAATTGGTGAGAGAATCGGCGAGGATCACGGAATCGATCGGCTCCTCATAGAAGAACCGGAGCAGCCCGCCGGCGAGGGTGTCAATCCCGCCGCCGTTCTCGGCCAGCTCGTCAGGACGTGATACCAGGCTGTCCAGCCCGTACCACTGAGAGTTCAACGGAATGGCGAAATCTACATCCCACTGCGGCATGCCGGGATTGTCGAAACTGCAGGAGACCATGCTGAATGACACTGCCGTCAAGAGCAGCAGCATCCAACGCAGGCTTCTCTGGCATGTCGTCGTTCGGCTCATCATGACGCCTCCTTTCTCAAACCTCTCCCCCTTCCGCGAGGTCCGACTGCCTGTATGTGCACGTGCTTGCATCATGGTTTTTCCAACGGTTGTTGCGTTTCGGCCCCCTGTTCTTATGAGGCCGTTTTCCCTTCCCCACACGTAAAGTGACAGAAGTTTCAAAGAGTGGAGTTGACGATTCTCACAATTGACGAGCGGCAGGGCTCTAAGCTCTCGTTTTTATTTGATTTCCGCACGTGTTTTTCACGGTTTTCGGACTTTTAGTGTCTGAAGCCGGAAATGTCATATACAGAAGAACAAGTTTCTTTTTGGTGTTTTTGGGAAAGGTCTGGGAATGAGGGTTTGAGTGGGCTGAAAGCGTGACGGGGCGCACATTTCAGCGGATTGGCCCTGTCAAGCTGTCAAGCTCGGTCGAGAGGCGCGAGGGGAGGAGAGTCCTCCAGCTTCGAGAATGTGGAGTTCGGACGGGGGTTACTCCAGCAGTCCGCGCATCGTCGCACGGTACTGTTTAAACGCCTCCGCAAAGTGGCGGCCTATTTTGCTATGAAGCATACTTTTCTAATATTCTGGATGGAGGAAACTTGTATGGATTCTTGCACCCTTCCGCGAGCCCATGACGCAATCGTACGAACGGGCGTTTGCCTCCTCGTTCTCTGCCTTTTCGCAGGTTCAACTTACACCCAGGACAGTCTCAACATCTCGCACACCGAAACTTTGCTCGAGTACTGGGGCGAGGTGAAGGCCATCGCGGTGTTTGGCGATACGGTGCTGCTGGGGGTCGAGTAGCGAGGTCATGTCTGGCTGGATGTGTCTGACCCCGTCGCGCCGGTGATCGTGCACGAAACCCCCGACGCCGTCCCCCTGGAATTCGTGCAGATCCATGACAGCCTGCTCTATCACAACTGCACCCTGTACAAAGTGCGGGACGGCTTCCAGGTGGATTCGGTCTACCACTTCGAAGTCGCGCAGGGAACCGGCGAGAACGCCTACTATTTGCATGATCGGGCGAATTATCCGCTTGTCATCGTAAACGGGGAGTATGACCTGGAGAATCCCAACCCGGACTGGCCTTTTACGGAGGCTGTGGTCACGGTTGCCGTTTACGACCTGTCGGACCCGGATTCGATCCGTCAGATGTACGAGGGGGAGCAATATGTGGGTGATTTCATCCGGTACGTAACCGACGCCATTGTGCATAATTCCACCCTGGTCCTGGGAAGCCGGACTCTCAAAAAGTATTCAATCATGCATTCCATAATGTGCGGAGAAAAATTCTTTACATATACCTGTAACGATGTTGCGGCCTGACCCTTTTTAACAAATGAAGAGGTTGGCGTGCGTGACAACAGGGCAAGCAGGCGGAAACATAAAAACTACCGTCTGTCCCTGGTTTCCGGGACGGATAAAATCGATGAGAGCGACACCAAACCTTCAGGCTTGGGGAACGCTT
>CAZYOC010000238.1:0-6875 GCA_964648415.1 uncultured bacterium | reverse complement strand
CTTGCACCTTGCCTGGATTCCAGCCTTCGCTGGAATGAGAGTGGGTTCGATTCTGACCCAGCCCGCCTGAGCGAGGATGAGTGAATTGCCAACATGTTGTATTCTTGCACCTTGCCTGGATTCCAGCCTTCGCTGGAATGAGAGTGGGTTCGATTCTGCGACAGTCTGCTGCGCTGGCGACTGTATCAGAATGCGCAACGAGTGTCATTCCTGTGTTGGCGACTGCATCAAAAGGCGCAACGAGTGTCATTCCTACGCTGGCGACTGCATCAGAAGAGGCAACGAGTGTCATTCCTGCGCTGGCGACTGTACCAGAAGGCGCAACGAGTGTCATTCCTGCGAAAGCAGGAATCCAGATAAGTTCATATACTACAGAATGGTAACCATGAAAACCATACGCTGAAAACGATTCTGGTAATGAATTGCCAACATGTTGTATTCTTGCGCCTTGCCTGGATTCCAGCCTGCGCTGGAATGAGATGTGTTCATGCAACAGGCCCAATAGCATTCACCTCTATGAAAATCACGCCCTGAGCCTCCAATAGCAAGCGATGCACAGAAAACCGCCGCGCTCCGGTGCGAGGCGGCGGTGGAAGTAGTGTCTGGATCCCGGGAGTCGCGGCGCCCTACAGGAACTCCTTCTTGAAAGCGTCGAAATCGTTGAAGATCAGCGTGTTATCCGCCTTAACCATATACTCGTCGTCTTCAAACTTCTTGATCACTCGGCTGATGGTTTCACGCGAGGTGCCGGCGATGTTGGCCAGGTCGCGCTGCAACGGCAGCTCCGGGATGACGACCTTGCCGCCGCGCATCACGCCGATATCCTCAGCCAGGCGGATCAGAGTGCCTGCGACACGGCCTCGCGCATCCTTCAGGCTCAGGCTCTTGATCTGGGAGTCGCTGCGCCGGATCCGGCGCGCCAGCTCCTTGAGCAGCACGATAGACACCTGCGGGTATTTCTGCAACAGGTCCAGAAAATCGCCCCGGTGCAGCACCCAGAGGATGACATCATCAATACTGGTAACCGTCGCGCTACGAGGCAAGCCGTCCAACAACGACAGTTCGCCGAAGAACTCACCTTCGCCCAGGATGGAGAAGATGGCCTCCCCGCCTTCGTTGGAGATCCCGCTGATCTTGACCCGTCCCCGCTTGATGAAGAAGAGGTTGGAGCCCAGGTCGTTCTCGAAAATGATGAGGTTGTTTTTCTTATACCGTTTGCTGACCATGAGGTCTGCAATACGTTGCAGGTCCACTTCATCCAGCTCCGCAAACAGGGGGATGTTCTTCAGAAGAATGGCATCCTGTGACGGATTGTAGGAATCGTACATGTCTCCCTCCGGTGATCCAACTCCTCCCACACCCGGCAGGCCGGGTCTACTCGCTCCGCGCATCACCAAATTGCGATTCGCCGTACGTCTCGATCGCCTCACGCAGAGATGGTAGAATATATAGGGTATCCAAGGGCTCTTCGGCAAGTGCCGACGCCAGAACTTTCAATTTTGTATCCAGCGGCTGGTTTCGGTTGAGAATCAGCCGACGTTCATCCCTCACACGGCACACACCGCCCCGGAAGTCGCCGGTGATGTGCTCCACTTTGTCGAAGAGCCGTTCGGCGAGTTCCAGCAGTTGATCAAACGCTTCACGACGCGTCACCACGACCGCCCGAGGGATTCAACTTGCTTTTCATCTTAAACACCTCGCCCGCAACACGGCGCACTTCCTGCACCCGGTCACGGGGACAAATCAAGGTTCCTTCCGCGGTATCCACCGCGATGATGTTGGACAGACCCACCACAGCGAGAGGACGATCATCCTCCGAAAACAGGAAGGAATCTTTCGTGTCGATCCCGATGACCGGGCCGAAGCTGACGTTGCCGTCTTTATCGTGCTCGTTCAGCCGGTAGGCCTCCTCCCAGTTCCCCACATCGCTCCAGCCGAATTTGCCTCGAACGACATTGACATTGCGGGCTCGCTCCATCACTCCGTAGTCGATCGAGATCGGCTTGATGCTCTGGTACGCGCGCTTGATGCGGATGATGTCGCCGCCATCCTCGAGAGCCTCCTGGATGTCCTCCAGCGCGGCATAGAGTTCCGGCAGGCACTCTTCGATTTCCGACACAATCCGGCGCGCCGACCAGATGAACACGCCGCTGTTCCACAGAAATTCACCCGTATCCATGAAACGGCGGGCGGTTTCCAGATTGGGTTTCTCCGCGAACGTGACAACACGATGCACACCCGATTGGACTTCATCGCGCTCGTACTGAATGTAGCCGTACCCGGTTTCAGGCCGGTTGGGTTCAATGCCCAGGGTGACAATGGCGTCGTTTTCCTGAACCATCTTGATGCCGCGTTTCACAGTTTTGAGAAAAGCGGCTTCGTCGGTGATCAGGTGATCGGCGGGCAGCACGACCATCACCGCGTCGGGATCCTCCGCCAACAGGTGAACCGCCGCCAGCCCGATACAGGGCGCAGTATTCTTGGCAAAGGGCTCCACGATGAAGTTCTTCGCGCCGAGTCGATGCACCGCCTCGGTCATCAGACGAACCTGCTCCGGAATGGTCACGATGCGGATGTTTTCCCAGGCCACCAACGGGCTGATGCGGTTGATGGTGAGTTCGATCATCGGCTTGTCACGGAACAGACGCAGGAGCTGCTTGGGCCGTTCCGGTGTGGACATCGGCCAGAACCGTGTCCCCACGCCTCCCGCCATGATGATCGCATAGACCATGATCTTCCTTTCCGACTACAGGTTTGCCTTCTCAAGCCAATCGCAGGTGTTCACACGACCCAATGCCGGTCACCTCGCACTGTGTCGCTTATCTTGGAAAAGTAAGCACATTTTCGCCGGTTTCCCAACGGGCTCGCACAAAAACCGTGTCCGTGGACTGGAAGTAGAGTTCAGCCGGCTGAAACGGCATGGGCCAACCGGGACTCAACACGCCATCCCCATTGCGGTCCACCCAGCCGGCCAGACGCCACTGTCCGGCCGGTACGCCTTTGAAAGTGAACTCACCCGCCACATTGAGCACCAGGTCGAGAGGTGGGTCCGGGCTTTCTTCCTGCACACTTTGCAGCCTGACGTGCACCGGCCCCTGCAGCTCGCCGTTGGTAAAGCCTTCCCCCTCCACCCAGCCGCTGACCGTGCCCAACGAATCGGTCGGCAGATAGGGATAGGATACCGCAACCAGACTGTCCGCCATCGTATTCCCGGCGGCGTCGGTTATCAGGCTGCCTGGAAACTGGACCACGAATTCGGGCGCCAGGGTCACATCAGTTGGCGGCTGGAACAGGTAGCTGCTACGGTTTACCATCCGCATGCCGGCTGACAGTGTGTCATCTTGTGTATACACGGTCGCGAACTTGTCAGGTGGTGCGGCCATGGGCTCATTGAATATCAGGTGGATACGGTTCAGCTCCGGCCGCAGCCGTGTGCCCTCCGGAGGACGTTGACTGGAAAACCGCGGTGAAATGGTATCCGTCTCCGCAGCCGATTCCATCGACGCCACAAAGGTCGTGTCAATATGGATGGTATCGCTGAACGTCGCCTTGACGTTCAACCGTAACGAATCCACCTCGGCAGCCTCCGCCAGGTTAATCCACACCCGTGAGGAATCCACCGGGTCGAAGTCAATCCAGTCAATGGGCGGACCGTTTTCCGGGGTGAACGTCACCGGTCCAAGCGCCTCCAAACGCGGATTAAAACGCACCAGCACGACTTTCTGCGTCCGCACGTAGATTCTGTCCGGCTGCGGCGTAATCTGAGGTGGATGTCCATATAACACCAGATAGGCGCTGGATTTGTATTCCACTTCTTCATAGCTGAGCGACGACGAATCCGGCTCGTCCACTTCAACGGTTTCCACCGTGTCCTGCAGCGTAGTGTCCCGAGCCGTGGTATCCTGTTTGCCGGTCAGAATCTCGCCAACCACATACACATCGCGCGTAGGTACCGCCAACGGCTCACGCTTGGGTGTCCATAGCCTGTCCCTGTCGCCGTCCTGAAACGCAAACACCCGCCACCAACCATCCTTGAGGTTCCTCAACTCCCACTGACCGCCTTTACCGGCCTGCGTGGAGGCATCGGGTAAGTCGTAGGCCGGGTCCGGCTGGCCCTCGACGATGGCGCCCAGGCTGTCAACCTCGACGGCTAACGAATCGCCTGCGCCCAGGAAATAGCCATTGACGTACCAGCCGAGCGCCTCCTGCCCCCCGGGCGCATAGAGTATTCCGGTGATCAGTCCCTGATCCAGCTTGTCGCCTGTGGAAAAGGCCAGATGGATAGACTCTTCGCCCTTGTTTCGGCGCAGGTCGGTCAGTTCCGTGCCCAGGGTGATGACATACGTGCGGTCGTCTAAAAGTGGCGGATCGAAGATCAGCGAGACCTTCTTGTAGCCGTCCCATTTGGCGCGCACCTCGCCGGGCGGAGGGGGCGAACAGGTAAAAGCGTTGGCCAGGGATTCCCGTTGCACCCGTTCATCGAAGACGAAGGTGATCTCCTGATCGACGGGCGCCTCAATGGCTCCCTCAACGGGGATGGTTTCCACCACCAGCGGCGGCTTGTTGTCCTCCGGCCCTCCGGGAGGCGGTCCCTGTTTCGCGCAGCCGCCCAGCAGCAGGGTGATCAGCAGCAGTATGTGAATCCGGCGTAGCATGCGAAGAATGTAGCCATTGCAGCGTTGAGAAGCTACCTGTAAAACGACGATGCAGGCGCTCCGTCTCAAGGAATCAAAAGAATCCTCTCCATTTCACCTTGCAAAAGCAAACTGTCTCTCTCGCCCTGACGAGTAATAGACCGTGTCGTCCGGATTAAGGGGGATAGTCGGCAATGTGATTTGCCCCGGGCGGCTTGTTGTGAGCAGCAGGATTTCATTTGGCCCTAAAACAGTGAATTCAATTGAGTCTGGCTCACTCGGACACTCAATCGCTGCCTGGGGCATACCCCATCAGTTTATCTGCTTATCTGCAACGTTCCACCAGCCAGCAGGTTGTCCCGGTTGTCGGGATCCGTCATCCCTTCCGTGGACAACACCAGCGCTGTCGTGTTCGGGTCGATGTTCAGGACGTCACGCAGTTCCTCCAGTTCCGACGCTTCAAGCAGGGCCAGCAGGGCTCCCATACAGGCCGATCCGCTCTCGCCACTGACGACGCCCCGGTCGTCCAGTCATTTCATCGCTTTCAACGCCCACACATCATCCATCTCAAGCGCCGCATCTATCCCACGCCTTAGCAGGGGCCAGGCGATGGTGGACAACGTCCCGCAATTCAGCCCGGCCATGACCGTACCATCGCCCTCGGGAACGGTTACCATGCGATCCGCTCGCAAGGATTCCAGCAAACAGCCAGCCCCTACCGGCTCCACGGCGAGGATACGGGGGCGTTTGGCAATTCCCTTCCGGCAGTAATGGCGCGCCATCGCCGCCGCCAGCGAGCCTACGCCCACCGGCGCAAACACCAGGTCGGGAATGGCGCCCGTGAGAACATCCTCGATCTCCCACAACAACGTGGAGTAACCTTCCACGATCCAGCCGGGGATGGTTTCATACCCGGGCCGGGCGGTGTCCTGCACCAGGAGGTGACGTTCATCCGCCTGTGCAGCTGCAGTTCGCACGGCTTTGTCGTAGTCGCCGTCGACCACGGTGACCCGTGCGCCCTCGCTTTCGATGCCTTTCACACGCGCCGGTACCGTGCCTCGCGGCACATAGACCTCCGCCTCGAGCCCCAGCCATTTGGCGACACACGCTACGCCGCGGCCATGGTTGCCGTCGGTCGCGGTGACCAGGGTCAGCGGCTTGTAAGAATCGAGCTGTCGGCGCAGGTCTGTCACATCTCGCCAGGGTTCCAGCGTACCGCCGGTTTTTTCCTCCAACCAGCGCACCACAGCCCAGGAAGCCCCCAGTACCTTAAACGCCGGAAGGGTCAGGCGGTGAGATTCGTCTTTGATCAAGAGTTCGCCGATGCCTGTTTGGTTCGCGGCGGCGGTCAGCCGATGCAAGGGCGTGGGGGCATAACCCGGCAGGCGACGGTGAACTTCCAGCGGCCTGCGGTCGAGTGGTTGAGCCCAGTCGCTTCGGTCTGCGTGTGTGTTTCGCAAGAATCGCATGGTATTCCCTTTTCTGCGGGTTCCGACGGTTGAGCCAATCCCGCAGACTTCCTATATTTCAGCTTGAGAGGATACGACTTGCGACGACATCACAGCATACAACGTTAGTGAGGCATGAACAACCAACAGAAGATCTTGATCTGGGTGGGGCTCGCGCTGGTGATGGCGGTGCTCTATTTTCCGCCCTGGCTGTTCATCTGGGAAGGCCACATGGGGCAGGAGGCGGAGTATGCCGGCTATCACCCCATCTTCAGCCCGCCGGCGTATGAAGGCGACGACTTGAAACCAGGCGTCCAGATCGACACGTTGCGCCTGGCGGCGGAGATTTTTGTGGTTATTGTGCTGACGGCGGTGATGATCCTCTTCTTCCGACGATAAGTGTGGGACCGGCGCCCTCGCCGGCCAATGAATCCAATGTGCATCCAGTAGAGAAGCGAAACCTCACCCGGTCCGTGCATCCATGCTGCACAGCTCCCCATCCTGCCGCTCGGAGGCCCGTCAACATCTTGCCCTCACCGCGATCACCCGTTATCTTCAAGTTTCATTGAGATTTTGCCCAACGCCTGGCGGGGTAGCTCAGCTGGTTAGAGCGTACGACTCATAATCGTAAGGTCAGCGGTTCGATCCCGCTCCCCGCTACCAGGAAAAACAAAGGGTTACAGCCAAAAGCCGTAACCCTTCTTTTGAGCGCGTACATTATATGTACATCAAAACGGACAGCCGCCTCATTACTATAAAACCATGATATGAGCACAGTTTGGACGCATGGCCC
>CAZYOC010000237.1:0-6886 GCA_964648415.1 uncultured bacterium | reverse complement strand
GAACGATAATGCGCAGCTCAGAACGATTCATAGCTGGCGCAATGGACCACTAGAAACCGGAATCGGCATTGCGATCTTTGTGCAAAAGAGAAGTCACTTACCACGAGCACACGCGTGGAAATGTGTAGCAGTCACGTTTTCCACTGATCTGACCGGTGGTGCGCTGTTCCTGCGCTGTTCCTTGTTCATCTGCCGTTTCACCCCACGAACTTGTTTTTCAGGGATCTCCATGGATGGAATTCCCGGCTTTCCCCCCGCATTTCGAGCTTGTATATTTGCTTGGTAGTACCACAAAGAAAGCAACACCCTGTCAAGGAGATACACCGTGACATACAGCATCAGTTTGTGGGCGAGGGCCGTCCGCACCTTTTCCTTCACTGCTTCCATCACACCGGTCCTGCTGGGCACCGCGCTGGCGCTCTACATGGACAAGGTCTTCAACGTCTGGTTGATGTTGGCGGCGGTGTTTGGGGGGTTGATCCTCCACGCCGGCACGAACCTGATCAGCGACTATTTTGACTACGTCAAGGGCGTGGACCGCGAGGAGACCTTCGGCGGCAGCCGGATCCTGGTGGAACGGCAGATGAAGCCGAAGCACATGCTCTGGGGCGGCTTCATCGCGTTCACGCTGGCCACGGCCATCGGCGTTTTCCTGCTGATTGTGCGCGGCTGGCCGATTGTCGCGTTTGGCGTGATCGGCATCCTGGGCGGCTACTTCTACACCGCCGGGCCGGTGGGCTACAAGTACAAGGCGCTGGGCGAGTTTCTGGTGTTTGCGCTGATGGGACCGTTGATGGTCTGGGGCGGCTATTTCGTGCAGACCGGCGAGCTGTCGTTGATGCCGCTGTGGGTCTCGTTGCCGGTGGGTTTCCTGGTGGCGGCGATCCTGTTCGCCAACAATTTGCGTGACATCGAGGACGACAAATCCTCCGGCTTCAGCACCCAGGCGGGCATGATGGGCCACAAGGCGGGACGGTTGGTGTATGGCGGCATGTTGTTCAGCGCCTATGCGATCCTCGCAGCGCTGGTGATCCTCAAGCAGGCGCCGTTGTTCGCCGCGATTGTCGTGTTGACCATCCCGGCCGCCTTGAAGGTCAACAAGGTCATCATGCAGTCGTTGAACCAGGAACGAAAATGCTGGGCGATGGTGGATGTCATGACCGCGCAGCTCCATTTTCAGTTCGGCCTGTTGTTCACCATCAGCTACGTGCTCGGTCATTTCTTCCCGCAAGTTCACAGTTGGTTGAACTGGTGAGTGATTCCAGAACGACACCTTTCAGCGGTCTCTCCCTGCTGGGAGGGACCGTTGCTCTCGCGGCGGTGGTCTGGTTTTTCCTGTTCGTGGTGATCCAGACCGGCCCGGCGTACTGGATCCTGATGTCCTCGACCACACTGGTGCTGGGCGGCTTCACGATCGCCGTGTATCGTGACACCCTGCAGGCGTCGCCGGTGAATTGGCTGAAATACATCGGCCAGGGCCTGGTGGCGGCGGCGGTCTTGTACGGCGTCTTCTTCCTGGGCAACATCCTCGTGGAGAAGCTGACCCTGCTGATGCCGAAGGGGCCGGAGGACATACAGAACGTCTACGCGTCGGGCCACGGCATCCCGCCGAAAATCCTGATGCTGATCCTGCTGTTCATCATCGGACCGGGCGAGGAGCTGTTCTGGCGGGGGTTTGTGCAGCGGACGCTGATGATTCGCCTGGGGACGTGGAAGGGGTTCTGGTTCACACTGGTGCTCTACACGGCGATCCACTTGCCGGCGATGAACCTGCCCTTGCTGGGCGCGGCGGCGGTGGCGGGCGCGTTCTGGGGGTTGATGTATATCAAGCTGCGGCACATCGGCCCGGGGCTCGTCTCCCACGCTGTCTGGGATGCGGCGGTGTTTGTCTGGTTCCCGTTTACATAAAGGAAAAGGAAGGGAATGGGGACCGGAAAAGGGGACCGTTACCTTTTCAATCTACTCCACGGGTTGACACGTAACTACCTGTTTCCGAAAAGGTAACTGTACCACTTTTCACGGTCGGTCTCACAATCAAAGGAAAACCGGTACAGCTACCATTTCATAAAAGCTGAGCAAACCAGGAAACGAAACCGTGCTTTCCCGACCAGGGGTATACCTCATCACAAGCGCAAAGGTGGAAATGGGTAGCAGTCCCGTTTTCCCCGTGATTCGACCGGCGAGGAGTGGACCGATACACATCCACAGGATATGAGCAAACGAAAACACAAGAAACAGTCCTCGTCTTCCTTGACCGTCGAGGGCGCGGTCCTGACCCGTACTCGCCGAGGGGTGCTGGTCAAGTGGGAAGGCGGCCCGCCGGTTACCTGTCTGGTGCCCGGAAAGGGCAAAGCGTTCGGTATGCCTGTCCCCGGCGACCGTATCCGGTTTACTCCGCCCTCGACGACCCAATCCGGCTGGGTTGAGGAGATCCTCCCCCGCGACAGTCTCCTGCAACGCTATGTCTATGGCCGCATCAAGGAGATCGCCGCCAACATGGACCAGGCGCTGATCCTCGCCACGCCCGACCACCCGGTGGTATCGCCACGCCTGATCGACCGCCTGCTGGTCGGGTGCAGCGTTGGCGGTCTGGATGCACAGATCCTGATCAACAAGACCGACCTTTTCACAGTAGAACACCTCGATGAGTACACTACGCCGTTCAGGCAAGCCGGCTACCCGGTGCATTTATTAAGTGCTCTGGGGGGGGCGAACGTGGAAGCCGTGGAAAAGCTGTTGCGTGACCGGGTGAGTCTGCTCTGCGGGCCGTCGGGCGTTGGCAAATCTACGTTGCTGAACCGCTTGATCGAGGATCTGGACCTGGACACGGCTTCTCTGTCGGACAATACCGGGCGCGGGGTCCACACGACGACGTTCACTCGTCTGTTTCCCCTCCCCGGCGGCGGGACGGTGGCCGATTCGCCGGGCATCCGTGAGTTTCACCCGGTGGTTGAGCCCGACGACCTGGCGCCGCATTTCCACGAGTTCCGCGAGTTCATCCCCCACTGCGAGTTCAGAAATTGTCGCCACCTGGACGATGACGGCTGCGCGGTCAAGCTGGCAGTGGAAAACGGCGACATCCACCCGACGCGCTACGAGAGCTACCGCATCCTCTACGACTCTCAACAGGAAGGTCCGCGCCGGGGACGGCAGAACCTGGTGGAACCGTAACGGTTCGATTCTTGCCCTCTGAACAAGCCGGGAATCCAACCGCACCTTCCTCGATCAGCTTGACGCTACTCCACATCAGGAGTACATTGTGTTGATTCCGGGTGTTCACATTCCCCAGCTTTTCGCGATTACAGATGCTTGGCTGGATACGACACTCGAGTTATGGAGGAATAGTGCATCCTGTAGAAGAGTATTTACACACACTTGCCGAGATACACGGCAGTGGCGGTGCGACAGCCGAGACATCTTATTACTCTGCACTTGAAAAGCTCTTGAACGAAGTTGGCGTCAAACTCAAACCAAAGGTTCGAGCGATCGCCCAACTTGCCAATACCGGCGCCGGATCTCCCGATTTTGGGCTGTTCACCGCAAATCAGTTTCAGCGTACAAGAGACAGTAAACCAATCGAGGGAGCTTTGCCGGAGCGCGGTGTTGTTGAGGTTAAAGGTTGGAAGGACGATTCCTTTGTCACCGCGGAAACCAAACAGGTTTCCAAATACTGGAATCACTACAGCCTCGTATTGGTTACCAATTACCACGATTTTGTGCTTATCGGGCGCGATGAATCGGGCCAACCGCGCCGCCTTGAAACACATCGCATGGCCCAATCAGATGCCGCTTTTCGCACGATGTTAGCTCACCCGCGAAAGGCCGCCAAGGAGCATGGCGACAGACTAATCGAATTCATTAAACGAGTTTTGCTCTACGAAGCAGTGCTCACCAATCCCGAAGACCTGGCATGGTTTCTGGCATCCTATGCCCGGGAAGCGCGTTCCCGTGTTGAAGCCGCCGCCTTGCCCGCCCTGGGTGGTCTGCGAAAAGCACTCGAAGATGCACTTGGTATGAAATTTGAGGGCGAAAAAGGTGAGCACTTCTTCCGGGCAACCTTCGTCCAGACTCTCTTCTACGGCATCTTCTCCTCTTGGGTGCTCTGGCATCGGGACCATTTGGAACAGAAACAGGCCGACTTTGACTGGCAAAAGGCCGCTTGGACGCTTCACGTCCCGATGATCGCCAGCCTTTTCTCCCAGATCGCCACACCGCAGAGGCTCCAACCGTTGGGAATTGCAGAAGTTCTCGACTGGGCAGGCGCAGCGCTCAACCGTGTCGATAGAGCGGCTTTCTTCGCCAAGTTTGAAGAAGAGCATGCCGTTCAGTATTTCTATGAGCCTTTTCTTCAGGCGTATGATCCCGAACTGCGCAAAGATCTCGGCGTCTGGTACACGCCGCCCGAGATCGTGCAGTACCAGGTCGAGCGAGTGGACCGGGTGTTGCGCGAGGAACTGAGTTTAGCTGACGGTCTTGCCGATGAAAACGTCGTCGTGCTGGACCCATGTTGCGGAACAGGCGCGTATCTGGTCGAGACACTGAAACGGATTCACAAGACACTTGAAGAAAAAGGAGGTAGCGCCCTCAGCGCGCAAAAACTCAAGAAGGTGGCGATCAAACGTGTTTTTGGTTTTGAAATTCTCCCGGCGCCTTTCGTTGTCGCGCACCTCCAGCTCGGCCTCATGCTCCGAAAGCTCGGCGCCCCGCTGGACCATAATAAAGACGAACGAGCCGGAGTGTACCTCACCAATGCCCTCACCGGTTGGGAACCGCTGAAGGATCCGAAGAATAATCTGCCACTTTTCCCGGAATTGATGATAGAGCGAGACGCTGCGAATAAAGTCAAGCAGGAAACGCCCATTCTTGTGATCCTTGGCAATCCGCCGTACAACGCTTTCGCAGGAACCAGTCCGGAGGAGGAGGGCGGTCTGGTGAACGCCTACAAAGAAGGGCTGACTACCCCGGTGAAAAAAGGCGGATGGGGAATCAAGAAGTTCAACCTCGACGATCTTTACGTGCGCTTTTTCCGCATCGCCGAACGCCGTATCGCAAAAAGCGGAAAAGGGATCGTGTGCTACATCTCGAACTTTTCCTATCTTGGCGATCCGTCGTTTGTCGTCATGCGACAACACTTTCTTGCTGAGTTTGACAAGCTGTGGTTCGACTGCATGAACGGCGACAGCCGCGAAACTGGGAAACTCACGCCAGAAGGCAAACCCGATCCAAGCGTCTTTTCTACTGATCAAAGTGCTGTGGGCATCCGAGTCGGGACGGCAATCGGCCTGATGGTTCGTAAAGAAAAGAGGACAAAGAATCCGGTTGTTCACTTTCAGCATTTCTGGGGTGTTACGAAGAGACAAGATGTACTCACAAGCTTGGAAATAGAAAATCCAGACCACAACTACGAAACAGCCACCCCTGCACCCGAAAACCGGTACTCTTTCCGGCCTGCCATTGTAACTGATCATTACATGTCTTGGCCTAAGGCTAACGAATTGGCAGGGTGTTCAGCATTCAATGGGCCGATTGAACGGAGGAATAATTCATTAGTTGTATTGCCTGATTCGAGGGAAAAACTCCGTTTAACACTCGAAGCATATCTTGATCCATTGCGATCTGATGCAGAGATCAGATCAATCGCTCCCGCATTTATGAAGTCATCGGGCGAGTTTGATGCGTCATCCAGCAGGACTAAACTGAAAGGCAACGTATTTTTTCAAGAAAATCGTATAAAACGATATCCTTTCAAACCATTTGATATACGAATAGCATATCTCGACCCCGCAATTGCTCCTTTATTTTCACGACCAGCTCCTCAACTGCTTGCACATGCTGAGATCAAGTGTAACTCTTACTTTATAACGAGAGATACAGCAGACAAATCGCCAGAAGGTCCTCCATTCTACTTATCCCCGATCGTTTGCGATTACGACTTTATTGCTGGCCACGCTCGGCATTTCCCCCTCCGTCTTCGCTATAAACCTGAGAACTCTAATGGGAGCAGGGCACAGAAAGAAATATTTTACCCCGATGCCGGCGAGCAAAAAACCACCGCGAACCTTTCGGAAACAGTACGATCCTATCTGGAAGAGTTGGGCATTGCCGATCCTGATGCTGACACAGAGATGGCTGGGTTGATCTGGATGCATGCACTCGCCATCGGGTATAGCCCGGCCTATCTGGAAGAGAACGCCGACGGCATCCGCCAGGACTGGCCGCGCATACCTCTGCCTGCCAAAAAAGAAGCTTTGCTTGCCGCCGCCACGCTGGGCCGTAAAGTCGCAGACTTGCTTGACACGGAGAAACCGGTTGAAGGCGTAACCAGTGGCAGCATAAACCCATGCTTGAAACCCCTGGGAGTGATCCGCAAATTGGGCGGCGGGGCACTCAATCCGGATAAAGGCGAGCTTGAGGTGACAGCCGGCTGGGGCCATGCCGGCAAGAATGGTGTTTGCATGCCGGGCCGTGGTCGTTTCGGGTCGAGAAAAGCAAAAGATGAGGCGCAAATAGCGAATTTCGGCGTGGAAACCCTGGATTTGTTTCTGAATGACGTTGCGTACTGGGAGAATGTGCCCAGAGCCGTTTGGGACTACACCATCGGCGGATACCAGGTGATCAAGAAATGGCTGAGTTACCGTGAGAAATCAATGCTGGGGCGCGGCTTGAAGATAGAAGAGGCTGAATATGTGACAGAGATGGTTCGCCGTATTGCGGCAATCCTCCTCCTCCAGTCTGATCTGGATAACAACTATGAAACCGTCAAGACTGATACGTGGGACTGGCCGAAAGAATAAGACCCCAAGCATCGGGAAACGCAGAGAGGGGTTGCAGCTATAGTGATGCTCGCAAATAATGTCCCATGAGGTCATCCCCAGCGAAGGCGGGG
>CAZYOC010000236.1:0-6911 GCA_964648415.1 uncultured bacterium | reverse complement strand
GTTTCTGATGGTCAATTTCTACGTTGATTTCGCTTAACGTAGAACCACTATGCCGACGCGAAATCGCCTTGAACTTAACTCATCAGGAAACAAGCAGAAACAGTCATACCTGGTGCAATGGAGCACTATGATCGCTGCTGACTCCTCATCTTCCTTCCCCGTCCATTGCTGGACAGGTAGTCGGCATCGTACCGACAGAACATGAGGCCTCCCAGGGTAAGATGTACCGCTGTCCGTTGGCCCTCGCCGGATTTACCGCCGCAGCGTCCGGATGACATCGGGCATCCCTGTCCAGTGCCAGGTTACCCCGCTGCAACGGCCTTCTATCCGGTTCCTGTTCGTCGAGTCCAACATCCGCCTCCGGCTTCCTCCGAACCCCGCTTCGCGACGACGCACTTGCCTTTGGCTACTGGTTCCTGTCATCAAGGTCCACAGGGGACTTGCACCCCATTAGCTGTACATCATGCCTGGCACACAAAAGAAATTAAAGGATGGCCTGTCGAGAACTTTTCGAAAAATCAAAAAGCAAAAAGATGTATATATTAATTTGCATCAGGACATCTTTGATGTATGGAAGAAGTATCATCCCGAAACCAGATCCTATGTTTCGGACTTGAAAAGCGCCATGCGGTATCGACATTGGCTTGCACATGGCAGGTATTGGAAGGCAAAACTGGGACAGGAGTACGATTTTATCCAACTCTACAAACTGTCTGAAGAGATAATGGTCAGACTTCCCCTGGAAGGTTCCAGCCAAAATAATTAGTGCTTTTAGTGTTACGTACAAGCCACCAACACCTCCAAGGCTTTCAACACCTTTTCCTGGTTTTGCGCCACCAGTTCATGAAACCGTTTGCCGGTCAGGGGCTCCACACTTAATCCGTTGGCGTAGTTGTCGATCATGCTCAGGATGCAGTAGGGCAGATCCAACTCGTTGGCGAGGGCGGCTTCGGCGGCGCAGGTCATGCCGACCACATCGCCCGTCGTGGCCAGCCAGCGCACTTCGGCAGGGGTCTCGAATCGCGGCCCCAGCGTTTCCACGTACACCCCGCCGTCCACCGGATTCAACTCCGCCTGACGCAGTGCTGTCAACACCTGTCCGCGCCAGCTTTTGTGCAGACCGGGCACGGTAAACCGGATGGCGTCGTCGTGAAATGTCACCACGCGGAACGGCGCAAAAGTGTCATCGGGCACGACCAGCGTTCCGGGCGGGAGGTCCGGTTGCAGGCTGCCGACCGAGCCGAATCCCAGCACGCGATCCACCCCGAGCTGTTTGAAGGCGGAAAGATGCGCCTTGTGGTTCACCCGGTGCGGGGGAACCAGGCCGTCCTCGCCGTGCCGGGCAATGAAGACGGCTTTTTCGGTACGGTAAGTCACACAGGGGCCGTACTCGGTTTCCACACCCACCGTGTCGCCCTGTTGCAGCGCCCGGGAACCCCTGAAGGATGTCCCGCCCAGAATGCCCAGCATTGGCCTCGCCTCCGTGTTCGAATCTGTTCAATGTACGTGCAGGCAAACCCTGCAAACCATCCCGCTTGTAGCACGCGTGAAAAGGGGACTGTTACCTTTTCAAGCCTTGTGATCAGCTAATATTCGCAGCGATGTGTCCGAAAAGGTAACTGTACCACTTATTACGGTCTATAGTGGTTCTTGTAAAAAATCGTACATACTAAGATTCTTAAGTACTTATTTATTCTGGATTCCTGCTTTCGCAGGAATGACATCATGGGACATATCATTCGAAAATTACCATAATTATTGGAATAATGGTATAGTTACCTTTTTGATTCGCACTGTACTAACCCGAAGATTTCACGAAAGAACCACGGCAGTGGTTCACTGACATAGCCCAAGGTTCGCGCCGTCCGTTTGGCGCGCACCTTGGGATACGGGTTGTACCTTACCCCTCAACCCCGGCAGCGGGTTGCATAAAACGACAACAAACTGTCGTCATGTAATTCAAAGCCGAAAACCGTTTATACCGATTCTATATCAAGGGTTAAGTTGACGTAGCATGAATACTCGTGAAATATACGGGCTAAACATAATACTTCTCGCGGCAAAATGGTAACAGTCCCTTTTTCCGGAAGTGTCTATCCCGGCTTGCTCTACTACGTTCACCGCAGATTCATCCGGCGTCATCCATCGCTGATTATGATTTCTGACCGCGCTCAAGCGCCCAGCAAACCGGGCCATGCCGGCTGTTTCGTGAAATATCCGGGCTAATCACGAGCGAGACACCCGTGCTACTCTCGACCCATCACGGGCGAGACGCCCGTGCTACGTTTGCAGCTCCGCCGTCAGCAACAGCACCTCGCCCGCGAACTTGGCGTCGGCTTTTTGTACCGTGTAGCGCTGACACCTCGCCCTGGGCATGGCGATTACGTCCAACAGTGATTTCTTGTCCGGGAAGTAGTGCAAGTGGTAGTCATCCGTGTAGAGCAGGTATTCCTGGCAGGGAACGAGCACGACCAGCCTGCGTCGCGCGACCCGTTTCAGCTCCGCCACCGCTTCGGACAAGCGTTTGACATGCTCCAGCGTATGGGCGGAGACAACCACGTCGAAGGCGTTGTCGCCAAAGGGCAACGCCTCCAGGAAAGCCTGGGTGAGTTGCGCTTCCCCGCCCAGACGCTCACGGGCGCGGCGTAGCGCGGTCAGGGAGAGATCCACGCCCGCGATGCGATCCCCCTTTTCCTGTAGCGCTTCCAGCAGGTAGCCATCACCGCAGCCGGCGTCGAGCACCGATTCGCAACGTCCCACTTCGGCGGCGACGCGACGCAGATCATCGGGAGTCAGGTCGGGCTCCTGCCACGCCTGCCAGGAGCTCTCGTAGGTGTTGATCCACTCACGGTCGCCCGCCTCCGGCGCGCGCCGATTCCAGTCCACGTCGAACCAGTCGCCACGTCGTTTTTGAATCAACCGGCGTGACACCACCCGGTTGTAGAAGCGATGAATCGCGTTGGGAAGGAGTTTCTTGAGGTGTTGTTTCACGCTATCAAAAGTTAAAAACATTATCTGCTCCGGGCAGCTTGTTGTGAGCAATGCGACTTCACGAAACATTCAGCAATGAAACCCGTTGGTGGTAATCATTTTAGAAATCACCCGCTGCTCAGGGTAAATATCCTTTATTGCATGTCAAAACAGCCCCATCTGGTCGTCGTCATTAGGTTGGGGTGGCGGCGGCAGCGCTTCTTCTCCCCGCCAGATCCGCACCGCTTGAGCCAAAGCCTCTTCCCCCTCTTCCAGCGGCCGTGCTCCCTTTTCCACCAGCGCCTGGTTACCCTCCGGAAGGTTGCGAGGCGCAAACACCCACAGCGGCGTCCAGCCCTGCTGCAAATTGTCCGTCGCCCCGCTCCAGGTTCCGCCTTTGCCTTTGTCCGCCCGCACCGCCAGCGCGTAATCCGCCAGCACGTAAATCAACTTGTTACGATACATGGCGTTGCCCACGCTGAAGCCGCTCTCGGGATGAAACGGCGTCACCAGCGCCAGCCGCCGGTCGTCCAACGCTTTCCTGTACCCGGCCTTCCGGGTGCTGCGCAACAGGTCGCCGGCGAGCACGCCCAGGCTGCCGCCACCCGTCTCCAGCGCCGCGGTCATGCTCTCGCTGTCCACACCTTTCGCCCCGCCGGAGACCACCTGGATCCCTTCCTGCGCGCACCATTGCGCCACGGTCCGGGTGAATTCCCGCTCACGCTCTCCGATGCTGCGCGATCCGATCATGGCCAACCCGCCCGCCGGCAGCAACTCCTCGGGACCCGCCACATACAACAGCGCCGGCGCGGTGTCGCCCAGCTTTTCCAGCAGCCGTTGCGGATACGCCTCCTCCCAACGGTTCAGCAGACGGATGCCCGCCTCGCCCCACTCGGCCAGCTTCTCCGCCAGGAACCCGCTTCGCTCCAACAACCGTGTCACCCTTTCCGCTGTGAGTCCGGCGGCGCGGACACGGCTCAGCAATTCTTCGGCGGCTGTTGTATCCAGCAGATCACGCGGCCGTGTCCCGATCCCCTGCAACCACGCCGCAAAACCGGTCATCTCTTTGGGAGTGAGAGGCTGGAGGTCGTTCGTTTTGGTCACGCCGATCCGTGCGGACAGGCAAAACAGGATAAACGTGTCTTCTTTTCCGAAAAGGCTCATGAAATGTCTTTCTGTTGCTAATGCCAGTTCAGATCAGGTTGACTCGTTGGACATTATGATCCAGTCAGATTCGCGGGAACGAGACTCGTTGAACATTATGATACCGTCTGCTTCGCAGGAACAACACTCGTTGCGTCTTCTGCGACATCTGGAGCGCGGGAAACTGCTCCATTGACACTTCTGACAAGACATGATTTCCAAGCATCCCGAGATGTTGCGTTACATCGCCGTCGACCTGGCCAGCGCCACCGGGTACACCGCCGGTACGCCCGCCTGCCGAAGCAGCGCCGCCAGGACAGTCATCGTCCAGCGCGAATCCACCATGTCGTCCACAAGCAGCACCGGGCCGTCGGGCAGCTTCTTGGCGATCACCTGAAACGCGGCGTCCAGGTTCTTCGCCTGCTGAAACGAATTCTCCCGGGTTTTCTGCGGCAGATTATCCCGCGTCTTCTCCAGGGAAGATACGCAGGGCAGCCGGAGCCGCGCAGCCAATCGCCTGGCAAAATCCGGCACGAGGTCCGGGTGTCGCACCGAGGGAACCCAGGTCACCCACGTGGGTGACGGTTCCGGCCGCCAGCGCCGCTGGATCATCTCCGTCATGGCCTGAGCCAGCACATCCGCAAACCGGCCGTCCTTCTGTTTGCCCGAACGGATCAGGTCGCCCCAGCCGGCGTCGCCCCACCGCGCCAGCACACGCCCCTCTTCCGCCCGCAGGTCTTCAGCGATGGTCCCCTCGAAACCGAGCTTCTTCAACGCCCCTTTCGGCCAGCGCTTGCGCGGCAGAATCGGCTCTTCGCTGCGACGCAGGAAACGTTGCGCCTTTACCACCAGGTCGGGCAACACGGTTTCCGGCAGCAGGGGCCGCTGCAGGCACACGCAGCACTGCCCGCACGGCTCCGCCGTCGGATCGCTCAGCTCTTCGCGCAGCAGTTGCATCAGGCAGCGTTCCCCCCGCATCAGCCACTGCATCTGCCGTTGTTCGGCCTGGCGCAGACGTGTGATCCGCGCCGCATGGGTCATGTCCGCCTCGTAAGGAGCGCCGGTACGGAACCAGATATGGCCCCGCTTTTCCACCGGCGGCGTCTCCTCGGTGGCCAGGTAGTTCAACACGTGCTCCAGACGGCTATACCGCAGATTCAGCTTCTTTTGCAACGTGGGCAGGGATGCGCCCGTTGCGGCTTTTCCCAGCTCCTCCAGCACACGGTCGACATGCTGTTGCGGAGGGAACGCCGTCTGCATGAAGTATTCCGCGATCCGGTCATCCTCCTCGCCGCACATGAGTACGCCGAACGCGGTGTCCAGCGCCCGTCCCGCACGCCCCACCTGCTGGTAATAATGCACCGCCGACGCCGGCCGTTGGAAGTGAATCACGAATCCCAGGTCCGGTTTGTCGAAGCCCATGCCCAGCGCAGTCGTGGCGATCAGCGTCTTCACGTCGTTATCCAGCAGGCGTTGCTCGAGTTGTTCGCGTACCTCCCCGTCACGGGCTCCGTAATACGCCGGAGCGTCGACCCCATGTGACTCGAGCCATTCGGAGATCCGTTTGGCGTCGTTCACCGTCATCGTGTACACAATCCCGCTTCCCGGGAGGTGGGGCAGGTGTTCGGCCAGCCAGGCGAAACGCTCGGCCTGGGAGGGCAGGTTCAGCAGTTGCAGCCGCAGGCTCTGCCTCGCCAGGGGGCCGCGGATGGGCGGCTGAAGGTTATCGATCTGGCTCCGGATGTCGTCAATCACCCGCTGATTGGCGGTGGCGGTGGTGGCCAGCACGGCGGTTTCCGGGGAGAGCTGACGAATGAGCCGGACGATACGGCGGTAGTCGGGCCGGAAATCGTGGCCCCAGTCCGAGATGCAATGGGCCTCGTCCACCACGAAGAGCCCGAGGTTGTCCAGCAACGGCCTCAGCCACTCGTTACGAAATGTCGCGTTGGCCAGCCGTTCCGGCGAAACCAGCAGCAGGTCCACCGCGCCGCTGCGCAGACGGGTGGCGATACGGTCCCAGTCGTCATGGTTCTGCGAGTGTACCGTGGCGGCCTGCAGGCCGATCCGCTGGGCCGCGACGAGCTGGTTGCGCATCAGGGAGATCAAGGGGCTGATCAGGAGGGTCGGGCCGGCGCCGGCGTCACGCAGCAGCCGGGTCGCGATGAAGTACACCATGCTCTTGCCCCAGCCGGTGCGTTGCACCACCAGCAGACGTTCACGCCGGAGAACAAGCGCCTCAATCGCCTGGAGCTGTCCCTCCCGGAAGCGCGCCTGCGGATCGGAAAGCGCCTCCCGCAGCAAAACCCGGGCGCGAGTCCTGAATGAGTCTGTTATTTCTGACGCCATAACGAGTTCCCATGTTCAAACCTTACCGAAATAGAACCCTCTCTTGTCAATAGACCCTTTCTCGTCAATAGAGCCTTTTCGTCAATAGAACCCTCTTGCGTCCCAACGCAGGGAGCTTATCGCGACACACCCGCCTCTCATTCCCGCGAAGCGCAGGAGCTTATCGCGACACACCCGCCTCTCATTCCCGCAAAGCGCAGGAGCTTATCTCGACACACCCCCACTCTCATTCCCGCAAAGCGCAGGAGCTTATCGCGACACACCCCCACTCTCATTCCCGCGAAGGCGGGAATCCAGGCAAGGTGCAAGAATATAATAACTTAACAACTCAGAACCGGAGTAGTGTTCAATACGGCGTTTTCGTAGTTAACATGGTGTAGTATATAAACATGACTGGATTCCTGCTTTCGCAGGAATGACATCATGGGACATTTCATTCGAGATCATTCGAG
>CAZYOC010000235.1:0-6941 GCA_964648415.1 uncultured bacterium | reverse complement strand
TATAGACATGTCTGGATTCCAGCCTTCGCTGGAATGAGATTCCTCTCGCATTCTGTGACAGTCTGGCAGACAGGAATCCAGAGAAGCAACAAGAGCAGTATCGAAAACTACCATACGTGAAGTACAACCCAACAAGGGGAAAAAAACATGGCTTCGAACTTAGTACCCCCTCATGGCGGTGATGAGCTGGTGATCCTGCTTCTCGAGGGCGAGGAACACGCAGCGGAAGTGAAGAAGGCGGAAGGTCTGAAGAAAGTCCCGATGACCTCCCGCGAGACCGGCGACCTGATTTTCATGGGCATCGGCGGCTTGACTCCGTTGAAGGGCTTCATGGGCAAGGAAGACTGGGAGCATGTCTGCTCCGAGATGAAAATGCCGACCTACGATGGGCTTTTCTGGCCTATCCCGGTAACCCTGTCCGTGGACAAGGACCTGGCCGACCAGCTTCAGGAAGGCGAAGAGGTCGCGCTGTGGTCCGATGAGTTCAACGAGATCATGGGCACGATGAAGGTCGAGGAAAAGTACGAGATCGACAAAGAATTCGAATGCAAGCACGTGTACACCACCACCGACCTGGAGCACCCTGGTGTAGCCATGGTGATGGGCCAGAAGGAAGTCAACCTCGCCGGTCCGGTCAAGGTGCTGAGCGAAGGCAACTTCCCGACGGAATTCGCGGGCATCTACAAGCGCCCGGCGGAAGTCCGTGCCGAATTCGACAAGCGTGGCTGGTCCCGTGTCGCGGCCCTGCAGCTTCGTAACCCGATGCACCGCAGCCATGAGTACCTGGCGAAGATCGCCGGTGAAGTCAGCGACGGCATCTTCATCCACCAGTTGGTCGGGAAGCTGAAACCCGGCGACATCCCCGCCGATGTCCGTGTGAAGTGCATTGACACGCTGGTGGAAAACTACTTCGTGAGTGATAACGTGGCCACGGGCGGCTATCCGCTGGACATGCGCTACGCCGGTCCGCGTGAAGGCCTGCTGCATGCCCTGTTCCGTCAGAACTTCGGCTGCTCCCACATGATTATTGGCCGTGACCACGCCGGTGTGGGCGACTATTACGGCCCGTTCGACGCGCAGAACATCTTTGATGAACTGTGGGAAGGCGCGCTGATCTGCAAGAACCTGAACATCGACTGGACCTTCTGGTGCTACAAGTGCGGCGGCATGGTTTCGATGAAGACCTGTCCGCACAGCAAGGAAGACCGTCTGTTCCTGTCCGGTACGAAGCTGCGCAAGATGCTCAGCGAAGGCCAGGCGGATGAGATTCCGAAGGAATTCAGCCGTCCGGAAGTCCTGGAAATCCTGGTCGAGTATTACAGCGGCCTGAAAGAGAAGGTGGAGATCAAGGAGCACCGCGCCTCCACCGGCATGGACAACAAAGATGTGAAGAAGTAAGTCTGTAGATACGAAACCGAGCAATCGGTCAAAACAGGTGGAGTTGCGCTATGCAACTCCCGGGAACGTTCAAGGAGGGTTTCATGCCAAGTTATGTGATCCCCGACAAGTGCGACGGGTGCAAGGCGCTGGACAAGACAGCTTGCCAGTTTATTTGCCCCAACGATCTCATGGTTTTGAACAAAGAGATCGAAAAGGCGTACAATCGGGAACCCGAACTGTGCTGGGAATGCTACAACTGCGTAAAGATTTGCCCAGTGCAGGCGATCGAGGTTCGTGGTTATGCTGACTTCGTGCCGATGGGCGCCACGGTGACTCCGATGCGCGGCAGCGACAGCATTATGTGGACGGTGAAGTTCCGGAACGGTGAACTGAAACGGTTTAAGTTCCCGATCCGCACCACTGAAGAAGGTAGTGCGGTGCCGGATGGTGGCTATGCCACAGAAACCGACGACATCAAGTCGCCGCTTCTGTTCACCGAGCCCGAGTCCATCCGTGCAGATTTCTTCACCCTGAAGTAGAAGGAGGAGAGCTGTGGAAAATTTTGAACGCGTAACCGTCGAAACCGATCTGCTGATTATCGGTGGCGGTATGTCGATGTGTGGTGCTGCGGTGGAAGCCGCCCACTGGGCGAAGCAGCACGACCTGAAGGTGACTCTCGTGGACAAGGCCGCGATCGACCGCTCCGGCGCCGTCGCCATGGGTCTGTCCGCGATCAACCAGTACGTTGACCTGACCTCCGGTAACAATTCCGTCGAGGACTATGTCAACTACGTCAAGCAGGATCTCATGGGCATCACCCGTGAAGACCTGGTGGCCAACATCGCTCGTCACGTGGATGCTACCGTCCACCTGTTCGAGAAGTGGGGACTTCCCATCTGGAAAGATGACGAAGGCAACTACGTCCATGAAGGTCGTTGGCAGCTCATGATCAACGGTGAATCCTACAAGGTCATCGTTGCGGAAGCCGCGAAGAACGCTCTGGCGCAGCTTGGCGACAAGGGCGAGATCTACGAACGTATCTTCATCACCGAACCGCTGATGAAGGACGGCAAGATCGTCGGCGCCGTTGGCTTCAGCGTGCGTGAGAACAAGCTGTACACGTTCCTCGCCAAGTCCATCGTGATGGGCATGGGCGGTGCGGTGCACGTCTTCAAGCCGCGTAGCTCCGGTGAAGGTCTGGGTCGTGCCTGGTATCCGCCGTGGAACACCGGTTCCTCCACGTACTTCTGCGCGAAGGCCGGCGCTGAGCTGACCTGCCAGGAAGTTCGCTTCATCCCCGTGCGCTTCAAGGACGGCTACGGCCCGGTGGGGGCGTGGTTCCTGCTGTTCAAGTCCCGCGCCACCAACGCCATGGGCGGTGAGTACATGGTCGAACGGCGTGATGAACTCCAGAAGTGGGGCCCCTACGGTAAGGTGAAGCCGATCCCGGCCAACCTGCGTAACTGGCTCGGCATGCTGGACATCATGGAAGGCAAAGGCCCGATCTACATGCGCACCGAAGAAGCCATGCAGAAACTGGCCGACGCCTACAAGGACGACCCCAAGGGCTACAAGAAGAAGAAGAAAGAGCTCGAGGCGGAAGCCTGGGAAGACTTCCTGGACATGACCATCAGCCAGGCGCTCCTGTGGGCGGCCAACGATGTGCATCCGGAAGAGAAGAGCTCGGAAATCGCCGCGGCGGAACCGTACTTCATCGGTTCCCACTCCGGCGCCTCCGGCGCCTGGGTCTCCGGTCCGGAAGATCTGCAGACCGACGAGACCAAGGGTGAGTACTTCTGGGGCTATGCCAACATGACGACCATCCCGGGGCTGTTTGCCGCGGGCGACGCGTCCGGCGCCAGCTCCCACAAGTTCTCCTCGGGTTCCCACGCGGAAGGTCGTATCGCCGCCAAGGCCGCGATCGACTATCTGCTGGACAACAACGTCGCCCCGTCCTTTGACGGCGACCTGGACGCCCTGTTCGAAGAGATGGTCAAGCCGCTGAAGCTCTACGACGAGCACCATGCTGAAACCAGCGACGTGGACATCAACCCGAACTACATCCGTCCGAAGATGTTCATGTTCCGTCTGCAGAAGATCATGGACGAGTACGCTGCTGGTGTGAGCGCTCAGTTCACCACCAACAAGCCGTCGCTGGAACGCGCCCTCGAGCTGCTGAAGCTTCTCGACGAAGACAGCGCGAACCTGGCCGCGTCCGACCTGCACGAACTGATGCGGTGCTGGGAGAACGTCCAGCGCATGTGGCAGGCGGAAGTCCATGTCCGCACCATGCTGGAACGTGAAGAAACCCGTTGGCCCGGCTACTACTTCCGCGCCGACTGCCCGACCATCGACAACGACAACTGGCTGAAGTTCGTCAACGCCAAGTGGTCGGCTGACGGCGGCTGGGAAATGATCGACCGCGATGTGAAGTACGTGTTCTAAGAACACCTGCATCACGGATGCTCGATCATCCGTACGTAACACCAAGGGCTGCGATCGGCAACGGTCGCAGCCCTTTTCACAAAGATATTCTCACGCAAAGGCGCAAAGAAAAGAAAGGGCCGCGTCTATTGGTGTTCGTCAGCACACATCTGCTGATCAGAATCCCGGTAGCCAAAGCGTGGCAAGGCTTTCAAAGAACAGGTCGTAACGAAAAACACAAGCGAAAACAGAAAAATAGTCGCCATTGCTATGAACGAATCCCTATCCTCTTTTGCTCTCTTCTGGTCGCTGCCCGGGTTTATATTAGAGTGGTTCTTGCATAGAATCGAACACACTATAATTCTTAAGTACTTGTTTATTCTGGATTCACGGCTGCCCCAAACTACGGGACACCGCAAGCTTCACTTCGTTCCGGTTCCTGCTTTCGCAGGAATGACATCATGGGACATTTCATTCGCGAATTACTATAGAGCTGTAACTACGTGCCAGATTTTAGTTTAGACCCGGGCAGCGATCAACTTTGGGCACATGCAAAAACCAGCCAGTGTTCATCGCTTTGGACAATCTGAGATCTTTCTGCTCACAACAAGCTACCCGGGGCAGATATCGCTCATAGCACGTGAAACGATCCACTACTCATTTAGCCGGACAGCAGTGATAAGCACCAAGCTGTGTTTCTCATTCACAGTGCACAAAGACTCGTTCACACTGGTTTGTATTTAGTACTGTCTGTTTCCATAATACTTATAGAATTTCTTGCAAGGAATCGGACATACCAAATTCTCTAAATCGCGGTTTATTCTGGATTCCTGCCTTCGCAGGAATGACACGATGGGACAATATTTTCGAGAAACCCTTTAACAAGTGACAGGTTGGCATTATTCTTGCGTTTTGACTCGATATTGCAATCGACAGAACGAATTCGGGGGTGTTATGTACGAGTCTGCCTGGCGCGTTATGTTAATCATGGTTGCCGTATGTTTTCTTTGTGCGAACACGTTCGCCTATGACACAGAGACAATTACAGCACCGGATGGCGCCACGGTCACCATTACACGGGATGATTATGGTGTTCCTCACGTCACGGCTGAGAATGATGTGGGGATTTTTTTTGGTCAGGGGTATGCGGTCGCCCAGGATAAAATGTTCAGAATGGACTGGTGGCGTTTGGCGGGCGAAGGCAGGCAAGCTGAAGCGTTTGGATCTCATATGGTATCCATTGATATTGTCGCGAGAACGGAAGGATATCTTCTTGACGAACGAACGGAAATGTTTGAGGGCATGAATGCAGAATATCAGTCCATCCTTACCAACTACACGATGGGAGTAAACGCTTGGATTGACTCGATTTACGCAGATCCTGAGACACGAATGCCGATTCAATATGCTGATTTTTCGCTTGAATACTGGAGTGTGGAAAAATCAATAGCTGCGATGACTTGGCTGGCGCGTGGTTTCAGCGCTTTCGGAGGATCTGAGCTGGAACGGCTCGGGGAACTGCAGTCGTTTGGTCAGGACTGGTTCGATGCGAACCGGCCAATAAATGATCCGAATGCTCCGGTTTCAATCAGGGGCGGTGAGATTGTAACCCGGGAGTGGCGCTACTCGGGGATGCAGGTGCGGCAGGAAGTCATTGATGAAATCACAGAAGCACGTCATCAATACTATGAGACTCTCGAAGAGATTGGTCTCCCGCCATATTTCGGAAGTTATCTCGTTCTGATTGCACCGGCAAGATCCAGGGACGGGTATGCCATGATGTTGAGTGCGCCAGAAATGAATTACCTGGCGATCAATTTTCCCAACGCCGGCTGTGAAATCGAAATGACGACCCCGGATATGCATTTCAGTGGATTGACTGTACCTGGTGTTCCCGGGGTCGTCGTCGGAAGAACTGATCACCACGCCTGGGGGCTTACTTCCGGGAAAAGTGACAATATTGATATTTTTATAGATTCTACGGAAACAGAAGCTTATGACCGTTACTGGTTTGAGGGTGAATGGCGCGATTTTGAATCGTACAACGATACCATCCATGTGCTCAACGGCATCTCAGTTCCGATCAGTTATTACAGGACGATTCACGGTCCTGTAATCGGAGCGGATCTGGAGGCGCACCAGGTCTATGCGAAGAAGTTTGCGATCTGGAAAAGGGAAACAGCCTTTATGACTGTGTTCCTGGAAATGGCTCGGGCCGATAGTGTTGGGGAATTCGAAAACGCCATGATCGATTGTCCGCTGGTATTCAACTTCTTCTATGCGGATGACAGTGGTTTTACAAAGATGTGGCATGTGGGCGCCTTTCATGATCGCAGTCTTGGGTTGGATCCAAGATTGCCTCGTAAAGGTGATGGTACCGAGGAATGGGGTGATTACCTTACCCTGGAAGAGCTTCCCCAAGTAGACAGCGATGAACAGAATTGGCTGGTGAACTGGAACAACAAGCCTGTCGTCTGGTGGGATAATGGCGACAACGTGCCCTGGATCGGTGATCACAGGGTGTCCGATGTTATTGATATCGTTGAACCTGTTACTAACTATACGTATGAGGATCTTCTCGATGTGGATGATCTTTTGCAAAGGTGTGGGTCTGCAGAGTTCGTTATAGAATGGTCAGATTCCATCCGTGACGGCATACGTATCCTGCCGGGTCAGTCAGATTTTATTAACCTGGACAATGAAGCAAACCCGCATCTAAGTGATCAATGGCCATTGCGGTTAAGCTATACTTACAAAGACTGGATTTTTGGCGATGAACTGCCGGTTGAAACTCAAAATTCCATGCCCGGTCAGTTTTCTCTCAAATCAGTCTACCCGAATCCTTTCAATCCAGATCTGTCCATCGTGATACAAATGCACACACAATCACATGTACAAGTACGAATATTCAATATTCTTGGAAAAGAGGTCGCTGTTATATCCGAATCACAGTTGAGTACAGGAATCCATAGGTTGGTCTGGCATGCTGCAGACCAGGCCAGTGGTGTATATTTCCTGAAGATCGAAGTAGCGGATACCCAACCGGTTATCCGTAAAGTCATAATGCTCCACTAGTGGGTCTTTTCACGTGCTATGAGCGATATCTGCCCCGGGCAGCTTGTTGTGAGCAGAAAGAT
>CAZYOC010000234.1:0-6989 GCA_964648415.1 uncultured bacterium | reverse complement strand
GGCGAAGCCCCCTGCCGTTGAGAAGAATGAGAATGGGAGTATTCAACCATGCATGAATCACCGATTTTTGTAAAGACCCAGGATTTGCTCGTCTGGTTGATGGAGCGAACAGCCGGCTTTCCGAAATCGCAGCGTTTTGTGATGGCGAAGCGTGTGCAGGACGCCATCCTGGATTTCCAGGTTGCGCTTGTTTTCGCTGCAAAAGCAAGGAAACCGATAACGCACCTCAGGCAGGCGGATCGAGAGCTGGAAGTCCTTCGCCGTCATGTCCGAACTTGTGTTGATTTGAAACTGTTATCGGTAAAACAGTACGAATACAGTTCAACCCAGCTCGTTGAACTGGGTAACCTTTTAGGCGGGTGGATGCGCTCGCTCCGGTCGGGCCGCCGGACCGGTGAACAGGCGGTGGGGTAGGAGACGGATTAAACGGACCGCGTGTTGCGGGGCGGCTCCTGGAACAACAACAACAGGAACTGTCGATCCGCCAATCGCAACAGGAACAATCCAACGAACCGAAACAACAACAACGGTTTTCGTGTTGTTCGTTCCTCCGTCAATCCTTTCGACGGCCAGGATGACCGGCGTTTACGGATTCCGGTCGAGGCAAACCAAGGACACTGTCTTCATCCCCGCTCCGCAAGGGGCAAAGATACCCTGGGGGCAGGGCGGCCCGTACCTTCGGGGAGCGTCGTCCTGCCATCACTTTTGGAGATGTATGCGGCCACTGAAGAATCTTTTCCCAACCATCACTTCCTTTGAGAACCTGTACTCAGCCTTTCTTCGGGCGCGAAAAGGCAAGCGGTTTCAACAATGTGTCTGCCAGTTTGATCAACGGCTGGAAGAGAACCTGCTGGAGTTGCAACAGGCATTGAGGGCCGACAGCTATTTTCCGGGAGAATACCGGCTCTTTCACATATATGAACCCAAGCAACGCTTGATCTCTGCTGCGCCGTTTCGGGATCGTGTGGTCCACCATGCGCTTATTGATGTGTTGGAGCCACGCTTGGATGCAAGCCTGATTGAGGACACCTACGCCTGCCGTCGAGGTAAAGGGACACACAAAGCATTGGATAGATGCCGCGAATTTGTGCGCCGATTCCCTTTTGTTCTGCATTGTGATGTTCGCAAGTATTTCCCCTCGATTGACCACAAGCTGCTTCTCAAGCAACTCAGAAAGCGAATAGGTGATTCCGATGTCCTTCGTCTCTTAACGCTTATATTGCACATGGGGCCACAACAGGAACCTGTACTAGCCTGGTTCGATCACGATGACCTGTTGACCCCATTGTATCGTCGAAAAGGCATTCCCATCGGCAATCTCACCAGCCAGTTCTTTGCTAATCTATTCCTTGATCCTCTCGATCGTATGATAAAGCAGGATCTGAGAATTAAGGGGTACATTCGCTATATGGATGATATGCTTATTTTCGGAAGATCGGTAGATGAACTACTTGTTGTACGGGATGCGATTCAAAACACTTTGACCGAATATCGCCTTGAATTGCATCCCCGAAAGCGGCAAGTGTATCCCACACCCAATGGCATCCCTTTCCTTGGATTCCGAGTTCTTCCTGACAGGGTTAAGCTGCTGCCGGATAATGTCCGTCGTGCTCGGAAAAGGTTGCGCCTCCAAGTGCGACTGGTGAACCAGGGAAAGCTGACGCTTACTAATTTTCAGCAAAGCATGCAAGCTTGGATCGGACATGCTGGATATGGGGATACGTGGAGATTGCGATCAATTCTATTCTATGACTATGTGTCAATCCACTCAGTCAGGTAACGCGATAATCAAGATGAATATTTCAATCCCACCCTTTGCTTCATACGACCTGTTCGCTCCATATTGTGATTTTGCGGTCCTCGTGGTCTTTACGTGGATAGCGACAAGATGACAAAACGCTTGCTTATGTTCGGTTGCCTGTTCGCATTCGTCACTCTCCACGCCCAAACCCTGGGCGAGTTGCAGTGGGCCGAGGTGCGGGATGTGACGTACATCTTCGCCAACCCGGAGCAGTCCCTGCTGATCGTGGAGAGTACGGTGGCGGGCCTCAGTTTTGAGAGCAACCGTGGGATTCTCTCCGCCGACGAGCAGGAAGCCGGGGTATGGCATGTCCGGCTGGAGCCGGGCGTACAGGCGGTTACGATTCGCTCGGACGGGTTTCTGCCGTTGACCCTGCCGCCGCGTCCGCCTTATGCCCCCAAGAGCGTACGGAAAATCCGGGTAACAGCCATTGCGACTCCTCTTGGACGTGGTTCGCTGGCGATCAGCAGCGAGCCGCCCGGGGCGTCCATCCGGCTTGACCAGGTGGAGCTGGACGACCGCACGCCGGTGACGCTGGAGCGTCTGGCGCCCGGCGCGTACCTGGTTGAAGTGTTCGGTCTGCCGGGATATGTGGCGGCTGAGACAACCGTTGTCGTGCAGAATGATCACACCACGCGACTTGACCTGCGTCTGAAAAGCCGGCTGGTGCAAAAAACGAAGTTGCAGAAGCAACCGGAACGGTCCTACTGGGACAGGATTACGGACCACTCCGCTGTGCTGCGTGAGCTGGACCATATCGGGGTGGGCACGTACGGGCTTCCTCATACGGATGGCCTGCCGATGGGCGGGAACCTCTGGCTGGCGTTTACCAATATTCGTTTGTCCGGCGGCTGGGCGAAAATCAAATTCCCGGATCTGTATTCCTACGATGGCTTCGAAGACCTGCATTGGACACTGTACGATTTTCATTTATCTTTGTACCCGGATCCCCGTATCCGGGGGTTCTGGTTTGGTAGCGGGGTGACGCACGTAAACGCGACCGTTTCACACAAAAACACGTCGGCCACCGGCACATATGAGACTGTTTATGTCGGCGGGTATGCGGGATGGACGCTGCAACTGTTTTCCATGCTTCACGTGGATATGTGGGGCGGCTGGCTGTTCCCCTGGCAGGGCGACAAGTACATGTCGGTCGAGTGGCGCGAGACCCGGCTCAATCCCAATGAATTTGTGGTTTCGCTGGATCTGGTGATTTTATTGTAAAGGAAAACCTATGGTTACCAAGGCTGCACAGGTGCTTCTGTTGATCGTGGTCTTTTTCTGTAGTGCAACCCTGCCGGTCGCTCAGGCCGGCGACATCGCCCACACCCGCGCCGAGATGATCCGCAACTCGCCGGAGTATCGTCACGGCGAGGGGTATGGTGCGACCCTCGATGAAGCTAAAGGCAACGCCGCCCGTGACTTGGCGACTGGTATCCGTACCATGGTGCATGGGGAACAGAAACGCACCACCATTGAGACCACCGAGGCCCTGACCGACACATTTGAATCGCGTACATCGCTGGTGACCATGATCCAGTTGCAGGGGATGGAATTCATTGACCTGGGCGAGAAGGGGGGCAAACACCACGCCTTTGCCTTTATCAGCGAAGAGAATCTGGCGGCCAGCAACCAGCGGCAGAAGAACAGGGTTCGGGCGCTGCTGATCCAGGCGGAACAGGAACGGCAGCTTCGGGACATTGATGTCGCCGCGCGCGACGCCTACTGGGCCTACCTGCTGTCCCACACCGTGCTGGACACGTTGCAGCTCAACCTGCCCGGTGCGACCACGGGCGATCCGCGGTTTGATATCCTGGAGTATCTCAGCGATATGCTGGGCGACGTGCGCTTTGAGGCCCAGCCGGCCTTCGATGAAGGGGCGTTCATAGTATCCCCGGTGAAGGTGGGCTACCAGGGGCAACCTGTGCGGGCGATGGCAGTGTCCTTCTATGGCGGCGCCGGGACCGACTACGCTACCGTGACCGGCGGCCTGATGTACCTGCCGGTGAGCCTGACACCGCCGTATCCCAAACGGCACACGCTGAAGGTTCGCATCGAGTTCGAGGATGAGGGCGGGATGCGGCATCACGATGATATTCTGGCTTTGCATGAGATCTTCCGTATTCGCTCCATTCAGGCGGCGCGGCATACGGTGCGGATTCCGATTCCTTTCGGTCGGGAATTGGCGGAGGAGCCTGTACCTGTCGAAGAAGCGCCGGCTCCTCGACACGAAACGCCGGCGGCGACGCCTGTCCTGCCGGAAGAGCCGCCGCCCCCGGTGATCGTTACTGAGACCCCGGACAAAGCACACCGTCTGCTCTGGCCCATGACCATCACCGTGCTGGCGGATCTTGATTCCACACAGGCCTTCATGGATGCGCTGACCCGGTACAAAAGGAATCACCGGCTGGAAATCAGCAATACCGGGCCGGATCCCTTGCAAGCCCGTGGATTGGATGTTTACCTTGCCATCGTGGATGAAGAAGCCGTAAGGGCCGTGTTGTACCGGGAGAATGGCGCCTTTATCGACGTCAGACACAATACACGAATCACGGACGTGTCGAGTGCTTATGCGGGTGCGTACCAAATCTGGATCGGGATCGAGGGGACGGGGAGCCGCCGTTAGACTGCTGATTGCCGGCTTGTTGCTGGTCGTGATGACTCCGAGTGTGACGTTCGCGTTGCGCGGAGAGGTCGTCATCCGGGGCGGGCTGGACGAAGCTCTGCGCCGGAACATGGAGCAGACCCTCAGCGCGGTGGTCAACGCCATCGACGGCCAGGCTCTCGAACCGGTTCGCGGCGAGTTCACGTCCCAGGGCTGGGATGAGCTGGCCGGCCTGACCTCCGCACTCATCCTCCACAACAGCCGGCCGGTGCATGAAGCCAAGCTGCTGACGGTGGGTGACGGGTACGAGGTCCGCAACATCCGCATGCAGGTCGACGCCGCCAGTATGCAAGGCACACGCGCCACACCCTTCCAGTACCTTGTGTTCAGCCTCACCGGCAACGGTCAAATCTGCGGGGTTCGCACCTCCATTCAAGACCGTCACGTCGACCAGATCCTGGAAGACGCCGAAGAGCTGAACGACTTCGCCTTCCGCCAGCAGATCCTCCAGTTTGTCGAGATCTACCGCACCGCCTACAACCGCAAAGACCTGGAGTTCATCGAGCGGGTGTTCAGCGACGACGCGCTGATCATCGTGGGGCGTGTGATCCAACCCGACCCCGACAGCCCAACCCAGACCGACCGGTTCGAGAACAGCAATCTGGACCGGGGCAATATCGAGTTCATCCGGCGCTCCAAGACAAAATACCTGGACGCGCTCAGGCGCGTGTTCGCCGGGAACGCGTACATCCATGTCGAGTTCGATTCACTGACGATCATGCGGCATCATCATGATCCGCTCCTGTACGGGGTGGCGCTGAAACAGGAATGGCGATCCACGACCTATGGCGATACCGGTTATGTATTCCTGATGCTGGATTTCAAGGACGAAGAGAACCCCTTGATTCACGTGCGGTCGTGGCAGCCGGAGAAGTTCCCGGACGGTTCCACAATCAATTTGTTTGATTTTGAACTGGTTCGGTAAGACTGTCTCACACAAAGACGCAAAGAAATGAAAGAACGGATGTCTCACGCTAAGACGCAAAGGCGCAAAGAAAAGAAAACAGAAGTCTTATGTGAAGGTATAAAGAGATGAGAAAAGAAAAAACAAATGTATTACGCAAAAACGCAAAGAGCGGCTTTGGGGATAAACCCAGTCCGGACATTGTCGAATGAACCACGGTAGTGGTTCGCTGTCAAAGCCCAGGGTTCGCGCCGTCCGTTTGGCGCGCACCCTGGGAGACAGTTTCACCCTCTTAGACAACCCCGGCAGCGGGTTGTATCGGACCTTTGCGTCTTTGCGTGAGGCGATTGTTTTCATTTAGTGGCGAGAGAAGATGGGGAGAGGCGAGTGAGGATCAGGTGGCCGTTCAGCCTGTTGTTGCTGGTCACCGTGGCGGGGGCGCAACCCGACACGGCCGACACGTACGAGCTGCTCTACGCATTCCGTGACAGCCTGCGGGTCTGGGCGCAGCAGCCCCCGCACGACAACAGCGCTCCGCCCGATTCGTTCGTTGCAGCCGAATGGTTCCCCGGCGCGGATTGTGTCATCGGTCCGGATTCGGTGATGGGTGTGAAGTACCCGGATACCTACGGCCTTCACTGGCGGGGACTGACGGGGGTATTCACGGCCGCGGGCATCGACTGGACCGCTGCGGAAGCAATTCCGGATACCGGCAATGCCGGACGGGATACCGTGGCCGCGGAACCTGGTTCGTCTGAGCTGCTCGCCTGGCTGCGGACGCTGCCGTTGCCGGTCGCCTGGCGGGCTCCGGCGCCCGAACACCCCGACAGTGTCACCTGGGTGCTGCATGGACGCGATACGGACCGCATCGCGTTGCCCTTGACGAACACCATCGCGGTCCTCGGCAGGCTGGCGCAGGGCGGCCTGATGCGGGCGGGCGACATCAGCGCGACTGAGGACGGTTCAATGAAGCTCTTCGCCCTGCTGACCCTGCCCGGTTCGACGCGCCACCATGTGCTGCGCTGGGAAGAAGGCGACACGGTGGAGCTGCACCTGTACCCGTTCATCCCGAGCGACACCGTGACGGACCTGTTTGCGACGCCCCTGGAAGAACGTGACGGCCACGCTCCGCTGCCGGTCGGGCCGGGCGCAAAGGAGGAAGAATGAGGTTTCACAGCCATTTTTCACGTTTGAAGAGCGCCGGACTGGTGGTCCTGCTGGCGCTGGGCGCTTTCCTGCTGACCTGCAACAGGGAAATGCCGCCCGAACCGGTGCGGGATAATCCGTATGATCAGAACAGTTCCGGTACTATTGGTGCACTTCATGGCAGGGTGTCTGATATGTCGGGTAATCCGCTCGGAAATGTACTATTGACCGCGGCCCCGACGGGCGCCACACGCACGACCGAAGCGGCCGGCACCTTTGAATTCAACGATCTGGATCCCGGCGTGTACACCGTGACCGCCGAACTGGACGGGTACATCACCCAGACCCAGGCGGATACCGTGGTCGCGGATCAGGTCGCCGACATGAACTTCGTGCTGGTGGAAGAACCGTCCGGTAGCGGTGCGATTCACGGCACGGTGGCCGATGTGGCGGGCAATCCGCTGGAAGGTGTG
>CAZYOC010000233.1:0-7127 GCA_964648415.1 uncultured bacterium | reverse complement strand
ACCTGCCGCCTGAATTGCCCGGCCCGCCACCAGAAGGGGCGGTTTGGGCCGAGGACGACCTGGTGGTGGAAAACACCTGAACATAGGCGCAATCACGACTATGAACGATAATTACCTCGGGCGGCTTGAAATGAGCAGCAGGACTTCCTATCCCCCTCAACGATGAACCCAAACGGGTGGTGTAGCCATAGACGGTTCATCGCTGTCCGGGCCATACGCCCAAACTGCGCTCGTATCATGGCTTATTCAGGTGAAAAACTACTGCGTGTGAAGTATCCGGGTAGCCCAGCTTTCGCGGTCTCTCTAGTTTGACTCTCCTAACATGGGTGCTATTTGCAGGTTTTGGTTTCGTAACCTGTTGATAATATATAGTAACTCTCGAATGAAATGTCCCATGATATCATTCCTGCGAAAGCAGGAATCCAGAATAAACAAATACTTAAGAATCTTAGTATGTTCGATTCTTTGCAAGAACCACTCTAGAGCAATTCTCGAATGAAATGTCCCATGATGTCATTCCTGCGAAAGCAGGAATCCTGAATAAACAAATACTTAAGAATCTTAGTATGTTCGATTCTTTGCAAGAACCACTTTAAATCCCCATAATTGCAGAATCCCAAATGTTGTGTCAATACGAAATCCATCGCCTGAACAGAAACGTGGAATGTTGTGCCTACAGCGAAACGACCCTTGTTTATCAATTACTTACGTCAGAAAGTGCGAAAGTTGGGTCAGGAACGGAAGCCTCTCTCGGAAATGGGTGATTAACAAAAAACTGTACTTTCAAGTATAATGGACCTGTATATTCAGTTTTATAATCACTCGCCCACGTTTCTTGGAATGGAGCATAGTCGGGTCTGTTCACCCGCATGAGACTGTGGGACTGCAGCTTCGCATTCGCAACAATTCGATACTTATCCGTAATTCACAACTTTTTTGGGGAGGTAGTGTGCCGGAATTTTTTCGCGCCGATCATCAGGATGTAGCCACACTGTTGCTCCCTGCCTGCCTGATCGATCCCCAGGGAGCCATCCTGCAGACCAACACCTGTTTCGACAGGTTCAGCGAGCTCTATCGTCTTTCCCCCCCGGACACCCTCCAACAGTGCATCACCCAATTGTGTTCAGAGGCATCAGGCAATGATCTCGATGTCGATGAGTGGCTGACAAACGCCTTCCAGGCCGTCAGTTCCTTCAGCCCGCTGACCGTCTTACATTCAACGGAAGAGGCTTCCCGGAACTCCCTGGTGCGCGTTCGCATGCTCAGTAAGATCGATAAAGAGGCCGTTGTGCTCCTGGAGGTCGATACCGATCCCCAATCGGATCAGTTGATGCCCTGGGACTACCTGGAGATCTATAAGTTCCATTTTAAGCGAAGCAGTGAGCCGGTACTGCTGGCCGATACGACAGGCGTCCTGACTGACTGCAACGACAGTGTGCTGGAGCTGCTGCAAACGGATCGACGTACTCTGGTGGGCGAACCCCTGGCGGAGTTGGCCATTTTCACCATGGCCGATATGCCGCGGGTGTTGCTCAACTTTTCGCGCAGTCTGGGCGGTGCGACGACCGAACAAACCCTTGCCCTGCAAACGGGGTCCGCCGGCAGTGTGGGAGTTACCTGGACCATGGTTCCTCTTGCGGTTCACCGGGATATCAGGGGCGTGTGGATCTCCATCCGGCGCGCCAGCCGCAAAGAACAATTCGAGGAAGCGCTGCGCAGAAGCGAGGAAAAGTTCCGCGCCGTTGTGGATCATGTCCATGAAGGCATCATCGTGTTTGACCATACCTATCATGCGACCTATGTCAACCCGGCGCTGATCAGAATCTTCGGAGGTACGCGCGATGACATCCTGGGACAGGATTTCCGCATGCTGCTTCCAGAGCGGAGTTGGCGGCTCATCAAGGACGCCGAAACGATGCGCGACGGTAAAGCCGCACCCCCACAGAAATACGAAAGCGAGATTGTCCGTGGCGACGGCAGCCGCAGAAAGGTGGAAATCAGCTCCTCCCTTCTGATCGACTCCGATGACAATATCCTGACCGTCGCTGAGTTTTTCGACATCACCGAACGGGTGGAGGCGGCTCATCGGATTCAGCGGCGCTTGTATGTGGAGGAGGCCATCGCGGCCATTTCACAGGTCTTTATCACCGCCCAGCGCCCCGATTATATCAAGGTCTTGACCCTGATCTCGTCGGCGTTCTCGCCCACCGCCGCCTCCCTGTTGCAGATCACCGAAGATCGTAACGAAGTACGGATTGTGATGTACCAGGCGGAAGGAGAAGTCGGTGCGGATCTGGATACCACCTTCGCACACCTTCCCAAGGCGGCTTCGGTGTCGTTTGAACGCCTGTTACGTGGGGAGAACCTGGTACTCACCTGCGAGGAGATCTCCAGGACGAAAAACCTGGGGCAGTTCCTGCGTCTCTTGCCGGAAACCTTCGGCAGCGTGGCGATTATTCCCATCCTCGAGAACATGCACGCGCTGGATGGGTTCTTGATTGTAGCGGTGGACCATCCTCCCGGCGAGTGGCGGCGGGAGGATCTCAATGCGCTGCGGGTTATCGGCGACATGATCGGCAAGCATTGGGGACGTGAGCGAACCACCGAGAAACTGAGAGCGACAGAAGACGAGCTGAACCAGTCGATGAAAATGCAGGCGCTGGGCCAGTTGGCCGGTGGGGTGGCCCACGACTTCAACAACCTGCTGACAGTGATCACCGGGCAGAGCGATCTGGCCTTGATGCTGCTGGATGCTGACCATCCCGTCCATAAAAAAATCCAGGACATTCAGCATTCTGCGATACGGGGCGCCAACCTGACCCGCCAACTGCTGGCGTTCAGCCGCACCCAGGTGCTGGCATCTGAACAGATCGACATCAACGAAATCGTACGGGACCTCTTGAAAATGCTGCATCGTCTTATCGGCGAACATATTCACCTGCTGACCAATTTTTGCGATGACTTGCATCCCATTCTGGCCAACGCCGGGCAAATGGAGCAGGTCATCATCAACCTGGTGATTAACGCCCGCGACGCCATGCCGCAAGGCGGTGAAATCACCATCGAAACCGAGAATGTCCTCCTGGATGAAAAACACATCGAAAATGATCCCGACATCACACAGGATGAGTATGTCCGGTTGACAGTACGGGATACCGGAACCGGGATTCCGCCGGACATCGTCGACAAGATATTCGATCCCTTCTTCACCACCAAAGAACAAGGCAAAGGCACCGGGTTGGGGTTGTCGACCGTTTACGGTATCGTTCGACAGGTGAACGGGTTCATCGAGATCGAGACCGCCGTGGGAAAGGGCGCCGCGTTCCTGGTCCATTTCCCGAAAGATCTCGAGCAGCGTGAGGACGAGGAGACGATTGACAGCGAAGTGCTCTCCCTGTACGGCGAAGAATCCATCCTGATCGTCGAAGACGAGGAAGATGTGCGGGAAATGGCGGTGCAGGTGCTCGAGCTGTATGATTACCAGGTCGAGTTTGCCCTTGACGGTGTCGATGCGCTGAAGAAGAGCATGGGGCGCGACAAACCCTTCGATCTGGTGATCACCGACATGGTGATGCCCAACATGGGGGGCATGGACCTGGTGCAGCGGCTGCGAGAAATATGGCCGGATTTGAAGGTGCTGCTCATGTCCGGGTATCCCAGCGATATGGTGGAACACGAGATCAAACTGTCCGCGAAGACCGATTTCTTGCAGAAACCCTTCCATACAGAAGAGTTGCTGAAACGAATTCGCAGTATCTTAGACAAAAAGAAGGCGTCCGAGTAACAGCCAAGTGCGGGCAAAACGGCATGCAGATTACCACAACCGACCAACTGACCCCGGGTGACATTCTGGGAAAATCCCTGTTCAACGAACGCGGGGAGCTGTTGCTTGCCGCCGGTTTTGCGATCGATAACCGTATGATCAGCCAATTGAAACGCTCGAAAATCAACTACGTTTTCACGGTGAACGAAGCCACCAAAGATATTGAACCGGACGAGACCATCAGCGACGTGGTGCGTCAGGCCGCCACCGCCAAACTCGTCAACACCTTCGCGTCTGTCCGTGAAAACGATCCCGTCCAGAACCTTTCCGTGGAGAACTTGAAGCAACGTCTGGAAAACGATCCGAAAATGCAGAACCTGATCGTACCGGCCAAGCTGAAGCAATCGGTGACCGATATCCTGGAAGATCTGTTCGCCAACCACGTCAGTACGTTCGCCGCCTTCCCCTCCGCGGCCCAGAACAAGAACGATCACGATCATGCCATGGATGTCAGTGTGCTATGCCTGCTGATCGCCCAACAATTTTACTACGACAAACGGGAATTGCGGGAGTTGGGCCTGGCGGCGCTACTGCACGATGTTGGAAAGATGGCTTCCAAAAATCGCTTGTCGGGCGACGATGATTCGCTGACGGAACGGGACCAGATGATCCTGCGCGAACACCCGGCGCTGTCCATGCTCATCCTGAAAGGCAGCGACGACCAATCGTTCTCCGAACAGGCGACCGTTATCCAGCACCACGAGACCCACAACGGGAAGGGCTATCCGCAAGGGCTGCGAGGCAGCGGATACCCCCCGAAAAAGGATGTTCCCCGTCGGCAGAACTGTATCTTTCGCCACGCCGAAATCCTGAACGTCGCCAATTATTACGATAACCTTGTGAACGGGGAGGTGGACGGCAGAGCCTGTTCGGCGGCGGAAGCCCTGGCTCGTATCATCAACGAGGCCGGAACCCTCTGGAATCCGTACGTGGCGAAAGTGATGCCCAAGGTCATCCAGGCCTTCCCTGCCGGTGTGACCGTCCGCATCAAGAATAACAGCACCGGCGCGTTCGTTGGCTTCAAAGGTGTCATTGCCAGGGCGAATGACGCCGATCCCACAAAACCGCAAATCGTCTTGACCCACAACATCGCCGGCCAGCCGATCCGGCCTGATACCATCGACTTTGCCAAAGAACGCTTCATGGATCTCGAGGTGATGGTGTAAGGGTCGTGGTATTTCCAACCCCAGGCTTTTGATAACAAGGATAGAAAGAAGAACCCGGTCATGGTTGCAGGCCATGCCGGGCTGGGAGGATTGGGAGCAGATGGCTGGGAGGGGCCATCTGAAAAGGCCTGTGCTGATGTGGTTGGTAGAACGGCCTCCTTTTTTGCGTTGGCACTCGCGTGAAGAAAGACGATAGGGAAACCAGCACAGCCCTTTGGCTCACTGGTAAGATATGACATAAATATTTACGTGTCAAGAGGAGCGATTAAATTTAAACTCTTTTGAGATACTCCAAGAGAAACAATATCAAATTTTGCTGGTGCGGCGTAGAAGCTACATGCTCAATATCGGGTCGCCCTTTACCGTGTCGATGATTCCGTACCCCCACCAGGTGTCTTCAGTGGCGTTGTAGAAAATCTCTTCGCCGGGCTCGACCCGCTCGTTGCGGCTGGAAGACAACGCTCGAATCACTTTGTTCTTCTCCAGGGTAAAGTACCATTCTTCCCAGAGGTCATCGCGTAGTTTCAGGTAGTCATAGTGTTCGAGCTGGTGAACTTTTTCCGGCCAGAACCCCTGGGTGCGTTCGAAATCTTTGCAGGCCCGTGCGATATCCATCATCTGGCTGCGGGCTTCCTGTCCACGGCGCAGTTCGATCAGTTGCTCATTTTTTTTGGCCAGGTACAGGCCTGCTATGCTCACCAGCGCCATGATGACCGCCATGCTGATCAGACCGTTGCGCCAGCGTCGTTTTTCTCGTTCTTCCGTCCACTTGCCCATGATCCCGTCCTCGTTAGCCCACCTGGGGCAGCATCACGCTGCTCTTCAGCTCGAGATGTGTCACGCTCCCGTGATCCCTGATCAGCGCCACCTCACCGCGTGGCACCGCTTTTACTCTTCCGATGATTGCCGCCTGTTGACCACTTTTGATACGCCGCCATTTGGTGATGATCCCCGGCGCCGCTTCCTGAGTAGTGATCGCCGTGAGCACGCCCGCCGCAGGCACGTACACCGGGTCCAGCATGTGCTCCTCGCAGACCGTTTGCACTTCTGGTCTCAGGGGAATCTGCTCCATTTTGAGGTCCACGCCCACACCGGCGTCGCGCACCATGCGGATGACGGCTCCAGCGAGTCCGCCGCGGCTGATGTCGGTCATCCGCCGTACGCCTCCGGACTCGAAGGCGATGCGGGCCAGTTGGTGCAGGGAGCGGGCGTCGCTGGCCAGGCCGCCGCTGTGGCTGCCTTCCCGGGTGGCGATCACCGCCGCGCCGTGTTCCGCGATGGGGCCATTGATGATGACCACATCGCCCTCGCGCACACCCTGTCCGTGCAGGTTGTGCTCCTCGGCGAGTACGCCGAAGGCGGTGACGGTAATGGCGAGGCGGTCGATTTCGCCTTGTGCGACGACGCGGGTGTCGCCGGCGACCACTTCGACAGTGGCTTCGGCGGAGGCGCGAGCCATCGACGCCACCACGCGTTCCAGCAGATCGCTCGACAGTCCTTCTTCGAGCACAAAGGCCACGCTGATCAGGCGGGGTTGAGCGCCGACCACGGTCAGGTTGTTCACGGCGCGCAGCACGGCCAACCGGCCGATGTCGCCTCCCGGGAAGACCACGGGACGGACCACGCTGGTCTGTGTGGTAACCGCCAATCGGCCTTCTTTGGGCATGGGGAGCACCGAGGCGTCCATCATGCGGTGCAGGGGCACGGAGCGGAACCGGGTGAGGAACACGTCCTCGATCAGTTTCTTCGCCGGGCCGCCGCCCTCGCCGTGAGCCTGTTTTACCTGGAAATTCATGCGGGGAAAGTAGTGTTCCCGGGGCCGGTTGCGCCAGTGGTGGGGCATCGGTTTGCAGATGTCGTGGCATGGCCGGGAGCTCTCGTCAGCTTAACCCTTGACATAGAATCGGCTTAATGGGTTTTCGGCTTTGAATCACATGACGACAGTTTGTTGTCGTTTTGTGCAACCCGCTGCCGGGGTTGAAGGATCTGGTCAACCTGTCGCCCAAGGTGCGCGCCAAACGGACGGCGCGTACCTTGGGCTGTGACAGAGAACCACTACCGTGGTTCATTCGTGAAATATTCGGACTATAGGGCCTGTTGCACGAATTCTGATGTCTCTCATTCCAGCGAAGGCTGGA
>CAZYOC010000232.1:0-7156 GCA_964648415.1 uncultured bacterium | reverse complement strand
AAACAAGCACTTAAGAATCTTAGTATGTTCGATTCTTTGCAAGAACCACTATAACTATGGAAACACCCTTTTGAACACTACAGTGGTGCTGAATTGCTAACTTGTTATATTCTTGCACGTTGCCTGGATTCCCGCCTTCGCGGGAATGAGAGCTGTTTCTATTGTGATACAGTCTGCTTCGCTGGGATGAGAAGGACGGCTATTGTGATACAGTCTGGAAGGCTGGAATGAGAGCGGTTTCTATTTGGATACAGTCTGCTGCGCAGAAATGACATCTCGTATACTGCGTACCAGTTGGGGTTACCCCGTTTGTGTTGTGACATTGTCAAACAGAGTTGAGAGTAAACCATGCACGAAGTGATCAAGCAACTCCTGCCGGAAAATGTGCTGCTGTTCACCTGGGTGGAGCACGACGAGGCGGCGATTGTAGGCCCGTTCCGGTTTCCACCGGAAGCGCCGATCCCGGTAGCGCCGGAATCGAACGAGATCATGCACGTCAACTGGTTCAACCTCCCCTTTGAGGGGCGTGAACCGGTCGAGTCGTTGCCCGATGAGGAGCTGCATCGCATCGACAGCGAGAAATTGTTACGGCAGGTGGTGGAGGGCGCGGTTGAGCCGGCGTCCGCGGATGGCGTGGAGCTGATCGATCACCTGGCGCGGTGCTTTCTGTTCTTCATTTTTCTCGCGCCGAACCATCCTCGTTATTCGACTGTGCGGGAGGTCTTCGAGCGCCTGGACAATCCCAAGCCGGTGTACGAGAACCTGGTCCGGTTGGCGAAGCATTACGCCAACGAGGGGATCGCATTTTCCGAACGAGAGCAACCGTTGGAAGCCTTGCAGAGCATGTTGTTCGCGCAGGTCTTTTACAATGGCGCGCTTGCCCTGTCGCCGACCACGCCGGGTGTGCAATACGAGATGGGCGTACTGTGCTATGATATGGCTGAACGATTCTCCCTGCCGGGCAACGATGACGTGGAGTGGGAGCGGACTCTGGTCAACGAGGCGCGGCACTACCTGCAACTGGCGTTGGCGGACCCTCAATTGAAGGACCAGTCGCCCGGTTTCTACATCTTGGGAGTGTGCCGGGAAGCGTTGGAGGATCGTGAAGGCGCGATTAACGCGTACAAGCTCTTCTTGAGAAGCAAGGCGGCGCGGCAGTTCGCCCCATTCGCGGAGCATGCCTCCCGGCGGCTCGCGGAGATAAGCGAAACCGGGACGGAATAGAAGGGGAGCACGGACTCGTTGACAACACGAAAAGTCCATAGATTACAGAATCTTGCCTTCTGATTCACAAGAATAGAGACCCTTCTGCGGGTTTTTATACAATCAATAGGCTAACTGCCTTGACCTCAGAAGGTTATCGAGTTATTTTATCGCGGGCCAGAGAACCCTGTTCTCAACCGGGAGGGAGGCATGTAAGAGGATTTGCAGCCGATTACATGCTTGAGACGGGAGCGCCGTGATTACGGCAACGGGAGGAACGACAGATTCGGAAACGGAACGGCAGAAAACAGATTACTCTGATGGTCCAGGAGGAGAACTCCAGCCATCTGCAGCGCCGGTCCTACAGCAGTGGCGCGATCGGGTTGTTCATCGGCGGCATCGCATTGGTGCTGGCGGCGATGGTCCTGGTCGGTGTCATTGGCTTGAGCGAGTGGCGGGTGCGCGCCAAGACCGGGCAGTTGATCGCTGAGAACCGTCTCCTGGGACACCAGCTGAAACGTGTCAACACCAAGATGGTGGAAGTTCGCTCCACTCTGGATTCGCTCGCCATGGAAGAAGAAGCGATCCGAGTACGGGTGGATCTGCCGCCTTTGGGAGAGGATGTCCGGCAGGCCGGTATCGGCTCCAAGTTGCCCCTTGAGGACCAGGTGATCGGCGATGAACGGGTGGAAACCCTGCTGGAGGCGCTGGACCAGATCGAACGCGAGCTGGCGGTGCAACAGCAATCCTTCCGTGAAATCCAGCACCAGGTGGTCGCCAACGAAGAGCAGTTGAAGCACATCCCGGCCATTATTCCGTTGCAGGGCGGCCGGTTGACAGACGGCTTCGGCTACCGTCGCGATCCTTTTACCCGTGCACGCCGGATGCACCACGGGGCGGATTTCGCCGCGCCCCGCGGCACGCCGGTCTCCGCCACGGCCAACGGGACCGTGATGCAGGTCAAGCGAATGTCCGGTTACGGCAAACTGGTTGAAATTGACCACGGTTACGGCTACACGACCATCTACGCTCACTTGAACAGTTGGCGGGTGCGTCGCGGCCAGAAGGTCCAGCGCGGCGACATTATTGGTACCGTGGGCAACACCGGCCGCAGCACAGGACCGCATCTGCATTACGAGGTCCAGGTGGACGGCGAACCGGTCGATCCGCTCGACTTCTTCTATGAGGGGTACGAGCTGGCGCGAGGTCGTTAACAGGGGCAACGGGGCGGCCTCGAAATGGAGTCGCCGGGAAGAACACAGACCACTCCAACCCGGCAAGAGCCGGGTTTTTCGTGGGGGCTGCGAAAACCAAACTACCGGGTTGGCTTGCGAGCCGGCGGTTCCTGTCGTACACTCCCAGTCAGTTTACCCGGTTTCGTAGACCGCTGGATTCCATCAATCACCCCGTTCGCATGGGAGGAAACGATGCCTGCATCGAAGCGCAACAATACTCATATCATTACCATGGCTTTGCTGATTGCAGCGCTGGGCTTCTCGGCAGTAAGCATCACTTGCGGTCCTGGAGAACCTGAACTCAATGGGATCTCGTTCAGCCGTTATTATGCACGTCTGTTTGACAGCAGCGAGACGATGCGCAAGCGGGCGTACGACGCGATCAAAGAGATGGGCGCGGACGCTGTGCCGTGGTTGGCGAAGGAATGGGATGACGCCACCACGGAGCAGAAGTATGTTATCGCTGAATTGATTGCAGCCGCTGGTCCGGGGGCGGTGGAGGCCAAGCCGGTATTGATGGACGGGCTTGAAGCCCTTGATGAGCGCTTGATCGGCTATTCCGCTCAGGCCCTGGGGGCGATGGGCCCGGAAGCCGCCGACGCGACTCCCGAACTGGCGCGTCTGTTGCTTTCGGCGGACTTCACCACACAGATCAAGATCCTCAAAGCCCTGGGTAATATTGGACCGCAGGCGGCAGAGGCTATTCCCCGTATGATGGAAGCGGCCATGCGGCCGCGCACCCGATCTGTTGCGATTGAAGCACTGGGAAAAATGGGCGACAAAGCTGTTGATGGGGTGATGATCTGGCTGCAGGAGGGTACGGCGGAGCAGAAGCTGATCGCCTGTGAGATTCTGGGCGGCGCCACGGGTAACGTGGCGAAGGCATTGCCCTATCTGACCGAAGCCTTCCATGCGAAGGATCCGAAACTGCGTGTAGCTGCGGTGAGGGCCATTGGCAGGGCCGGGCCTCATGCCACTATCGTACTCAATGAACTGATCGAAGCCCTCGCCGACCGTGACAAGGATATGCAACGCGAAACCATCGGAACTCTTGTCGCCATCGGTTCGGATTCCGCCGGGGCGAAGATGATCGAAGCCATGCAGCATCCCAACGGTGATATCCGTGAAGGCGCGATCAAGGTAGTAACGCGCTGGGAAAGTGTCCGCAATCAGGCCCGATCGATCCTGATTCGTCGATTGGGCGACAGCCACGCCGGGGCGCGGTACGCCGCTGTGCTCGCATTGACCAACATGGGCGAGACTATTGTTCCCGATATGATTCGCCTGCTGAATTCGTCAAGTGTTCAGCAGCGTGGAGCGGCCTGCACCGTGCTGGGCAACATTGGACGACCGGCGCGTGACGCCCTGCCTGAACTGAGGAAACTGACCAAAGATCGCGATTCCTATGTCGCCAAAGAGGCGCAAAAGGCGATCAATCGCATTCAATAGCGCTGCGCCTTGCGATAGGGCGCACCCGTGAATCACCGGAGGGTGCGCCATACCTGGATTGATTTCAGGGTACGGCTGTCCCGAGGCTGCGGACGTTTCCATTGCACGATGTTCCTCGTCACCATGCCGGATGTTCCCCGAAGCGAGCATTTCAAAGATAGTCCTCGTCACTTGAAGTAGCGTCAAACCGGCTGGCGTTAATTCGGACGGATGGGTATATTTTGTACAGGTAACGATCAAGGGAAACAACCGTCTGTGAACTCGAAGGACCGCAGCTACTACGCCGAATTGGGGGTACAACCCGACGCCACGCCTCAGCAGATCCAGGAGGCCTACCGCCGGCTGGCTAAAAAGTACCACCCCGATCTGAACCGGTCGGACCCGGCCGCAGAGGAGCGCTTCAAACAGATTTCCGAGGCGTATCGGGTGCTCTCCGACCCCTCGCGTCGCATCCTGATCAACCAGCAGGAGGAGGCGGTCCGCAAGGCCCGTGCCGCGCGGAAGCGCAGCACCACGGGTAAAAGCAGCAGCGCCGGGTTCGCCGACATGTTCAAGAACATGTTCAAAGGCGGCTTCGGGACCGGGCCTGCTGCTACTGCGTCCAAGCAACCACCAACACGCGGCAAAGATCTGCAGATCGAACTGACTGTGGACGCTGTCAAGCTGGCGAAGGGCTCGTCCAAAAAGGTCATGATCAAGCGGGACCGGATCTGTCCGGTCTGCGGCGGCAGCGGGGCCAAACCCGGCACAAAACCGGTGCAGTGCAAGATCTGTCTTGGAATTGGAGAAATCCCGACCAGCAAGGGCGGCAAGACGGTGTTCGAAACGTGCCGCAACTGCAAAGGTAGTGGCGTGGTGGTGCGGGAACGTTGCCTGCACTGCGGGGGGCGAGGCATCGCGAAAGACAAGTCCGCTATCACGGTCAACATCCCGCCGGATACCAAGCCCGATTCCGTACTGACGATTCGCGGCCAGGGGAATGCCGGGCTGGGCGGGGGTGCAAATGGTGACCTCAAGGTACTTGTCACGGTCCAGGACCACGCTTACTTTACCACGCGCGGCAATAACCTGATCTATGATTACCCGATGAATATCAAAGAATTGATCCTTGGTGGCGAGATCTTTGTGCCTACTCAGAACGGCCGTATGCGGTTGACGCTTCAGCCCGGGCTGAAGCAAGGCAAAATGTTGAAAATCAAAGGGAAAGGACTGATCGGTGAGAACGGCGAAATCGGCGACTTGCTAGTCCGGATTAATTACCATATTCCGGATAAGATGACTGCCAAAGCAGAGAAATTGCTGGATCAACTACTGGAGCAACCCGGTTGGAAGCCGGACCAGGATAACGATGGATTCGTGCTCCGCAAAACCGAGTAAGCAGGGAGGATACCATGCACCGTTGCCCCGTCTGCGACAATCCCCACGCCGGGATTCACGGCGCACGCAAACACTACCGGGAGTGTCCTGCCTGCGGTTTGGTCTGGCGTCGCGACCGCGCCACCCTTACAGAAACCACTGGATTCTACCAGGCGGAGAATCCCGCCGATGCGGTTACCGAAAGCAAGCGAGCTCTGCATGAAGCCATGCTGGCGGAAGCCGAGAAACGGCTGGGCGGCAAGGGGCGACTCCTCGATATGGGCTGCGGGACGGGAGATTTTCTCGTCACTGCGCGTGAACGCGGCTGGGATTGTGTCGGGGTGGAGCCGGTAAAGTGGCAAGTGAACCGGGCCAGGGAGCGGGGGCTGGAGGTGGTCGCTGGGACCGTGGAGAATCTTTCAGAAGAGAACAAACCCTTTGATCTGGTCACGTACTGGGATGTGATTATGATGGTGGCGCATCCCCGTGATGAGATGACTCAACTCCTGCCGTACATTAAGCGGGGCGGCATGGTGTATATGCGGGTCCGGCAACACCAGGTGGTGCGTGCGGTGGAAAAGTGTTGGCGGATCATCGGCAGGCCACTGGGTATCGCTGATCCCACCGTCTACCATCCGTTCAACTTTTCGCCGAAGACGTTGCATACGCTGAGCAAACGGATGGGTATGCTGGCTCAGGTTCGCAACGGCCGCTTGACCAGCGGTGACGCGTATGGCGTGAGCAAAAAAAACACCATGGTGCGGCTGCTGAAGCTGGGCGTTGAGAAATCGGCGTTTATGATCGAACGCGCCTCGCTGGGGCATGTGCTGGCGTCGCCCACGATGGAGCTGTGGGCGAGACCGTTGGAATGACACCTAAACTAGCACCTAAACTAGGGACAGACGGTAGTTTTTTCGTTGTCAGCGCTTACGTGGACGGCCTTCGGGGAGGGCGTGCAGACGACGCCCTGTCTTCTGTTCCAGATCCGCCACCCACTCTTTGCTGCCCAGAGGGCGACCGGTACGGGTGAACGCGCGAAGCCGTTTCCACGTGGCGGGATCGTCGGGCTGCTCCAGGACCGCCTCCCAATCCGCCATGATTTCCGCGTCAGGCCAACGCGCATCGGCAACCAAGGGATCGGTAATCTTGCCCAGGTGATGCCGTGCGCTCGACCAGGGCCACTCTGCTGCCCTCTCCACCACACCCGCCCGTACCGGGTTCATCTCCACATACTGCGCGGCGCGGTACAGGTAGGGCTCGTCGAGGGCGCAGGAATAATAGCGTCCCTGCCACAGATGGCCGACCAGCCCGGTGCGACGGTGGCAGTAATGCGTGTATACCATGTGCGTGGTCGCCAGCGTTCGCGCCAGGGCGGTTTTTGTCAGGGGACAGGCGATCAGATGCACATGATTGTCCATCAGGCAATACGCCCACACCTCCAGCTTGTATTTCGTCGCATACTTGCTGAGGAAAGAAAGATAGCTCTGGCGATCCTCGTCATCGGCGAAGACGTCCTGCCGGTAGTTTCCCCGTTGCGTGACATGATACGGCAGCTCCGGCTCGAGAAACCGCGCCTCGCGTGGCATGATGAACCCCAGTTGGTGCAACCCTCAGGGAATATATACATTACGACGCCTAAAAACTACCGTCTGTCCCTAGAAGTCTGGCCGGAAAGTATGATTTGGACGTTTTTGCAGGAGTCGTCGGTTCTCATTGCCGGATCGAGCTCAGCGGAAGTGCATCATAAACAGCGTGATAGCGCTGGAGCGTTTGTTGTATGAGAACCGGGATTTGGTCGGCATTTCGCGAAAAGTGCGTTTCCGGCCGGGCTTCTAGTGTTCCGTTGCACCAGCTATGGTGCTTTCTGAGCTGCGTCATTTGTCTCAGGACAAGGCGCATCTTTGCAGACATAA
>CAZYOC010000231.1:0-7167 GCA_964648415.1 uncultured bacterium | reverse complement strand
TCTGGATTCCAGCCTTCGCTGGAATGAGATTCCTCTCGCATTCTGCGACAGTCTGCTTCGCAGGAATGACACTCGTTGCCTATTGTGCGACAGTCTCCTTCCACAGGATTGCCAACGTACTTCAGTTTTTCGCACTGCGATTCCTGAATTCTCGTTGTTGCATCAAGGGATTGGTTCTATCTTACCCCAACCCTGTTGCCTGGGGTGAACCCTTGCGAGGTGCAGACAACGGAGACGTCCCGTTTGAGTGAAACGTCCCACAAACCCATACCCGACCTTTGGCCCCAGATTGCCCGCCGGCTGTCACGCTGGGGACGTGTGCTGGTGGCCGTCTCCGGCGGCGCGGACTCCGTGGCGTTGTTGCATCTCTGTCTGCCTCGTAAGGCCGCGCAACGCCGCCGTCTCGTCATCGGCCACGTCCATCATGGTACAGGCGCACACGCCGACGAGGCCCTCGCCTTTGTCGAGAGCCTGGCGGACGAGGTGGGGTGCGACCTGTTTGTCCGCCGGGTTGAGATCAACGACAACGAGCGCAAACAACACGGTTTCGAGGCGGCAGCTCGGGACAGACGCTACGCCTCTCTCGAGCAGATGGCCGACGAGACGGGGGGCGAGCTGATCCTGACAGGGCACACGGCAGACGACCTCGCCGAGGGCGTACTCCTGAACCTGATGCGCGGAGCGGGGAGCCGGGGGTTGGCGGGCGCACGGGAATTGGTGGGACGGTATTACCGGCCGCTGCTGGACTTCCGGCACGACGAGCTGGTGGCGTTTCTCGCGCAAATGGGCGTCCGCTTCGTGGAGGATCCCAGCAACCGTGACGAGCGCTTCACTCGCAACCGGATCCGCCAGCGCTTGCGTCCCCTGATCGAGACAGAGTTCGGCGAGGGCGCCTGGCGAAACCTGGCGCACTCCGCACGTCTGCTGGCCACCACTGACGCCACCCTGTACAGCCTGACCAACGCTATTCTCAACGACCTACTCATCGCGAGAAAACCTCGTTGGGTATACCTTGCCCTTACGCCCTTACACGGGTATCTTCAGGAGTTGCGGGTGCGTGTGCTGCAAACCGCTCTGGAAAGCGTTCAAGGTGGTGAAACTGAAGACAGTTACGTGACCCGCGAGACCCTGGGACGCTTGGATCGCCTGCGTTTGGCGAAACCGGGAACGCGGGTGCGGTTGCCGGGCGATGTCCTGGCGACGGTGACCGATCTCGGGGTGATCTTCGACGGGGTCGCCTTTGCCGAGCCGGCGACGTGGGCCCTGCCCGGCGAGGTGATGCTGGCCGATGGGAGCCGCCTGATCGCGGCGAGCCTGCAACCAACGCCGATCTCGGGGATCAAACAGACTGATCGTTGCGTAGAATGGGTGGATGCTGACGCGGTGGGGGCGAGGCTGACGGTTCGCCCGCAGCGGCGCGGCGACCGCATGCAGCCCCTCGGCGTAGACCACGAGCGCAAGGTAAGCCGGCTGGAGAGCGGAGCGGAGCAGCATCCCGGGCCGAAGTGGGTCGTTGAAAACGAGCGCGGCATTGTATGGAGTGTGGGCCGCCGAATAGCCCATTGGGCCAGGATGACCGAACAGACACGCCATTGCTGGCGCTTGACGCATACACCGCCGGAAGACGGCGAAGAAAGCAAACGAGATACTGATGTCAGATCCTTCTAAAGATAACAAACCGAAACCTCCCGGTCCGGACGATCAGTTCGAATGGAAAAAGGCGGCCAAGACCATCGGTTTCTGGGCCATCCTGATCCTGACCGTGATCATCGTTCTGACCTACATGAACCCTCAGCAGGGCGATGTTCGCGAGAAGAGCTTTACGGAATACTGGAGCCTGCTGGAAGCCGGCAAGATCGAGTCGGCCACGGTGGAGGAGCGCCGTTTTATCGGCGTTGAAAAAGGCCCGGGCGACAAGCAGACCCGCCAGTTCATCACCATTCTGCCCCTCGACGAGACCGAACAGCTCGAGAAATGGCAGGAAAAGGGCATCGAGCTGACCTTCAAAGAGAAGGACACCAACTGGCTTGGTGTGATCCTGACCTCCGTGCTGCCCTGGGTGATCCTGATCGGCTTTTGGATCTTCCTGATGCGGCGCATGCAGGGCGGCGGTACAAAGGGCATCTTCAGCTTCGGCAAAAGCCGGGCGAAGCTCATGCTGGAGAACAAGCCCAAGGTCACGTTCGATGATGTCGCCGGCGCGGAAGAGGCCAAGGAAGAGCTGCAGGAAGTCATTCAGTTCCTGAAAGACCCCAAGAAGTTCGAACGCCTGGGCGGCCGGATTCCCAAGGGCGCGCTGCTGGTCGGCCCTCCGGGCACCGGCAAGACGTTGCTGGGACGCGCCATCGCCGGTGAAGCGGGCGTACCCTTCTTCTCCATGAGCGGCGCGGATTTTGTCGAGATGTTTGTCGGCGTCGGCGCCAGCCGGGTTCGCGACCTGTTCGACCAGGGCAAGAAACACGCTCCCTGCATCATCTTCATTGACGAGATCGACGCGGTGGGGCGGCAACGCGGAGCCGGCCTGGGCGGCGGCCATGACGAACGCGAGCAGACCCTCAACCAGCTCTTGGTAGAGATGGACGGCTTCGAGGAAAACGTGGGCGTAATCCTCCTGGCCGCCACCAACCGGCCCGATGTGCTCGATCCCGCGTTGCTGCGGCCCGGGCGGTTCGACCGGCAGATCGTGGTGGATCGCCCCGACGTTCGCGGCCGCCATGGCATCCTGAAAGTCCATGCCCGAAAGGTGCCGCTTGACGAGGATGTTAACCTGGAAATTCTGGCGAAAGGTACGCCGGGCTTTTCCGGAGCGGACTTGGCCAACATGGTCAACGAGGCTGCGCTGCTGGCGGCGAGACGCGACACCGACAAGGTCACCATGCGCGACTTCGAGGACGCCAAGGACAAGGTGATGATGGGCGCGGAACGCCGCAGTATGGTCATCAGCGAGGATGAGAAGAAGCTGACGGCGTATCATGAAGCGGGCCACGCGCTGGTCGGCATGTTGACGCCCGGCAGCGATCCGGTGCACAAAGTGACCATCATACCGCGCGGACGGGCGCTGGGGGTTACCTCCTACCTGCCTATCGACGAGAAGCATTCCTGGTCCAAGAAATACATCGAGGGCAAACTGCTGCACCTGATGGGCGGACGCGCGGCGGAACGCCTGATCTTCGATGACTACACCAACGGAGCGGCGTCGGATATCAAACAGGCCACCGGCATCGCGCGCAAGATGGTCTGTGACTGGGGGATGAGCGAGAAGATCGGACCCCTGGCGCTGGGGCATGGCAGCGAAGAGGTCTTCCTGGGTCGTGAGATCGGGCAGGGGAAAACCTATTCGGAAGCCACCGCGATCGAGGTGGACCGTGAGATCAAGCGCATCGTATTGACCGCTCAGAACACAGCGGTAGAGCTGCTTGAGGAAAACCTGGATGCATTGCATAACATTGCCAATGGCCTGCTGGAGCGCGAGATCCTTGACGGCGACGAGGTGGAGATGATCCTGACGGGCAAGGAACTGCCGCCGCCGGAGAAACGTGATAAGACCGGCCCCCGCAAGCCGCGCAAGATGCAGGACCGTAAGCGTCTCGACGCCACTTTCGACGAAGACCATGCGCCGCCTGATGCCGATACCGGCGAGGAGGACGTGGATGAGGATGAAGATGACACCACGCGCCGCCTGAAGCAGGTTGATGACGTGCTGGCCCGCCTCGATGACGAAGAGAAAGAGCCTGTCGAGGACACGTCCGACGAGCAGGAGAGGGAAGCCGCTGTCGAGAAACCGGATGAGGCCGGCGAAGCAGAGTCTGATTCCTCTCAGAAACCCAGGGATGACGGCCCGTTGGTCCGCAAGGAGCGGTTGACCAAACCGCGTCGTTACAACCGGAAAGAGGATCAGGAGTAGAAGACCGATCTCCGCTTATGACAAGACAGCATTACACGCCTTCCCTGAGGGAGGGCGTTTTTCATTGCGGTATGCACCCCCTTGCCCGGGGCTTTATATTCCCGCAACCCAACAACCGAGGCAGACATGGAACTACCACATCGCTTCATCACACCCAATTGGATCGCAGGTTTAACCACCGCGCTCGGCGGCTGGGCCCTGCTGGCGCATGGAGCCTATCGTAAGTGGGGGCCGGTCAGCATCCTCTATTCCACGGCTATACTCATGGCTGGGGCGGGTTATATCCTGCTGGAGAACATGCTGCGGCTGGTGCATCTGAAGCGACGCACTGAGATGGATTACGAACAGGTGCAGGCGGTCGTGGGGCTGTACAGCACTCTCCAGCCCAGGTTGCCGCTGTTTCAGCTCCGCCGGTTCGCGCTCTGTCCGGACACCGCTAACCTGTATATGTACTACATCACCAAACACCGGCCGAGTGTCGTGGTGGAACTGGGAAGCGGCGCTTCTACGGTGATTTCCGGTCTGACCCTGAAAAAGAACCGCAAGGGCAAGGTGATCGCGCTCGATGACAGTGAATACTGGGTGAAGAAAACCGATGCCATGCTGAAGTTGCAGGGCGTGGACAAGGTCGCCGAAGCCCGTTATGCACCCCAGGTTCCCATCGAGTTCCAAGGCCTGGCGCGGCGCTTCTACGACCTGAGCATACTGGAGGATATTGACCGGATCGACATGTTGCTGGTGGACGGTCCGCATGACGGCGATGACTCCCTCAGCCGGCTGCCGGGACTTCATCTGCTGGCCGATAAACTGAGCAATGACGCCATCATTTTCGCCGATGACACCGTCCGCCCCAACTGGAACGCCGCTGTGAAACAATGGGCCGAGAAAAACGGGTTCTCCGCATGGGAGCCATTTCCCAATGAAAGCGGTCTCATTGTTATGAAACGTAAGAAACCGGCGTAATCACGGACTATGCTCTGCTATCATGTCAGCGATCTGCACGGCCGCACACAACGCTACGATGCGTTGTTCACCCGGATACGCGATCAGCGGCCCGACGCGGTCTTCATCGGCGGCGACATCTTCGCACACAGCGGATTTGGCCTGGACGCCAACGGCGACATCCTCAAGGAGGATTTCCTGCATGATTACCTGGCCGTCAACCTTCTGCGCCTGAAAGAAGAATTGGGCGTCGCCTATCCCGCTATCTTCATCATCCTGGGCAACGACGATCCGCGTACTGCCGAGTCGGAGATGATCGCCCTGGAAACGAGCGGCATCTGGCGGTATATCCACAATAAACGAGTGGAGTGGCGCGGGTATGATGTTTACGGCTACGCGATTGTCCCTCCCACGCCCTTCCTCCGCAAGGACTGGGAAAAGTACGACGTCTCCCGCTTCGTCGATCCCGGCTGCATCTCCCCCGAAGACGGCAAACGATCCGTAGATGTGAATCCCCACGAGATCCGCTACGGGACCATCAAGCAGGACCTGGAAAAGCTGACCGGCGACCGTGATCTGTCGAAGAGCATCTTCCTGTTCCATACACCGCCCTACAAGTCTGCGCTTGACCGCGCCGCGCTGGATGGCAAGACCATCGACCATGTGCCGTTGGATGTCCATGTGGGAAGCATCGCGGTGCAGCGGTTTATCCGTGACCGTCAACCCCTTGTGACTCTGCACGGTCACATTCACGAGTCCACACGGCTGACCGGCGAGTGGCGTGACACCATCGGCGACACCGCCATGTTCAACGCCGCCCACCACGGCCCGGAGTTGTGCCTGGTGAAATTTAACCCGGAGCACCTGGACGTCGCCGGCCGGGAGCTGTTCTGATGGGCGTCAATCCCTACTGCCGAGACTGCTCCGCCATGCAGGCGCAAGCGATTGAGCTGACCCGGCCCGAGGGGGAGACCGAACCGGAGGAGACCAAGGTCCGGCCGGTGCTGGCGTATATCAACTTCGTGCGTTGGCCCTCGGCGATTCCCGCGGCTCCCTTCGGAGCGCGTTTTATGACCGCTGTCGCCCGCGCCGGAGTGGAGGCGCACTACATCGTACAATCGGCAGCCCGGGGGTTCGAGGGACGCGGCGGCGACGGTCTCGCGGTATTGAAGCATGAGTACGGCATCACGCCGCCGGACAACCTCCATATCCATGTCATCCCCATGCCGTACTGGAAGCCGGCGTCGGACCGCTTGGTGTTCTTCACACGCGTGGGCCGGCTGCTGAAAAAGCTGGTGCGCAGCCACGGGGTGAACGTGGTGATGAGCCGCGACACCCGGGCGTTGCCCTTTCTCGTGAAATGGCGCAGCATCGCCACCCGTGCGAAACAGGGGCCGCCGCACCTGCTGGCGGTCCACGACAGCCACAACTTCTACATGGACCTCTCGCGACGGGACGATGTGGACCCGTCCAGCAAACGCCTGCGACGCTACCAGAAGCTGGAACAGCGCTGCCTGCCGAAACTGGACGGCCACCTGCCGCTGCTGGATGTCCAGGCGACGCTGTACAGGGAATACCTGCCCGGCAAACCGGTGACCGCGGCTCACCCGGGCCTGGATGAAGCTCGTCCGCCGGACCCGGAGCGTCCCGCACACAAGACCGTGGCCTACCTGGGCAGCCTGCAGGGGCAGAAGGGCGTGGACCTGCTGGTGGATGCGTTCCGAAACGCCGACCTGCCGGAGGCGTGGCGGCTGCTGTTCATCGGGGGACGTGATGAGAACGAGATCGCCTCGGTGCAGAGGAAGGCCGACGAGGCGGGCCTGGGCGGCCGTGTCGAGATCACCGGCTGGCTCAACGACGCGCGGATGCGTGCGAAACTGCACGACGCCTCCCTGGCGGTGCTGCCCCTGCGCGACACCTTCTACAACCAGTACCTGACCGCGCCGTCGAAACTGTTCGACTACCTCGCCCACGCCATCCCGGTGATCACCAGCGAGCTGCTGGCCGTACGCGAGCTGGCGCAGGGAGCGGCGATGTATGTCCCGCCCGGCGACAGCGCCTCCCTGGCCGACGCGATCCAACGGGTCGCCTCCTGCGAAGACACCCAACGCGAACTCGCCGCCCGCGCCCACGAACGGGCGAAAGAACTGCTGTGGGACCGAAGAGGAGAAGTGACCGCGGGGTTTCTAGAGAGTCTGTTAACGAAATAGATTTCGTCCTGAGGGAAAACAGGCGCGACAGAAAAGGGGACTGCTACCCTTTTCCTCCGGTGGGAACTGTGCGACAGAAAATGGGGCTGTAACGCTTTCCGCCGGTGGGAA
>CAZYOC010000230.1:7069-7205 GCA_964648415.1 uncultured bacterium | reverse complement strand
CTGGATTCCAGCCTTCGCTGGAATGAGAGCTGTTCCTATTGTGATACAGTCTGCTGCGCAGGAATGACACCTCTAACCCATTGACCTCTAACCCGTTGACCTCTAACCCATTGACACTACGGGTCGTGTCAGTTCG
>CAZYOC010000230.1:0-6969 GCA_964648415.1 uncultured bacterium | reverse complement strand
TCAGCGCCCCACGGGTCGTGTCAGTTCCTTAGCGTTGTTTGCGGAGAACTGACACCCTTCAAGTCCTGGATTCCTGCCTGCGCAGGAATGACACCTCTAACCCATTGACACCTAACCCATTGACCTCTAACCCATTGACACTACGGGTCGTGTCAGTTCGTCAGCGCCCCACGGGTCGTGTCAGTTCCTTAGCGTTGTTTGCGGAGAACTGACACATTCTCCACCCGATAGATCAACTGTCAGATCTCCACTGCGTTCAGGATCTGACAGAACAGACTTCCTAGAAATCCTTAAACGGGTTCATGCCGACTTCCTCCACCGTCTCGTCCATCTCCTCGAACAGGCCGGGAATCTTGTCCCACTCGTCGATGGCGATGGAATAGGTCTGCACACGGTCCTCTTCCAGGGACATCTGCTTCAGTTTCTCCTGCACGTTGTCCATGCGGTACTGAGCCAGTTCCGACCCCTTCACGAAGTGGCACTGGTAATCATCGCCATGCTTGCAGCCGATCAGCATGATGGCGTCGTAACCGGCGTCCAGCGCGTTCGTGATCCACACCAGGTTGACCGACCCCAGGCAACGCACCGGAATAATCCGCACGTTCGGACTGAACTTCATCCGCTTCTGGGCCGCCATTTCGAGAGCCGGCAACGCGTCATTCTCGCACATGAAAGCCAGAATCCGCGGCATCTCCATGTCCTCTTCCGGCATCTCGAAGCCCTTCATCATGGCCGAACCGGACGGTACGCTGTAGTTCTCGAAGTTGATGATACGTTCCGGGCAAGCGCCCATGCAGGTGCCGCAGCGACGGCAACGCTCGGTGTTCGGTTTCGGCGTGCCCTTGTCGTCCTCGTCCAGCGCACCGAACGGGCAGTCTTCCGTACACCGCTTGCATTGCGTACACCGGCTCAGGTAGAAGTTCGGCCAGCTCAGGTCGCGCGACCGCGGATGGAGGCTCCGGTTCTGCTCGACCAAATCCACCGCCTGGATGGCTTTGAGCGCCGCGCCGGCCGCGTCGTTGGCCGCCTGCGCCGTATCCATCGGAGCGCGGACACACCCCGCCGCAAAAATCGCCGTCCGGCGAGTTTCGTACGGGAAGCAGATAAAGTGGCTGTCCGGGAAACCGTATTTCAGCGTCGGCAGGTCAGTCCCCTGACGGTAGTTCAGGTTCAGGATCCGCGCGCCTTTTTCCGCGCTGGAAGCCGCCTTCTTGCCGTCGGAAATGTCTTCCTCTTCCTCTTCCACCTTGGCGTCGGGTGCTGTTTCGCCGCCCTCGACCGTGGCCGCCACGCTGTCCTCGACCTTCGTGGTCGGCGCCATCCCGGTGGCCAGCACCAGCATGTCCGACTCAACCGTGATCTTGTCGCCAAGCAGGGTCTCGTCGAGGTCGATCTTCAGGCCGCCGCCGTTCTCGTCAACGTTGACCACCTCGCCCTTGGTGAAGAAGAATCCCGGATCGTTCTGAGCCGCCTGGTAGAACAACTCGTATTGGCCCGGACTGCGGATATCCTTATAGAGGATGTACACTTTCGTATCGGGCATCAGCTCGCGGATCTGCATGGCGTGCTTGAGGCTGGCCCGGCAACAGACCGCACTGCAATAGGGCAGGTGGTCCTTGTCACGGCTGCCCGCGCACTGAATGAACGCAATGGACTTCGGCGCGCCGCCCTCGTCCAGGTTGATCGCTCCGCTGTTCAACATCTCTTCAAACTGGATGTTGGTCACGACGTTCTTCTTGCCGTAGCCCAGATGACCCAGCTTCGAGGCGTCGTAGGGCTTCCAGCCGGTGGCCTGCACGATCGAGCCGATGGTCAGCTCTTCCGGTTCGGAGCCGTTTTTCAGGCTCACCCGGAAACGTCCCGGCGCGCCGGTCACCTTCCGGACCTTCGTGTTCAGCCGGATGTTGATCTTGTCGTTGGCTTTCACCTTCTCGATCAGTTCCGGTACATTGCCCTGCACCAGCTTGTCGTAGGGCGGACGCGTCGGGAAGGTCTTGCCGAACTTCGCGGCCCAGCCGCCCAGCTCCGCTTCCTTCTCGATCAGCTCTACTTCGTATCCCGCCAGCGCAGCGTCGAGCGCCGTACGCAGACCGGACACACCGCCGCCCAGCACCATCACCTTCTTCGAATAGGTGATCGGCTCTTTCAACTCTTCTGCATGGGGCGGTTTGATGTTCTGCAGACGGACGGCGAACATGTGCAGATAGTCTTCCGCGATCCGCTGGGTGTGGTTCTCGTCTTCGTCATCCGGATCCTCATCAGGATCGTGGGACCAGATGACCCATTCCTTCAGCGCCACACGCTCCACCAGGATCTCATCACCGTAGTTGAAGTACTGCGGGAAGGCGCGGTAGCTGCGATCCATCACCAGGATCCGGTCCAGGCCGTGCTCCTCGATATCCTTCCGGATGACGTCTTCCCCTTCGGGGCTGGTCAGGTTCTCGACCATCTTGAAGACCACCGCCTTCTCTTCCTTGGCGGCTTCTTCCATCCGGTCAACGCTGAGGTATTCTTCGGTCTCGTTATCCTTCACGACGTAGACGCCGAGTTTGACATCCAAGGCCATGGGTTAGCTCCTCCTCGCCATGTGTACCGCTTTGATCGCTGCGCCGGTGGCATCCTGCAACGTTTCCGCGACACCCAGCGGGCGGACGTTCGTGCCCACGCCGTAGATGCCGGATGCGTCGTCGTTCTGCACCATGAACCCGAACTCATCCATTTCAGTAGTGAGCGGCGGCGCTTCGGTCTTCGTGGTCGGCTCCATGCCCGTCGCCAGGACAACCATGTCCACCGTGTACTTTACCAGCTCGCCGGTCAGCGTGTTCTCCGCGGTCACTTCCAGGCCGCCCTCCACCGGGTCCACCTTGATGCCCTTGCCACGGTGAAGCTGGATCTTCTCCACTTCCTGCCGTTCCTGGTAGAAATCTTCCAGGCGGCCCGGGGTGCGGACGTCGATGTAGAACATGTGCACATCGGCTTCCGGGTATTGTTCGAGCACGTAGGAAGCCTGCTTGAGGGACGCGGTGCAGCAAACGCCGCTGCAGAACGGCAAATGGTTCTCGTCACGGCTGCCGGTGCACTGCAGGAAGGCGACCGATTTGACTTCGCCGCCGTCGGAACGCCTGGCCAGCTTGCCGCCGGTCGGTCCGCCGGGACTGCACAGCCGCTCCATCTGCACGTTGGTGATGATGTCGGGATGCTTACCGTAGTTGAGCAACTCGATTTTCGAGGCGTCGTAGGGCTTCCAACCGGTGGCCCAGGCGATGCTCTTGCACTCCACCGTCACCGTGCGGGGCTGCTCGTCCAGATCAATGCCGTTGTCCGGGCAGCTCTTGACCCATTCACGGAATTCAGCGTTGTCAACCACGCCGGGATCAATGGCCCACCGGGCGGGATACGCGTTTTCACATGGGAAATACAGGCCTTTGCGCTTGCTCAGCCCGTAGTTGAACTCGTCCTCTACTTCCACCGGACAGCTCTTGGCCCATTCGGTGTAGTCGCCGGCCCAGGGCTTGACGTACCGGGGGTGGACGGTGAGGGTGACAGTATACGCGCCCTCGTCGCCTTCGATTTTGTCCATGGTGGTCAGGGTGTAAATCTGGACCTTGGGATTGTCCCGGAGGCGGCGGTAATTGATTTCCAGGCCGCAGGAGGGGGGACACAGTTTCGGGAAGTAATGGTTAAGCCTCGCGACCCGCCCGCCGAGGGTGACCTCTCGTTCGACGAGCACGACATCGAGGCCTGCTTCTGACGCTTCCACTGCAGTGGTGATGCCGGCGACACCTCCGCCGACCACGACCACTTCAGCTTGCAGACGGCTTTCCGCAGCCCCGTTATCGGGCATAAGAAACTCCTTCTTGTAGGATCGTGAAAGGTTTCACATCTTCAAGGCGAAAAAGCGGATAGCGCCCCTTCCCGCCCTGATTTGACTGGTACAGGCTGGACTTCACCCCATCTCTGAGAACCGTCCCGGCGCGTACGCCTCCCCACGCCAATCCGGCCCCCCGGAATTGCACGGGATCGAACATACGGAACACAGGCCTTGATGTCAAGAAAATAGGAAATCCTAACTCGCTTATTTTCTTCAAGTTGACCCTTGGCTTCGTTACAAACTTCACGTCCGGCCCGGAGAATTCCACACCCGCGAGTACGCAAACTCCTGAACACTCGAAACAAAGCGTGTTTGCTCAAACAAACTTTCGCAAGAATGCGCAATCCATGCGCTGAAAACGAGACCTTCTGTGCTCCTGGAGCCTCACGCTCCTCATCGAACCCGAAAACTCCGACGACTTTGTACCATTTATTCACGAACTTTCCCCGCGAAAGGTTCCCGCCTACCTCTCCAAACACCCGGATTTCACCCCGCCCGCCACCTCTTTTCCGCCATCAAAGCCTTGCGGTGCGCCGCTTCTCTGATGTAGCATAGTTATGAAACGGCATCAACCAACCTGAAAGAACCTGACGATGATCGGAACACAACACCTCCGTACCGCGCTACTCCTGACCTTGGCCCTGTTGACTGCCCTGCCGGCGTTCGCCATGCGTCCCGACCCCGCAGAGACCCGCGACATCGCTGTCTACCTTCGCGGCATCGCAGAAATCCGCGAGGTCCGGGAAGTCGAACTGCAAAAGGGCGAAAACGAAATCCTGCTCCCGTATATCCCAAGCAGCGCTGTGGGCGGCAGCTTTCGCCTGAGTATCCTCGACGGCAAGGTGGAGACCCACTCCATCGCCCTCGCGCTGGATCTGCTCGACGAGGACCTGATATGGCAAGCGCGAATCGGGGAAACGGTCACCCTTGAAACCTATGACACCACCTACACCGGCACCCTGCTGCGAGTCTCCAGCAGCATGTTCTACTTCCGGCCGACCAGCAATCCGGACATTATTCAATCCGTCCCTTACGGCGATGTACGTCCCCCGGAGCTGACCGAACCGCCCGGCGACCTGGTTACGGAAACCTCGCTGCGTTGGACCTATGACTCGAAGAAGAAACACACCGCGACCATCGAACTCAGCTACCGCATCGAGAACATCACCTGGTACGCCGACTACCGGCTGACCACGCAGCGCGACCAAGGGCGTCTGCATGGTATGACGGTGATTGAGAACTTCACCAACCTGCCTCTGCCCTACGACCGCCTGACCCTGGTGGCCGGCGAAGTCCATCTGGCGGGCGATTCACGCAGAGTGGACCGACTTAACCCCCAGCCGGGCGCGGCGATGGCTAACGCCGGGACCGAAGGCGGCATCCGTCGCTGGAACTTTGATGAACCCGGCATGCTGCGAAGCGGCCACATCACCACGCTGCCGTTGATCGACGAAACCCGACTCGCAGTCAACACGACGTACGTGTACGACGCCGCCATCTTCAACGACCGGATCGCGACTCAGCTTGAGGTTGCGGGAGCTTCCTCCACGAAACCGTTGCCGGCGGGAACGGTCCACATTTACCGGCAGCACGATGACGACATCCTGTTCATCGGCGAGGACACCATCGACAACACGCCGCCGGGCGCGCCGCTGGAACTCCGGGTCAACCAGGCCTTCGACCTGACCGCTCAACGCAAACGCATGCGTGAGACCGCCAACACCCGCGGAGGCTCATCGCAGACCTATACCGTCACCCTGGGCAACTCCATGGCGGAAACGGTGACCGTTGACGTGCTGGAACGCCTCTTCGGTGACTGGTCGCTGGAAGATGTCGCCTGCACAACCGGAACAGTGACGCCGGAGACGATGGATGCACGCACCGCCAAATTCACTGTGACGGTTCCGGCCGGAGAAACCACCGAGCTGACCTACACCGTGGTCTACAGCCGCTAAGACGGGAGAATCCGTATGAAGCGCCTCAACCTTGCCTTCCTGCTTCCTGCTTTGCTGCTGGCCGGCGGCCTGTTCCCGGGCTGCCCGCCGGAAGACGATCCCGAACCGCAGCCGGGAGTCACGCAGACCCAGTTACTCAGCACCGGGGAACGGCCCATCTGGGCGCCGGATGGCGAACAGGTGCTTGTCGCACAGCTTGATAACGGCAATCCTGTCATCAATCAGTATTCCCTGCAATCGCTGCTGGAGAGCAGTCAAGCCGGGGTGACCATCTGGGAGGGAGCCCACAACTACGACTACGCGTATTCTCCCGATCAGCAACACATTGCGTTTAGTACGCCGGGTATCGAGGGTGGCGTGATCCAGTACGACATGGCCACCGGCGACACCACGCTGGTGCTGGCGGGCGGACGGCGGCCGACGTGGGTCAGCAGCGGCCCCTCGATCCTGGCGGAAGGCCCTGAGCACGCCCTCTACCGGATCAACCTGGGCGCGGGCGAAACCGAACAGCTCTGGAACGAGGGTCAGTTCCCCAAAGGCTCGCCCAACGGCGCCCAGGTGGCGTTCCTGCAGGCGACCAGCTCGGGAGAAGGGTTTAACCTGAGGGTGATGGATTTCACCGGCGCACCGCCGCTGGACCTTATCGAAGAGACCGGCACCGATCCCGTCTGGGCGCCCAACGGGTTCCAACTCTACGTCTCCCAGATCGGCGCCTGGGGAAGCTACGACATCGTGACAGTGGACCTGCGGGACTATGAGACGGTGGAAACGGTGCTGCCAGACGCCACACAGCCCTCACTCGGCGAGGATTACATGCTGGCGTATGGCCTGAGCGATGACCTGGCGCGGGGGACCTACCTCTATAATCTGGAGAACAGTTCTGTTCGTACGTTGAAACTGGATGCAGAACGCCCGGCGGCTCATCCGACGGAGGACCAGGCGCTGGTGGAGCTCGATGGGGCTGTCTACCTGCTGCGCTGGTAGCGGTGTCACTTCTGAAAAAGGGGACTGTTACCTTTTCAAATCGATTTATTCGTATAACATTCTTGCATCTGTATCCGAAAAGGTAACTGTACCACTTTTCTCTGATTATAGGGCCTGTTGCACAATAGGAACCGATCTCATTCCAGCGAAGGCTGGAAT
>CAZYOC010000229.1:0-7225 GCA_964648415.1 uncultured bacterium | reverse complement strand
GAAAAAGTAAAATCCATATGTGCTATGACGACATATTTCCGAGAATGACTATAAATACCGCAACAACACTCATGTGTTGATGTTGTCCGAGTGGAGCCTTCGTTATGGCGGAAATCCAAGATCTTTCGCACATGCTTCAGATTCATTCTCTGTTTCGCAAGTTCCAACAGGTACAAAAGTCTATACCTACCCCTATCAAAGCGGAACAGGACATTTATGGAACATTGATTCATATACACAAGTGTATATTGAAACACAATAGTTCCTTACATGCTTCAATCATGGACACCTGAAGATAGAATTATTCGTTCAGGTGTCTTTTTTTTGAGAGGTGATTATGCATGATGTTTTTAGATTAATACAAGCGATACTAACTATTCTTATATTAGTAACCGTTGTTATAGCTTTCGAAACAAACTATAATGGCTCTGTCAGCGCTGCTACTGTAGCAATCAGCGCTGATGAGAGTAGAATAGTAATGGGTGTTTATCACTCTGGATACTGGCAAACAGACGATTATGGTGTGACGTGGCGGATAATAAGTGATGATGTCATTACTAATTTGGGAATGATACAATTACCACGATCCAGCTATGTGATTGACGCAAGTGCGGATACGATGATACTGACCTTTGACGCCACGCCCTCTAACGAACTGTGGCAAGTATCATATACCGTCAATGGGGGAGAAGACTGGCAAGTCATGAATGAAGATATTCCGGCAATATATCGAGACAATGAAATGATTGTTGATAATGCTAACCATAATCATTTGATTTATAATAGTGTACGCGCCTTAGCAAATTCGTATGATTTTGGGGAAACCTGGGATTGGCATTATGTTGTTGATGATCCTAATTCCGGCTGGCCTTCGTTTAGATTATTCCAGGACCCATTGAATGATTCTATATTATATGTGTCTGGAACTTCATTTTATAGTATAGATGATAGCGTCTTAATTGATGAGTTGTTAAGGAAGTCTACTGATTACGGGCATACATGGCAATCGATCATTGCAATGGACTCATTAGTTGGGGCTCAAACATTTGTGCTGAATATGCCAGATATAGCGGTTCTCGGAATTACGCCGACATCGTCACGGTCAGTTTGAGTGCCCCGAAAACGTCAGCTGCAACACGCGTGTCGGAACAATTTCGGGAACCACTATAATTGAGAAAATAACAGAAAAAGTAATATTAAAACAGAGGAATTATATAAATTTACAAAAGAATACAAGTGAATTGTAAATATGATAAATAATAGAAATATCATACCATAAATAATACCATGTGTTAAACAAAAAAAATAGTAAATAATATTTATTCACGGAAAGGTAAAACACATATCTTGACTACGGTATTGTTATAGTGGTTCTTGCAAAGAATCGAACATACTACGATTTATAAGTGCTTGTATATTCTGGATTCCTGCTTTCGCAGGAATGACATCATGGGACATTTTATTCGAGAATTACTCTAAGCCCTAAGAGAGGCGAATCATGCGTCATTATTATGAGACATCGCCAGAAAGCTTGTCGCGCTTTCCGGCAGTCTGCTCATCGTCATTTCGGGAGAAACCCAAACGCACTCCCTGAACTCTTTGCGTCCGGCGGCCGGAAGCGTTATCATCACAATTGGTTTCCATGGCGCTTTCAGGGATCATAGACGGATGCTTGAAAACTCGATCTCGTCGGAGCAGGCAAGGGAGGAGATCCCCGCCTGCGCGGGGATGACGTCATGGGATAAAACGGGGATGACGAAGGTGTGGCCCGGCGAGAAGCGTGGCTCGGGAGTTCACTCCCGGGTGTCTGGCGGAGCCAAGGCCCGCTGAATCACGTACGAACGTATGTCACCTACCGGTCAAAAGAAGGTAGCGCTCACTTGTTCAGACACCGGGTCCGCGTACAAGAGAAGACAGCGCCCGTTTGTTTAGACACCGGGTCCGCGAGGCCGTTAAACCCTTTGTTCACGGGACAGGAATTGTTATGAGCACCACGTTTCGCTTACGTCCGACACACCTGCGCGTTGATCTCGACGCCCTGGCGCACAATGTCGCCGAGGTGAGGCGGCACGCCGGCGACGCCAAGATCATGGCCATCCTCAAGGCGGATGCGTACGGCCACGGCCTCATCACCGCCGCCCGGAAATTCTCCGACCTCGGGGTGGATTTCTTCGGTGTGGCGTTTCTCGAGGAAGGCGTCAAACTCCGCCAGGCGGGCATTGAAGCGCCCATCCTGGTGCTGGGCGGGCTGGTCGGCTACCAGGTGAAGCATTTTCTGGACTACCATCTGGATATGACCGCCTCCAGCCTGTACAAGGCGCAGCAGATCTCGGAAGAGGCGCAGCGCATGGACCGGGTCGCACGAGTGCACCTGAAGGTGGACACCGGCATGAACCGGATCGGCGTACGGGTGCAGAACGCCGTGGACTACGCGCTGGGCGTGGCGAAGATGCCGCACCTTGACCTGGTGGGGATTTTCTCGCATTTTGTCCGCGCCCAGGGACCGGACACCGAGCTGGCGCTACAGCAGCAGGCCATGTTTGATGAGGTACTGGAAGATCTTCGCCGTCACGGCCTGGAGGTCCCGTTGGTTCACATGGCCAACTCGTCGGCGCTGTTCAACCTGGAAAACGTCGCCTACAGCATGGTGCGGCCCGGGCTGACGTTGTACGGTTACCCGCCCGCGCCTCATCTCGAGGGCCGCTGGGATCTGCATCCTGCGCTCTCGGTCCAGACCGAGGTGGTGTTTTTCAAGGGCATTCGCAAGGGAATGGGCGTAGGTTACATGCACAGCTGGAGCGCTCCGAGGGACGGCTGGCTGGCCACCTTGCCGGTGGGGTACGGTGACGGCTACCCGCGGCTCCTGTCCAACCGGGCGGATGTGTTGATCGGCGGGAAACGCTACCCGGTGGTGGGCAACATCAGCATGGACCAGCTCATGGTCTGGCTGGGCGACGATCAGCATTCGGTGGGCGCGGAAGCGGTGCTGGTGGGCAAGCAGGGCGACGAACACATTGGCGCGTGGGAACTCGCCGGCCACGCGCAAACGATCGCTTACGAGATCCTGTGCGGCTGGACCCCACGGGCGCCGCGCATTTACGAGGGACACGGATGGAAACCCTTGATCAACTCATAGCTGCACGCAAGGAAAAGCTGGCCGCGTTTCGCGAGGCCGGCATGGAGCCTTACCCTTACGAATTCGACCGGGACTGCACCGTCGAACAGTTTCTTCACGACTTCGAGAGCCTGGAAGCCGAGCAGACCGAGGTCCGCATGGCCGGGCGCGTGGTCGCCAAACGTGTCATGGGCAAAGCCTCGTTCGCGCACTTTCTGGATGATACCGGACGGGTGCAATTCTACGTCCGCCGGGACGATGTCGGCGAAGATACCTACAAGCTCTACAAGAGTGGCGTGCAGATCGGCGACTGGGTCGGCCTGACCGGCACGGCCATGGTCACCAAGACCGGCGAGAAGACGCTGCATGTCACCGCCTGGACCCTTCTGGCGAAGAATATCCGGCCGCTGCCCGTGGTCAAGGAAGACGCCGACACCGGCGAAAAGCACCACGCGTTCTCCGACACCGACGAACGCTACCGCAACCGGGCGCTGGACCTGATCGTCAACCCGGAAGAGCGTAGCGTGTTCCGTACCCGCGCGCGGGTTATCGCCATCATGCGCCGGATCCTGGATGAAGAGGGTTTCCTGGAAGTGGAGACGCCGGCGTTGCAGCCCTTGTACGGCGGCGGGACCGCGCGCCCCTTCGAGACCCACCACAACCAGCTCAAGAAGAAGCTCTACCTGCGGATCGCCGATGAGCTGTACCTGAAGCGGCTGATCGTGGGCGGGCTGGACCGGGTCTTCGAGATCGCGAAGGATTTCCGCAACGAGGGCGTGGACCGGACCCACAACCCCGAATTCACCATGATGGAATGCTATGTCGCGTTCAAGGACTATCATTACCATATGGACCTGGTGGAGCGGATCGTGAGTTCCACGGCGAAAGAGATCCACGGCGAATACGTGGCCCCGTTCAACAGCGAGGAGCTGGATTACACGCCGCCCTGGCCGCGTGTGAAGTTCTTCGGCGCGTTGCAGGAAGCCACCGGCGAGGACCTGCTGGGCGCCGACCTGGAGACCATCCGCAAGGTGGCCAAAGCGCACAATGTGGAGCTGGACCCGAAGTACGGTGTCGGCAAGGCGCTCGATGAGTTGTTCAGCGAGCTGGTGGAGCCGACCTTCACGAGGCCGACGTTTGTGGTGGACTATCCCATCGAGTTGAGCCCGTTGGCGAAGAAACACCGTGACGATCCCCGCCTGGTGGAACGCTTCGAAGCGTTCGCGGGCGGGATGGAGATCGCCAACAGCTTCAGTGAGCTGACCGACCCGCAGGACCAGCGGGAACGGTTCGAGGCGCAGGCGAAGGCGCGCGCGGCGGGCGATGATGAAGCGATGCAGGTCGACGAGGACTTTCTGGGCGTACTCGAATTGGGTATGCCGCCGACCGCGGGGCTCGGGCTGGGCGTGGACCGGCTGGTGATGCTGATGACCGACCGCGGCTCGATCCGCGACGTGGTGCTGTTCCCCCTGCTGCGAGACCGGATCGAAGGGGACGAGGAAGAGGGGGTTGGGAAGAATACGTAACAGGAAGGATAGGATATTCAGGATAGTAAGGATATAAAAGTGAAGAAAGTAGCATCCTTACAACAATTTCTAACTTCTAATTTCTGATTTCTAATTGATCTGTTATGCTTGACATCCTAATCATCCTGAGCATCCTGTTAAAGATTGTTACCAGAGGACGGAAGAGTGACGCGATACGGTGGCGGATATGGCGGTGGGAGCGGCGGCATGGGGCATGTCGTCCGCAACCTCATTATCGCCAACGTGGGGGTGTTCCTCACGCAGATGCTGCTGGACCGTGGCAGCGGAAGCTGGGCCATGACCTTCGGGCTGGTGCCCGCGGACTTCTGGCACGGCCACCTCTGGCAGGTCGTCACCTACATGTTCCTCCACTCACAAACGAGTTTCTTCCACCTGTTTTTCAACATGTTCGCGCTGTGGATGTTCGGCCGGACGCTGGAAGCCTACTGGGGCTCGCGCCAGTTCGCCATCTACTATTTCGTGTGCGGCATCGGCGCGGGGCTGAGCAACGCCCTGGTCACCCCCACCAGCCCCATCCCTATCGTGGGGGCGTCGGGCGCCGTCTTCGGCCTGCTGCTGGCCTTCGGCATGACCTTCCCCAACCAGATGATCATGCTTTTGTTCCCGCCTATCCCCATGAAAGCCAAGTATTTCGTGATGATCTTCGGCGCGATCGAGCTGTTCATGGCCTTCAGCGGCTCCAACCGTGGTGTGGCTCACTTCGCCCACCTGGGCGGCATGCTGTTCGGCTACCTTTACCTGAAGAAAGACATGTGGCTGTTCAAGGTCAGGCGCTGGAATGACGCCCGCGAGACACAGAAAAACATGAAGGTGGTCTGGGACCGGAAGAAGGAAAAAGAAAAGCTGCAAAAAGAGATTGACGATCTGCTGGACAAAATCAACAAGGTGGGCCTCGACAAACTCAGCCCCGCCGAAATCAAACGCCTGAAACAGGCGAGCGCTCAGCTCAAAGAATGGGAGAAAAGCAATTGACATTCACAGGATAGCAGGATATCAAGGATGTTAAGGATGTTAAGGATGAAAAATAAAAAAGGTGACAAAGGTAAAGAAAGTAACAACCCTACAATCATTTCTATAGTGGTTCTTGCAAAGAATCGAACATACTAAGATTCTTAAGTGCTTGTTTATTCTGGATTCACGGCTGTCCCAAACTACGGGACACCGCAAGCTTCACTTCGTTCCGGTTCCTGCTTTCGCAGGAATGACATCATGGAACATTTCATTCGAGAATTACTATACAGACTGTTGCACAATAGGAACCGATCTCATTCCAGCCTTCGCTGGAATGAGAGACATCAGAATTCTGCAACAGCTTGTATAGCATAAAAGCAAGCCGGGATAGACACTCCCGACACGCTCATCGCGGGATGGTTTGATCGTATTGCATACGTGTACATTGTGTCCAGCAGTTGACGAGAAAGGCATCGCGGAGAGCGTATCGGGCCATGCGCCCAAACTGCCATATCATGGCTTATTCAGGTAAAAAACCACTGCTCGTGAAATATCCGGGTTAGGTTTCAGGACGGCTGAACGCCCAATGCCGTGAAAACCTCGTTCCAGGTGGTGACGACCAGATCGGCTTTGCTTTTCTTTTTCCGTTCCTCGCCGGTCTTCAGTCCGTCGTAGCGAATCGCCATCATGCCAAGGCGCTTGGCGCCGGCAATATCGGTCTGCTCGAGGTCGCCGATATGAAGAGAGTGGTGGGGCCGCACTTCCAGGGCATCGATCACCCGCATGAAGATCGCCGGTCGTGGTTTGGACACACCGACATCATGCGAATACGCTTTAACATCAAACAGGTGATCTATCTCCCAGCCTTGAAGCAGGGTATTCAGCATGGTGGGTCCGGATACGCCGGTGTCGCAAACAATACCCAGCGGGACGAAATCGTGCAATCGTGTCAATACCTGCACTGCGTCCTCGACCAGCGTCGGCGGGCGATTCAAGATGACTCGCTCAACGGCCTCCGCCAACCCATCCACCAGCCTGGCGCTGAGACGAAGGTTCATCTCGGCCAGGACGAATGCGACACAATCCAGGGGCCCGGGTGTCAAGTTGTTCTCTTTCCATTGGGTTCGCCAGTGGTCGGAAAAATGGCCAAACGCCTGGCGAATTTGGGCGCGTTCACATGAAATCCGCCTGCTTTGCAGCCAGTCGTAGGTCAACTCGGCCCGAGCCGCCTGGCGTTCTTCATACCCACGGTCATTCGCCAGTGAATCCCAGAAATCCACCGTAATCGCATCAACTTCTTTCCCTCGAAAACGTAGCACTTCCGTTGTCATGCTGGTTCCCTTGGTTGTCTACAGACGAAGCCAAGAATACCTGATCGCTTCAGGTTGCACCGACACAAGTCACAAGACTCGAACACCTCTCGCGCCTGCGCAAAGGAAAGATAGTATGATTGGACTTCTGAAAAGCGATAGCCCGAGGAAGGACAACGCCCTGAGAGCCACATCCGGTTGTTACAGGAAAGTTAAAGCGATTGCAGTCCCATTACATATACCGTGGCTAGTGGTCCATTGCGCCAGCTATGATAGGTTCTGCTTGTCACGGGCGAGTTGGA
>CAZYOC010000228.1:0-7248 GCA_964648415.1 uncultured bacterium | reverse complement strand
TGTCAATTCTAGAAAAGAATATGGTGTTTCGTCATTCTCAATTCTTTGCTGTTTCAATTTTGATACAGCCTGCTTCGCGGGAATGAGATCCATTGGACATTTTGATACAGTCTTCTTCGCAGGAATGACACTGCGGGACATTTCTATCGGCTAAATCCAAGTGAAAAGAGTGATACTTCCTAGTGAAAAAAGTAAAGAAAGTGGAAAAAGTGAAAAAAGAAACAGATAATAGATCTTTGAGAGTCATTTTGTGCAGTAACTATTGATTTCAGGTGTTATGTCAATTCTAGAGTGGTTCTTGCAAAGAATCGAACATACTAAGATTCTTAAGTACTTGTTTATTCTGGATTCACGGCTGTCCCAAACTACGGGACACCGCAAGCTTCACTTCGTTCCGGTTCCTGCTTTCGCAGGAATGATATCATGGGACATTTCATTCGAGAATTACTATAGAAAAGAATATGGTGCGTCGTCATTCTCTCAGTAAATTTTATAAAGGCGCCGCAGATTAATTCTTAATTCTTAATTCTTAATTTTTAATTCTTAATTTTAACTTCTAACTTCTAACTTCTAACTTCTAACTTCTAACTTCTAACTTCTAACTTCTAACTCTTAATTCTTAACTCTTAATTCTTAATTGGTAGAAGTTATCCTTATCATCCTGGATATCCTAAACATCCTGTTAAGGATTCTTCCCTAAACCTTAAGCACCACGAGTTCCGCCTTCGCCTCATCCGGCGCCTGGTCCCAGAAGAGCGAGATGTTCTGCCGTTGTTTGATCTCCATCCACTCTTCCGACCGGGTGTTCAGCTTGAAGTAGTACGCGTCCTCGCGTTTCGGCAGGCCGGGGGGCGGGACCACGCTGTAGTCTACCGGTACGCCCGGCAGCGCACGTTTCACCAGGGTCGGCGTCTGCTGCTTGCTGCTGATCTTGGTCATGGTCGAGATCTGGTCGATCAGCTCGTCTTTGGCCATCTCGGTCAGGACCACCAGGTAGAACTCGTTGTCCGGCCCCAGCATCTCCGGCGGGATGTCGCCCCGGAAGAGGTCGTCCTCACGCTTCAGCTTGATCACATTGTCCGGACCGATCAGGATAGCGCGCATCAGCTCGCCGATCAGCACCTGGCACTCGTGGTAGCACTCGCCCAGGTTCTCGTGGTCGTAAGCCGGCAGCAATGACTCGCCGCTGGTCAGCTTGCCGAACACGTCCACCCGGTCCGTATAGGAACTCACTTCGCCGATCAGTTGCCTCAGCAGGCCGTACACCTGCCAGGGGTGCACATACGGGGTCTCGGTCAGGTGATGCAGCAGCGGGATGTACTTGTTCAGCGAGGTCAGCACCATCATGTACAGCATGAAGTTGTGATCGTACACCGCTTTGCGGGTGTTGATGGGGCTCTTGTACTGCTCGAGCTGATGGCCGCGTGTGGTGACCTGCTCACGGATGTTTTTCAGGATCTGCAGCAGGATGTCGCTGCCGTTAAGGAAGATCGTCGGCGGAATGAAGCTCTCGGACAGACGGATTTCTTCGCCGTCGTACAGGATCTCCGCGAAGGGGATCAGATCCCACTCGGACAATTCGGGGATCTCGTCTTCCCAGAAGATGCGCAGGTTGTACACCATGAGCCGCATTTGCGCGACTGCGCCCTGCTCGAAGATGTCGCGCACGTCTTCCGGGTCCGGGTCATATGTCCAGCGCGTGGTGACTTCGGCGGAACTCTGTGTCGGCTTCAGCTCGGTGACGTTGCTCTCGGTCTGTTTCATCCGCGCAAGGCCCAGATAGGCGCGGAGTTTCTTGCCCTCTTTGTATTCTTTGTCGGCGAACGATCTCGGCTGGATGCGCGTGTTTTCCGGCATTGCCACCCAGGTCCCGTCATGGAACAGAAATTCGCCGCTCTCGACTTCCAGCATCTCGTTTGTCAGCGCGGCCTGGTGGATGGTCAGGTTGAGCACGCCCCAGAAATGAGGCTCACGAGTGGCGACCAGTCGCTGGACCACGCTGTGGTTGCGCATCTCAAGCTGCTGAAAGTGCTGCGGTTGCAAGAAAAGGCCCTGCCGCCAGTAGATCGGCTTCACGGTCGGCTTCATTTGACGTTCACCTCGCGTATGTTGTCAGGACCGAAGATGAATTCGATCACCAGTTGGTCCACCAGCGTCACTGTGTTGTTCTTGAACACGCCCTGTTTGCTGGTGGAGGTGGGAATCTCGAACAGGTGGTCCACCTGGCCGGGCTTGAGAGAATAGTAGCCGGCGATCACCGCCAGGTATTTTGCATCCTTCGACCGGTCCAGCTCCAATGCATCCAGGTCGCCCGGGTTGATCACGAAGTCCTCGTAGATAAGAAACGACTCATCGGGATACCCGCCCGCTAGCAGGGTACGGATGCCGTCCTGCGTCTTCACAAGCTGGTTGTACGTCTTCGTGTCCGAGAGCTGGTAAACTATCAGCCGGAGGGTGTGCGGGTCGTCCTGGTAACGGTTGAGCAGGGAGTCGGCCAGGAACTCGATCACGATGCCGTTGGTCTGGAACATGTAATCCGGGCCGATGGAGCGCTGCGTAAAACACCCGGTCGCCAGCAGGCACACGATCCCCGCCAGGAGCAGCAGCCCTGTGTAACAAGAACGATAGCGCCGGTTTACCCTTGCTGGAGGCCTCATCCCACCCCGTGAAAGGTGACGGTTGTCCATCCCTGAACCCGGATCGAGCCCATATCCCACCACAAAAGAAGAAGGTACGCGCGGGTGCGGGGCAATGCAAGAAAATCAACGGGAAGAATGCAACTCTTCCGGGAACGCACCCTGTCTCCTAGAAGTTAATAAAAAACCCCGCACGGCCATCAACCGCGCGGGGAAATTGAATCTCAAGGGATTACTCAACGAGAAGCTATTCTTGTTCCACCTCTTCCAGCTGCTGAGGCGGCAGTACAGAACGTGTGCCGACCACGCCGCCGACTTCCAGGCGTGGATCATCACCCACCACCAGACCCCGGGTCTCGCCGGTATGGCAGGCGGTGCAGCGGGTCAGCACCTTGAAGTGGTCGTCGTTGTACTTCACCAGCTCTTCTTCGGTGTACGTGATCTCCGGCGGAGACTCCACGTTGGGGTCCGACGCCGCATCCTCTTCGTTCTGCTTCAGCAATGCCGCCATCGCCCGCCCGCTGGCAGTGTCCACGTGGCAGTCGATACACATCGAGTGCATCGCCTGAGCGTAGCCGATGGCCATGTAATCGTCGATCTCGATGGTCGCCCCGGCGGGGAAGAGGTCGTTGTGGCAGGCGCTGCAATCGTACACGCCCTCTTTGAGAGAGGCCATGTCATCGCTACGCGGGACGCCTTCCTCGTGACACTTCACACAGGTCACATTGCCGCCGGTGGGGCTGGAGTGCCAGTCGTGCTTGAAGGCGTCAACCTCCAGGTACATGTCGTAGTGGCACTCGGCGCATACCGACTGCTTGTCCAGCGGCAGGTTCATGTGGTGGCACTTCACACAGGACGCGTCGCCGCCGTTGTTGTTCTCGTGCGCCTTGTGAGGGAACGCAACGCCGTAGCCGTCCAGGTTGCCGTCGATCCACAGCGTATCCTGGTCGCCGCGAGCGGCGTTGACCGGAGTCGGGTCCATGCCCTTGCTGGTCACCTTGTCGCCGGACAGCAGCATGAAGCCGACGCCCATGGCGATGATGAACGCCAGCGAGAAGGTGCTGCGCGCCGCGATGTTGGGCGTACCCAGCGTGGCGCGGCTGGCGATGTCGAACTCCGGCAGCTTTTCCGGGTCGGCGTGAGGATCGGCCGGCCGCGCTTCCCAGACCTTGAACTTCTCCACGAAGAACATGAAGATCAATGCGGCGAAGGCGACCACGCCCGCGCTGATGACGTATTCCGACCAGGCCGGCGCGTAGTCGATGTTGCCGCCCACCTGGTGCGCCAGGCCGCCGACGTTGGTGCGGTTGAACACCACGCCGAACACGCCGAAGCTGGCGATGAACCACTGCCCGGCATTGCTGCGCAATACGCGGGGGAACATGGTCAGCACGAACGGGATCAGCGCCATGGAGAAGATTTCAGCCCAGAACAGGTATGTCTGCCAGCCTTCGTCAAACAGGTGAACCAGTTGTCCGCGTGCGGCCAGATCGCCGAAACGCACCACGAGGTAGAGTAAGATGATCCAGCGCGACGCGCCCAGCAGCTTCGCCAGCAGCCCGGTTTCCTTCTCCCGGCGGTACATATGCGTGGTGAACAGGCTTTCCCAGCTCACCATGAACATGCCCAGCATGACCGCCGAGATGAAGAACAGGATCGGCAGGATGGGGCTGTACCACAAGGGATTCAGCCGGAAGGGCATGATCAGGAACAGGCTGCCCAGCGAGGACTGGTGCAGTGTGGACAGGGAGATGCCCAGGATGACGAACAGCATGCGCCACTTGATCAGGAAGCGGCGGATCTTCGCCCAGGCGCTGAACGGCTCCAGCGGGACCGGGCTGAACTCGAGCAGCAGCACGGTGGTGTACAGCATCACGCACCAGCCGACCTCGAACAGCGGGGAGTGGGGGTTCCAGAAAATCATCATGTGCCAGATGTTCCAGGGCAGCCCCAGGTCGAACAGCAGGCCGACGATTACGGCGACATACCCAAGGAACGCCGTTAGCACGGCCGGCTTCACGATGGCGTGAAACTCTTCCCGCTTGAAGATGTAGACGATGGCGGTGATGACGAATCCGCCCGCCGCGAGGGCGACACCGCCCATCACGTCAAAGCCGATCCAGAAACCCCACGCGTAGCTGTCGTTCAGGTTGGTCGTCGCTCCGAGCCCGAAGAAGAACCGGGTCACGGCCACTGCGAAGGCCATCCCGAACACCGCCCACAGCACCAGTTTCAGCTTGCGCACTCTATCCATTGCCGACCTCCCCCCGGTCGTCAGCATCGTTGCTCTTGGTTTCTTCGTCACCCGCAGGTTCTTCCGTCGCAGGCGCTTCCGGTTCTTCCGCAGCCGGCGGCGCTTCCGTCTGCGCCACTTCGTGCTTGCGGTTCATCAGCCAGCCCAATCCGGCCATGGTGGCGAACATCACGCCGAACGTGGGCAGCACCGCGTTCATCGCCGGCGCGGTACGCGCCGGCAGCGGCTTGTTGTCCAGCGGACGGCCGTAGCTCAAGCAGGACAGGTCGACGTGGGAAATGTACAGCACCGAGGTGCCGCCCACTTCCTTCTCGCCCCAGATGTGGTCGATGTACTTGTCCGGCTCCGCCGCGATCCGGCGTTTGGCCTCTGCGATCAGCTCGTCCCGGTCGCCGAAGATGGTGGCGTCCACCGGACAGGCGGCCGTACACGCGGGCTCCTTGCCGTCCTTCACCCGCGGGTAGCAGAGGATGCACTTGCGAACGTAGGGCACCGCGCTGTCCCAGTCGTACCGCGGGATGCCGTAAGGACAGGCCATCATGCAGTACCGGCACCCCAGGCACTTGTGGGCGTCGTAGACCACTGCGCCGAGATCCGTCGTGTGCAGCGCTCCCACCGGGCAGGCCGCCGCGCAGGCGGGCTCTTCACAGTGACGGCACTGCTTGCGGATGTACTCGTTCGGCCCCTTCTCAATGATCGAGGTCCAGTTCAAGGCCGACAAGCCGTCATCCCTGGACCAGCGCCGCGGCACATCGCCACGCAGGTTCCAGGTCACCTTGCAGGCCGCCACACATTCCCGGCAACCGATACATTTCGTCACATCGGTCAGGATCGCTGCTTTCATACCGGCATCTCTCCTTTCCCGAGGGTTTTCGCGACACGGTCACCGGCGTATTTCGGGAACTTCCACCCGAAACCGCTGACAAACTGAGACAGAGGGAACAGGACACAGTGGGCGACCTTGGTGAAGGGGATCGCCAGCATGACCAGGTTGGCTGAATACACGTGGATCAGCATCCAGACCTGGTAGGCTCCCGCCGACAGGGCCACGTTGGAGCAGAGGTAACCACTCACAAACGGGACTGCCAGCAAAATCGGCCAGATGTAGTCCTGGGGACGGCTCAGCGTGCGCGCCCACTTGCTGCCCACACGACCGATGAACAGGCCGATCGCGCCGAAAATCGCCAGCAGCGTCAGGTAATCGGCCCAAGTCTGCGGCAACGCCGGCCAGGCAAAGCCCACGCTCTTCTTCCAGAGCATCACATGCGCCGCCAGGAACAACGGGACCAGGATCAGGCCGATGTGCCATAAGAAGGAGAGCGTACTGTACACCGGACGCGCCCGCCACAAGCGGTTGACCGGAATCATCCACCCGATGGTCTTGGTAATCATCATCTTCCAGGGGACCGTTTTATCCCCGGCTCTGTTGTAGGCTTCAACCATGCCGACAATCGACATGATGAAGGTCCGGAGCAGCCCCAGCACCATCAGCGTAAAGCAAAGCCGAAACAGTGGGCCGCGTCCAAAATCAAGCCAGGCTTCCACTACGTCCTCCGTTGTAAACACAAGTGAAAAAAGTGGAAAAGGTGAAAAAAGTGAAAATAGAAACCGGTATGACCACTTCTGTCAACTTTTCACCTTGTATTGTTTCGTGACAAACCAAACGACAGCGATTCTCATTCTCATAAAACAGATCCATGAATTGACTATACGACACTGTCCAACTGATCTCATTCCCGCCTTCCAGACTGTATCAAAATGTCCAATGGATCTCATTCCCGCCTTCGCGGGAATGACATCATCGAGCATTTCCCGCTAGAGTCTCTGGAAATACGAGAATCCATAATCCATAATCCATAATCCATAATCTTTAATCTTTAATCTTTAATTCTTAATTCTTAATTCTTAATTATTCAGTTATCCTTAGTATCCTTGATATCCTATTCATACTGTGAATAGATTCTTGCTACTCTATCAACGAGCTGAGTCTAGAACTCGGGTTCATGCCACGCCTGCCCATCCTCAGACAGGATGATCGCCTTGTAGATCAAATCGTGCAGCCCCACCAGCTCCGAGGGGAGCTTCTGGTCCTCGATCAATTCCTTCAACTGCTTCTTGCAGTTGGCGCAGGGTGCGATGGTGTAGTGGTCCTTGCCTTCCTCGATAGTTTTACGGATCATCTCGGCTTTCTTCCGGCCGCCTACGGTAGTGCGGTAGGGACGGATCTCGTCAATGGATACCGTCCCGCCGCCGCCCCCGCAGCAAACCCCCCCCTTTTTGTTCGGGGTCATCTCAACGAAATCCTTGATGAAGGCCTTGATGATCCTGCTGAGGCAACCTATGATATCATTTGGATGC
>CAZYOC010000227.1:0-7310 GCA_964648415.1 uncultured bacterium | reverse complement strand
TCGTGGCCGGGAAGCTCAATCTCAGCGTACCCACTTAAAACAGCGAGGAACCGCTGCTAATCCGCCGCTTCCACCAGGATCCGTCCGGGATCGGGACGGCGCTCGATCAATTCCTGCAAGCCGCTTGTCACCCGACCGATAACAGTCACCGCGCTGGCTGCACGGATTTCATCGCCCCGCGACACCGGCGTCGGCCCCCAGAACACACAAAACGCTTTACCCACCGGCCAGTACGCCAGCGTACCGGGCGCTTCGATCACGTCCACAGCGTCTTCGTCTTCCTCAGCAGATACGGGGATGCTGCCATAAAGCTCCTCACCCCAGTAGTCACCGGCGAACTCCAGGGGAAGCTTCCGGCAGATCTGCATCGCGGTGGGCGAATCATTCAGTTCGGCTTCAAGAATCAAATCATCGATCATGATGCGTATGGCTGTCGCCATGGTCACCTCACTTCACCAGTACCAACCTTGTCCGGTCCACAACCCCCGCCTGCTCCGCCTGCAGGATATACACGCCGCCGGCCAGAGCTTGCAGGTTCAGCACTTTCGTCAACTCGCCCGCAGAGCCGGGCTCCAGGGTCCAGCGACCAGCCTGCCGCCCCAGCACATCGTACAGTGTCAACCTGATCTCCTCATGCACCGCACTCCGCACCGTGACCCGCGTTTCCCCGTTGAACGGGTTGGGGTACGCCTGTTCGATACCGAACTTGCCGGGCATTGCTTCATGCGGCGATTCTGAGATCGTGTTGGGTGCGGCGTTGGGAAACGCCTGCACCACCAGGCCGGTATTCCCCTGCCCGCCGCGATCCTGCAGGTAAGCCACGGCGAACTTGTGCCACGCCGGCTGCACCGCGGTCACTTGCGCGGCCAGCTCCATCTCATCGAGCGGGATGTTCGTCTCGTACCCTTCGCGCCTTACGCCGTCCGCATCCCACTGCGACACCACCGGCGTGGTTGCGCCCTCATCCCGTGTAATGCAGAACACGCCGCCATCGGAATCTGCAGTAATGGGAAGAACCGGCTCGTTGGCGGGCGAGTTCGTCAGTTCAAGTGAAGCCAGTTGCGGCGCAGGCTCGTCGTCAAACCGGTTCAGCAGCAGGCTGCCCTGACCGTCCTCCACCTGCCGCCAGAGCACCCAGTACCCCTCGTCGCCATCGGGACACGCCTTGAACGACATCACATCGTTCCCGGCGATTTCCTCGCCCATGTAGTCGTACATCGCATAGCCCATGCTGGTGAAGTACTGCGACAGCAGGATGTTGTAGAGGCCGGTGACGAGGCAGACGGCGTGGTTGTTCTCCAGCGCCCATGCCTCGATTTCATTGACTCTGCCCCAGTAAAAGATGACGCCATTGGTGGATCCCGCCGGCTGTCCCGAGTAACTCAGCACCAGCCGGCGGCAATCGCTGGTGTTGGACGTGCGGACAATACGCCCCAGCGCGAGAAAACCGCTTGTGCGCGGTACAATCGCCAGCGGCAGGGTGGAGCGCGCGGCGGGCTCCTCGAAGATGGTCCACGAGTCCAGGCTGCCGTCGTTGTCAATGGAAGCGATCAGCATGGATGGTTCGTCAAGCATACCCACCAGCAGCAACAGGCCGTTGATGTTGTCCGCTTGCACCTTCTGGGACCAGAGGACATCTTCGATGCAAACCGCTTCGTCCCAGACCGGCTCTGCGTACTGGTCATACCGCATGATGAACTTGGGCTCGCTCTCGGTGTCTTCGTCGGTGGCGCAGACAATCATGCCGCCTTCTCCATCGGGCACAGCGTCGTACGCCTCCGGATCCGGGCACCACCCCAGCTCCGTCAATTGGATCCCGCCCTGTGGAAACGCCACGATGCCTTCTTCATACACCGCCTGGACATACACCTCGCCGCCGTACCGCACAGGATCCGTCCGGTTGTCCAGCCAGACCACCCAGAGCAGCTCCTCGGATTTGACCAGCTTGGCGTGGACCACTGCTCCGGCGGGATCGTCTTCGGTGGTGTTGCGCAGCAGCAGGCCGTTATCACCCCAGGTTCCGGCAACGACAACAACAGGTGCGATCAGAAAGAGTACAGCAAGCAGGAGCGAAAACAGTGCGCGGCTCGAAGAGGGGTGTCGACTTTTCATGGCGTATCCAGAGCTGTTCGTAGCGTCATTGTAAAATAGGTGATACAGGCGTTTGGCTCAAGTGACGCGGGTCAAAAAACTCAGGTTACATGCGCTTCAACCACTCTCCCAATATCTGCACGGCGTTGGTGGCGGCGCCTTTCCGCAGGTTGTCCGCCACCACCCACAGCAGAAAGACATCGTCAAGCTGAGGATGCTTTCGCACACGCCCCACATGCACCGGATCCTGCCCTGCAATCGCGCGCGGCATGGGGAAGGAAGCCCCGTCGCGGTGCAGCACGATACCGGGCGCATCCTCAAGCGCAGCCAGCACGTCTTCCAGGGACGGCGCGCCCCCGAGCTGCACCTCCACCGCTTCCGCATGACCCGTCTCGACCGGAACTCGGACACATGTAGCAGCCACAGGGGTCTCCTCCAAGTCGAGGATCCTGGTCAACTCGCTCGTAAGTTTGACCTCTTCCACGTTGTAGCCGGCGTCGTTGATGGCTCCAATCTGCGGCAGCACATTGGCGTGGATGGGCGCGGGGAATGTGCCGTGGATCGGCTGTTGGCCTCGCACCTCGGCCCGCCAGTCCTCAACCGCGTCGCGTCCCGCACCCGACACCGCCTGGTAGGTTGCGACGGTCACTCGTTTCAGTCCCCAGCGCTGCTTCAACGGCCCCAGCGCCACCGCGAGCTGAATCGTACTGCAGTTGGGGTTGGCGACCAGATGATCCGCCTCGGCAATGCGCGCGGCGTTGACCTCCGGAACCACCAGCGGCACATCGGCGGCCATGCGGAACACGGACGAGTTATCAACAATCCGAATCCCGGCCTCCCGCCAGACCGGAATCAGGGTCTGCGCCACTCCTCCAGGCGCGGTAAAGAGTGCGAAATCCACGTCGGGCGGCGTGTCCGGGATGGCCTGCACGATCCACTCACGTCCCTTGCAGAGCACCTTCGTCCCGGCGCGTTGGGCTGTGGCAAAGGGCCGCAACTCGAATTCGGGCAGCGGTTGTTCGTCGAGCACACGCGCCGCGGTCTGCCCCACCAGGCCGGTGGCTCCCACCAGGGCAATTTTCAGTACTCCACTCACAACTTCTCCCCACCCAGCAACTCATGGATACGACGCGCCAGGTCCAGCATGTGAAACGGTTTCTGCATGTAGATGAACTCCAGGTCGTCATCACGCGAGGGTATCAACCGGTCGCCCGCGTACCCGGACATAAAGACAATCTTCAGATCCGGGTTCTGCTTGATCAGCTCCCGGGCCATTTTGACTCCTCCCATGCCGGGCATGATGACATCGGCGAGGACCAGGTCGTAAGGCTCTTCGGCGGCGGCCACCACCGACAACGCGTCCAGACCGTTCTCCGCCGAATCCACACTGTAGTTCATTTCAGTCAGCGACCGGACGAGGTGACCGCGCAGCTCCTTTTCATCTTCAACAACAAGAATACGTTGCCCGTCGCCCTTGAGCCGCGCCCGTTCCGCGTGCATGTCCCTTCGAGGGGCCTTTTTGCGGGTGCGCGGGAAGAAGATACGGAAGCGGGTTCCCTTTCCCGGCGTACTGTCCACGGCAATATCGCCGCCGCTTTGTTTCACAATGCCATACACCGTGGCCAGCCCAAGGCCCGACCCTTTACCCGCCTCTTTCGTCGTGAAAAAGGGCTCGAAGATGTGCTCGATGATCTCCTCACTCATCCCGTGACCTTCATCTTTCACTTCAACGCAAGCATATTTCCCGGCCTCGAGCTCTGTATAATGGGCTGCATCCTGCTCGGAGAATTCTCGATTGGTTGTCGTAATGATCAGTTTGCCGCCGTTGGGCATGGCGTCACGTGCATTCAAGGCCAGGTTCAGCACCACCTGCTCAACCTGGCCCCGATCCGCGGACACCGTCCACAGATCCTCGGCCAGGTTCCGCGCGATCACAATATCCTCGCGGACGATGCGGGTCAGCAGATCGTGCATGTCGTTGACCACATCATTCAGATCCAGCGCTTCCATATGCAGGTACTGCTTACGGCTGAAGGCCAGCAGTTTTCGAGTCAACTCGGCGGCGCGGTCGGAGGTGCGTAGAATGCCCTGTAGTTCCTGCTCGATCTCGGGGCCCGGATCGTATTTCATTCGGACCAGCTCGGCATGGGCGATGATGCCGGTGATCATGTTGTTGAAGTCATGGGCGATGCCGCCGGCCAATGCGCCGATGGCGTCGATCTTCTGCTGGCGGCGCAGCTCCGCCTCCAGTGTCTCCTTCTCCGTGATGTCCCGGTGAACCCCAAGCACCGCGTATTCACCATCCCAGACGATCCGCTGGATGGTCGCATCCACACGGATGCGCTGCTGATCCTTCGTATATCCTGTGAAAACATAGTCGAGCGATTCCACCTCGCCACGGATGATCTGCCAGTAGTAACCAGCGACCCGCGCACCCTCGTCGCCCGCCATCAGACTCCGGTAATTGAACTCGGGATCGTACAACTCGTCGCTGGAATAACCGAACATCTCCTCGAACCGGGGATTGACGACCACCATCCGGTTGTCTTGCGCCACGAAAATAGCGTCGTGAGTGGCCTCGAAAATCAACCGGAAGTGCAGCTCACTCCGGCGAAGCGCCGCTTCCGCACGAATGCGTTCGGTGATCTCCATGGAGACGCACAGGATACGGTCCACTTTCCCCTGTTCATCGAACAGGGGGCTCTTGATGGTCTGCACGTAGCGGGCCGTTTCATCGTCCGGAAGATACGGCCCTTGAGGAATTACCAGCTCCTGCTTCTCAGCCTGCACAAAGTCATCTTCCGTGGCATATTTCTGGATCAGTTCCGGGTCGTCCACGATTTCGGAGTCGTGTTTACCGATCATGTCGGCGGGCTGCTTGCCGTAAGCGGCGGCGAAGGGCCGGTTGCACATGACAATGCGGCCGGTTTTGTCCTTGATAAACAGCAACACCGGGCTCTGGTCGATAATGGTTTGCAGAAAACCACGCTGGGAGTCCAGGGCTTTTTGAGCGTCTTCCGTAGCGCGGATGTGAGTGCGGATCTTGCGCGCTCCCAACCCCAGCAACAGCAGGCCAAACAGCCAGAACCCGCCGAACACCGCCCATTCGCTGTTACGATGCGGCTTGGCGTTTTCGAACAGCGGCTCGAGCTGCACTGCGACGCTGATGGCTCCTTTCGCATCGCCCAGCTCATACCCTTCCGCACGATGGCAAGACACGCAGCCGGATTCAAACAGGAGGATGGGGCGCATTAATCTCAACGCTTTCCCCTGCTCGCTTTTCACGACACCATAATACTCGTGCTTGCCTGCTTCCAGCGCTTTCCACCCCTCCGCCTCCCACGTGTCGGGGCTGTTGCCGGGATGAAGAGGTTTGGAGCTGGAGAGATGGCCGCCCTGGACATACCCGCTGTCTACCGACAACGCATAGACCATGCGCGACATGTACGAGGTGTTGATCTTGGTGAGAGTGTCACCTTCCGCTGTTTGAAGATCTCGCTCCGGGTGGGGGTAGTATTCGTTGGGTTGGATCTCCGGCGTGAGGGGCGAATAGAGCCCGCCCCGATAATTCATCCATTTGCGGTACAGGAGATCCTTTTCGATGGAGGCGCGAGCCTGATTGGCCGCAATATCAAGCGTGGAGTTGTAAAAATGGTAGTGAATCCAGCAAACCCCGGCGATCAGGAGCACGGTCCACAGAATCACCAACAGCCATACATAACGGTACAGCTTGCGGACCTCCTGCAACCCCTCCGGTCGGTCTGTCATCGGAAGCATCACGTCACCCTCTGTTCGCTATGGTTGGATTCCTGCGATGGCTTGACTCGACAGGTGGTATATAACGAAAAACGGGGCTGGTTCAAAGCCCCGTTGGAGTTTTTCGCATTTCTTGCCCGGAGTTGAAGGACGGGAAGTTGCTCGCTATATCACGGCAAACCGGCCTGGAAATGTTCCTGAAAAGCACGCAGTTGCGGATATCGATCACGTTCGATTGTTGCCGCTTAGTGTTGGCGATATGACCCGACAGTTTACTGTCGGGTTACAACACCAATGAGCTAAAGGGCGCCATCCCTTGATTGGGTGGTTTCCGTGTGATTACCATTCATTTGAGGACATTGATGGCGAGGATCCACATGAACACACTTTCCCTACCCTCCGATATGATCGGCAAATTGCGGGAAGCGGTGGCGCGAATGCGCAAGCACCGCATACAGGAAGAAATCGTTGAACGGCGTGATGAGGTCCTCGCACGCTACCAGCCCATCTTCTCGCCCGAGCACGTCCCTCGGATCACCGAAGACGAGCTGAAGTCCTTTCTCTTGTTCGAAAACAACCGCCACTGGAGCGGGCTGCACCGGCAGGGCAACCGGATTTGCAGGGATATGGACGCACTTCGCAAGGGACTGTCGCTGCTTCTTGATGAAACGCAACCGTTGGCGGAGCGGCTCGACAAGGCCAACAAGTTGATCTCCGGCATGGGTAAGAATATTGCCAGCGCAATTCTGGTTGTGTACAAACCAGACACCTATGGGGTCTGGAATAATCCTTCCGAGATGTACCTGAAGCAGGTTGGCTTGTGGCCGGACTTTGAACGTGGGTTGTCATTTGGGCAACGTTATGAACGCATCAATGAGATTCTCGCTGAGATATGCCGTGAACTGAGCGTTGATTTCTGGACGTTGGATACGGTGTGGTGGTTCCCTGGGCTTGAGCTGGAGGATGGCGAAACGAAGATAAGGGATGGCGCGGTATACTCATCCGATCCTCCTGAACCTGGTTGCACAGCTCGGTTTGGCCTGGAGCGGCACTTGCATGAGTTCATGCGTGACAACTGAGACCAGATCGAGCTGGGGCGAGGGTGGGAACTATATAGCAAGCCGGGTGACGAGGAAGCCGGCTACGAGTACCCATGCGAGATCGGCCGGATCGACCTGCTGGCGAAACACCGCAGCGAGCCGCGCTGGCTGATCATCGAACTGAAACGCAACCAGACCAGTGACCAGACCGTAGGCCAGGCGCTCCGCTACATGGGCTGGGCACAGAAAAACCTGGCGGAAGACGGCGAGACCGTGGAGGGCAAATCATCTGCCACAAAGGCGATACCTCGACGATTCAGCCCATATTTATCAACCACTTACATCGACAAGTGCGAAAGTTGGGCTACCCCAGCTTCTCCCCGACTTGCTTTACCGGCGACTCGAGACTGCGCGCCAGAATCG
>CAZYOC010000226.1:0-7350 GCA_964648415.1 uncultured bacterium | reverse complement strand
ATTTCTATTTCAAGAGCTCCAGGTGCTACTGAACATACGTACCGGACAGTTCTGAGCAACAGTATGTATAGAAGGTGGTGGTAATAATCAAAAGGATCTTGCGATTCAATGTCGTAAAGGTTTTCGAAATTTGTTTGAAAAATGTGGATTTTCAGGGAAAATGCCCAAGTTAATCGCCTGTGGAGGACGTAAATTTGCTTATGATCGATTTAAAAATCTACACAGAAGCGCTAACGCAGGTGATTTTGTGGCCTTGTTGGTAGATTCTGAAGACGTTCCAATAGACATAAAAAAAACATGGGACCACTTGAAGAATCGGGACGGTTGGGACAAACCACAGGGTGCGGATGACAGACAAGTACTCATGATGACAACCTGCATGGAAACCTGGATCGCATCCGACAGAAATGCACTTCGAAATAAGTTTAAAGAGAACTTAAAAGAGAATCATTTACCGGCTTTGGTTAGCATGGAGTCGCGGCATAGAGATGATGTAATATCTGCTCTTGAAAACGCAACGAGAACGTGCAAGAAGCAATACGTAAAATCAAATATTTCTTTCGAACTTGTCGGCGAATTGAATCCACAAACTCTGTCTGAACACCTGCCGTCATTCAAACGGTGCAAAGATATTCTTCAAGACAAGTTGTAACAGGCCAAGTTGCAGCCTGAACGTGTAAAAGAAGATCAACAAACTACACAGCATTATGTGTCTGACACGCGCCGCGATCGCGATCAGGATCTGCCTGCATCTCCTGCTGGCTGGAGGCGGGCTGTTTGCGCCCGTGTACGCCGCGTTTGACCATATCGCCACCGACCCGTTCCAGATCCAGAATACCCACACCACCGCCCTTGCTTTTCCCGCCAATCCCGGGTTGTTGAGTGACCACGACGGTCTGGCGGCGTCTGTCGCATTCACCCGGCAGTGGGAAATGCCTGAGCTGGACCGTTTTGAATTGAGCGGATGCGGTAAGCTGGGCACTTACGGTGTCGGCTTGCACTTGCGCGGGTTCGGACGCGAGCTGTATACCGAGCGCGAGGGCGCGATTGCGGTCAGCCATGCAGTTATCCCTCATCTTTCGGGCGGGGTTTCCCTGGGTTTCGGGCAGGTGCGCATCGACGGTTACGGTGTGGACAACCTCTTCCGTTCGCAGTTCGGCGTCCTCTATTCGCGCAACGCCTGGCAAGCCGGTTTGGCGCTCCAGAACGCGGTCACAGCCGGCATGGCGCGTTTTGACGGCCACCCCGAGCGGCGAGTGCTGTTGCATGGCCGCTGGTCTGTCACGCCCACACTCGCCCTGGTCGGCGGCGCCATGCTCGAGGCGGAAATACGCACCGGCTGGCAGGCGGCGATCACCACACAGATCTGGGAGCAATTGGCCCTCGCAGCCGGGTACGATACCGCCTCCGAACGCTTTCGCCTGGGTCTTTTGATCGCCCTGGACCGGATCTCCGCGTCCTCGAATTACGATCACCACCCCTGGCTGGGCTGGTCCCGCAGCTACCGCCTGATGTGGAGTGATACCCGTGCCACGCCGTAGATTGCCCTTCACCAACCTGGTCCTCGGTCTGGCGCTGGCGACAACCCCGGCCTCGGCGTACACCATTCAAAAGACGCCCTGGCTCTTCCTGGAATACGCGTCCCAAGCCGCAGGCCAGGCGTTGGTGGATCAATGGTATTCCGACTCTCTGGCAACGATGAAGCCGATTGACACCTCGATTCCCAGATACAACCCTGGCGCCAACCTCGGTCATCGCCTGGAGTACCGCAACCGTGTCCTCGCCCCCTTCTCTGAAAGCTCGCCAGCCGTGTGGAATCGGGCCACGTTCGAAACGGGCAACTGGAAATTCAGCGGCCTGATCGCACGCGACGCCGGCGAGAGCAACCCCGCCGACCTGTGGCGTCTGTCGGCGGAATGGAACCGGTCATCGTTGCGCATGGTCGCCGGGGATTTCCAGGTCAACCAGGGGCTGGGCTGGACAGTCCGTTCCGCGCCCGCGTTGCCCGCCGGGTATGCGGTGATGGCGCCGGAATGGCAACGTGACGGCGGCCTGCAAGTCAACCGCAGTTCCGAAGAAGGCCGCGGCTGGAAAGGTCTGGGCGTTCGAAAGGACTGGCGCACCCTCAACACGTCGATTTGGGCCGGAAGAGCGTTCTACGATGCTCGTCCCGGACTTGACGGTCCCCTCCCTTACAGCACCCAGGGCGACCACAGCGGGTCACGCAGCGACTTCAACCGGAACCTGGGCGAATCCCATGCGGGCGCGCGCATGGAATGGCGGCCCCGGTTGTCGTTGCTGGATACAGATACACTGAGTACGAGGTTTGCGCCTGTCGCTTTTGGTTTGACCGCCGCCGTCTCCCGCTGGGATACGCCGCTGGCGTCAAGCGGGCTTTCGTCGCGCTACCGCACCACCGGTTCTCGCCGGACCTGGCGGTCTATCGGCGGCGACTTCCTGCTCCGTCCCTCCGCCAACTGGCGCATCGCTGGTGAAGTGGCGACACAACACTCCACTGCCTGGGGCGGCGCGGTCACGTTGCGGCGTGATCTGCCCAACGCGGCGCTGTTGGGCATGGGTTATCGCGCTACACAGGCGTTTGAGCCGCTTCACGCGCGTCCGTTCCTGCCCTTCGGCGACGATCCCGCCGGCAGAACCGGGATTTACACCGGTTTCGAGACCGCATTCAGACAGTGGTCGTTCGGCGGCTGGTGGGCGGGTGAACAGCGCGAAGCAGGTGTCGGCGGAGCTTCAGAGGAAGAACGCCACAAGGTGCGGTTGATCGCCTGGGGACCGCTCACCCGGACTTGGACCCTCGATATCCGCATTGCACAGAGTGAAACTGACCTGGGTGCGAGGTTTGAGCGCCGTCGTTCGATCCGCGGTCATCTCTTTCGCGAGCTTTCAGGGCGACGCTACGGCCTGCGTGCGGAAGAGGCGTGGGAAGATGACGGCGAGGGCGCGTTACTCGCCATGTACAACCGTGAGAGGATTTGTCCCGGAGTCCATGCAACACTTCAACTGGCCTGGGTGCGCCAACACCATGATGGCGCTTCCGTCACTTTAATCGAGCCCTATGCGCCCGGCCTCTTCCCTTTCCGTCAGGTGGCGACGGAGGGGCTTTACGGCAGCCTGGTCATCGACGCGGTCCTTTGGGGGCGGCTGGAGGGGTGGACCCGAGCCCGGCTGACTCGTACTTTGGAGACGACGAGGGAAACACGCCGGCGGGTGGACATCGGACTGCGCTGGCGATTCCAGACAGACAGGTCGCCGGAAGGAAGCCACGCATGGATGAACCGCCCCTCACGGGACAGGAGAACCCGGATCGCGAACAGGTCGCACAGCAAGTAGAAGAGGCCGCCGAACAGGCGAAGCCGGCCAAGCCGGTCGCACTCGCCATTCAACTGGTCCGTTGCCCCAACTGCGAATACCAGTACGAGCACAACTGCGACAGCCTGGACATGCAGGTGGACTGCCCCAACTGCGGGCATATTTTCCTCTACGTCGACGGCTACCTGAACAACTACAAAGCCCATATCGAGATCTTTGTTGATGAAGTCCATCCCATCCCGCTTGCGCCGGGCTATTCCGTAGGCGGGGAAGTGGTGCTGCCGCCCAACGAGCTGGTGAGCACCGAGTTCGGCATACAGTATAACCGGCCTCCGGACGTCTTTTTCCTGTTGCCCGGGGGGAAAAGTGTGCCCGAGTTGATTCTGAACAACCAGATCGCCTTTCCCTTGTCCATCAGCAAGAACAGCGTGGTGTTCTTCACCCGGACACTCGAGCCCAGCGATCAGGCCAACCCCCTTAAATTGATGTGGATGGCCATCGGCGAGGTGGGTGATTTCAAGAAACCGCTGTGGCTGAGCTATTTGCAGAACGCTGCGGACCTGGTGCGCAAAGACGAGGATCTGGCGGCGATTGTCATGCTGCTGATTGCGCTCGATTTCTTCTACGATCATGTTTTGGCGCGCATGGGAGTTGATTATCCCACTATCCGCCGCCTGGGCCGTCGGCCCGGCATGAACGAGAAACGCGCCAAGCTCAAACTCCTGACCGATAACCTGGGCAAGTGGCCGGCGGAATTCGGGGAGCACCTGAAAGACCTGACCGACTACCGCAACCGGATTGTGCACGGCGTGGTGAAACGTCCGGGCGCGCCCAGCGTCACCCCCAAGCGCGGCTTCCAGATCGTCCTGCGGGCGGTGATGATCCTGCTGGAGAAGTACAACCGCTGGCGGGCTCAGGGGAACACCGAAGCTCTTATTGATTGAGGAACTCGGGGCCGGTCCCCACGCATATAACAAGAACCACGCCCCACAATTCTGATGGAGACACTGCATGATTCGAGCACGATCGCTGATGTTGTCACTCGCAACAGGGTGTTGCGCTTCGCTGATAGCTGTCCTGTTTCTTCCGGCTCTAACCCTGTCCGCCGACCCGCAAGCGGACTTTGAACCGTTGCGGAAACGGTTGATCGCCGATGGTCTCCCGCCGGAGACAGTGAATGCCCTGTTCGACGACGAGCGCTTTGAACTGGTCCCGGAACTGCTGCGCATCAATGTAAAGCAGCGGGACGTGTCGGACGTTTATAAAGCCTTCGCCGAACCCGCTTCGGTACGGCGGACGCGGGCCTTCCTGGACGAGCATAAGACTGTCTTCGACAAGGTGCTGGAAGGCAGCCCGGTGGAGCCGGAGGTGGTGGCCGCAGTGCTGAGGATCGAAAGCAATTTCGGGGAGTATCCCGGACGCTATCCGTTGATGAATGTCTTCGCCAGCCTGACCATGCTGGAATCGAATCAGCTCGAGACCTTGTCCCCCGAATTCTGGGAGCACTGCCTGGAAGGGAGCGACCCCGACGAACGTGATGAGGTCATCCGCAAGGTAAATCGCCGGAAGAAACGGAAAGCCGATTGGGCGTACAAGGAATTGACCATCCTGGTTGAGATGGCGGCGCAGGAGAAGATGGACCCGCTGGAGATTCGCGGGAGCTGGGCGGGCGCGTTCGGCCTGGCGCAATTTCTGCCGTCCTCGTTTCAAACCTATGCGCGCGACGGGAATCTGGACGACATCACCAATCTGTACCACCTGGAAGACGCCATCGCTTCCATCGCTCATTACCTGGCGCTGCACGGCTACAATACGGAGAATGTGAAAAAGCGCCGCCGCGCGGTCTGGCATTACAACCACAGCGACGACTACGTCACCGCGGTGCTGACCCTGGCGGACAAGGTGAAGACGGCCGGAAAGCAGTAGGGGCTGGATCGTAAAAATGGGAGTCGGCATACGTATAGTGGTTCTTGCAAAGAATCGAACATACTAAGATTCTTAAGTGCTTGTTTATTCTGGATTCACGGCTGTCCCAAACTACGGGACACCGCAAGCTTCACTTCGTTCCGGTTCCTGCTTTCGCAGGAATGACATCATGGGACATTTCATTCAAGAATTACTCTAACCTTCAAGCAGGGGCCTTTTCGGTGAGCGGGCGCTACTACCGGCTGTGTACCAGGAAGGCGTCAGGATAGCCCAGTTGCTGTACGAGGGGCAGCGCTCGTTCGGCGTCGGCGCGGGAACGGTATTCACCTACCTGCAGCAGGAACACGCCATTGGTCGTCACCTTCACCCGCACCGGGATGCCCAGGTCGCGTTCGGCGCTCCTGGCTTCCTGCTCCGCGGTAGGGTAGGGCGACTGCGACAGCGCCATGATCTGCACACGCCAGGCCAGTTCCCCGGGCGGCGTGGGGGAAGGAATTTCACCACGGTCGCGCTGGATGGATGCTGACTTCCGCGAGGGCCGCGTCTGACGGGACTGTTCTTCCGCCTCAGGTTGAGCGGCGACTGTGGGTGTGGGCGCTACTTCCGGCGGAGGCGGCGATACGGCGGCGTGCCCCTTGGTCACCACTTCCTCCTGACCGAACTTATTCACCCGAACCCACTTGATCGGTGGTCCCTGGCCGGGACCGGCGGCCTCGGTCGGCACGGGCTCCGGGACTGCTTCCGGCTCCACTTGTGCTGGTTCCTGCGGCTGCTGTAGCTCCGCAGGCTGCACCGGCTCATCCGTAGTCAGCGTCCCGATGGGAGACTGTTCGCTCTCCCTCTCAAGCAATGTATCCGTTTCAAAGTCACCCGAAGTCATCCCCGCTTCGCGTTCGCTGTCCGGCGCCGGCGTGTCAAACAGGGGGTTCGCTAAGGACGTATCGGCCTGGCCGGTGGTGTCCTGTATCCCGGTTGTCGGAGCGGTATCCGTCTCGGCAGCCATGGTCGTGCTTGCCGGTGGGGGCAGTGTGGAGGCCTCTATTTGCCCGGATGAAACGGGCTCGCCTGTGCCTGCCGCCGTACTCGACTCACTTTCCATGGTTGACGACTGCGCTAAGGGCTCGGAAGTCGTATCCGGCGCGCTCGTGGTTCCGCTGGTCTCGGGCGGCTGGGAGACCATCGAGGTGACAGGGAGCGGCTGCGTCGTGTCGGTCACGGCTTCACTCAAACCCGGAGGTTGCTCTGTCTCCGCCGCCACTGCCGACGTGGGAGCGTCCAGCAGCGAGGAGCCGTCCCCTGCAGAAGATGTTGTTGCCATACCTGGCGAATCGGACAGTACGACGGTTGTGCCGGTGGTTCCGGGCAGCGTGGCGAAGCTGTCCGGTTGCTGCAAACTGTCCGAATCCGAGTCCATGGTAAGGATGGGTTGTTCTTCCTGCTGCTGTCCGGCCGTGAGTGGGGAGAATTTTCGCTTGACATGGGATTCCGACCACCCATCCTGCAGGATGCGGTTGTTGATAGCCTCGGCTGCCTCTCGCGCGGTGACCGTATCGATCACCACAAGATACATACTGCCGGACTCCACGATTTTCGGTTGGACGCCGATAGCGCTGTTGACCTCGGAAACCGTAAAGATTGCGTTGAACTCCATATCATACGAGGCCACCTGGATGCGCCATTCGGTTTCATCCTGACCCGGGGCGAGAAGAGCGAAGACGAGGAAAGCCGCTGCAATGAGGACCGGACGCAACCCCACGGACCAGCCGGTTCCAGCTGAACCGCCCGCTACACTACCCGGTATATGGCGCTGCCTCTGCATGTGTGTCCCCATCATCCCGTGAGGTGGTTACACGAAACGCCCTCATTGCCAGTTCCTGTAAAACTTCGAGAGGCGCTTCAACTCCTCCAGCGTAATATAGGTCTCCCGATGACTGAAATCATGTGATCCAGCAGACCTCCTCGTATCGCATTCAGATTGTGCCTGGCCGTCCGCGAGCGTACTGGTTTTGCAGTATGGTCTGGAACGAGTTACTTTGCGACTAGTGGTCGTGATCATATGCTTTGAGTGATAGTCTCTCAGTTCACCTTGACAGC
>CAZYOC010000225.1:0-7394 GCA_964648415.1 uncultured bacterium | reverse complement strand
TGGAACAAATAGCTTATGAGCGTATGACGGATTAATAATGGGAATGGCTATACTAATATTCTTAAGTATTTGTTCATTCTGGATTCCTGCTTTCGCAGGAATGACATCATGGGACATTTTATTCGATAATTACTATAGTCCAAACAAAAATAATCAGTAGATCTTTTATCCTTGATATCCTATTATCCTAATATCCTGTTAAGGGTGTTCAGGGTGTAGTTGCGGAAGACAAGAACCACTTACGTGGGATCAGCGATGCAAGGTTTGATGTTCATGGGTACAGCGGGCGTGGCGGTGTTCTGTGCGATCATGGTGATCACGCGGAAGAACCCCATCGCGAGCATCATGTACCTCTTGCTGACGTTTTTCAGCTTCGCGTCGATGTACGTCATCCTCGGCGCTCAGTTCCTGGCGGCGATTCAGCTCATCGTTTACGGCGGGGCGATCCTGGTGTTGTTCCTGTTCGTGGTGATGCTGCTGAATTTGCGAGAGGACGAAGAGGCGGAGAAGCCCGCGCCGGTGTGGCGATCGCTGGGTTTCGTGCTGGGAATCGGTCTGCTGATGGTGGTGCTGGCGTTCATTGTCCGTACGCCGGAAACAGCCGCTCATGTGGAGAGCACGCGTTCTCTTTACGCCATGGGACGGATAGACCACATGGGCAAGGCGCTGTTTACCGATTTCGTGCTCCCGTTTGAAATTGCGGGTGTGTTGCTGCTGGCGGCGGTGCTGGGCGCGGTGGCCTTGGCTAAAAAGAACAGGGCGTGATCATGGAAGTGACACTGAACCATTACCTGTTGTTATCGGCGGTGGTGTTCTTCATCGGAGTGATGGGGGTGCTGACTCGCCGGAACGTGCTGATTATCCTCATGTCCACGGAGCTGATGCTCAACAGCGCCAACATCGCGCTGGTGGCCTTCAGCCATTACCTGCATGACATCCAGGGCATGATGTTCGTGTTGTTCACGATGACGGTGGCGGCGGCGGAAGTCGGCGTGGGGTTGGCCATTGTGATCACGTTGTTCCGCAACAAGCGGACGGTGGATGTCAGCGAATTCAACATTTTGAAGTGGTAAACGAACGGCGGCGTTTGTCGCCGATGGGATAGACAAGTTTGCTCGGCGAGAAGCGAGCCGGGCGCCGGAAGTTGAACATTTCACTGGGTTGTCAGGGAGGAGCGCCGTGGAACACACGGTATCGATGTCTTACGCAGTATGGATCGTGCTGTTTCCCCTGATTGGAGTCGTGTTATGGGGGTTGCTGCTCCGGAAGATGCCTGAAAAGGTAGTCGGATGGGGTGCGAGCCTGATGATCGGCCTGTCGTTTGTGGTGGCCGTGATGCTCACCCTCAAGCTGGCCTCGCTGGATCCTCACCACCGGGTTGTGGAGGTGGAGATCTTCCGCTGGATCACGGCGGGCGGGCTGGAACTCGACTTCGCATTCCTGGTCGATCCGTTGAGCGCCGTCATGATGCTGGTGGTCACGGGGGTCAGTTTTCTGATCCATATTTATTCGATCGGGTACATGCACGGGGACAGCCGATACTCTCTGTTCTTCACCTACCTGAACCTGTTCGTCTTTTTCATGCTGATCCTGGTGCTGGGCAACAACCTGCCGATCCTGTTCATTGGATGGGAAGGTGTGGGGTTGTGCAGTTACCTGCTGATCGGTTTCTGGTGGGAAGACCAGAACAAGGCGGAAGCGGGGATGAAGGCCTTCGTGGTGAACCGGATCGGCGACTTCGGGATGCTGATCGCCATCTTCATGCTGTACTTCTACCTGGGTACGCTGAAGTTCACCGATATGCACCCGGCGGCGGTGGAGTTGTGGGGGCATAACGTGGGCGCGTTGTCCATCACGGTGATCACGCTGGCGTTGCTGCTTGGCGCTACGGGGAAATCGGCACAGATCCCGCTGTTCGTCTGGTTGCCGGACGCCATGGCGGGTCCGACTCCGGTCAGCGCGTTGATCCACGCGGCAACGATGGTGACGGCGGGTGTGTACATGATCGCCCGCAACGCGACGTTGTTTGCGTTGTCGCCGGTAGGGATGGGCGCTGTGGCGTTGATCGGCGCGGCTACGGCCATTGTGGCGGCCACGATCGGCCTGAAACAGATGGACATCAAGAAGGTGCTGGCCTACTCAACCGTGAGCCAGCTCGGCTACATGGTGATGGCCTGCGGTGTGGGAGCGTTTACCGCCGGTGTGTTCCACCTGATGACGCACGCTTTCTTCAAGGCGCTGCTGTTCCTCGGGTCGGGCGCGGTGATCCACACCATGCACGGCGCGCTGCATCATGTCCATGACCACCACACGGATCCGCAGGACATGCGGAACATGGGCGGGCTGGCAAAGCACATCAAGGTGACCTACGCGGTATTCCTGATCGCCACGCTGGCCATCGCCGGGATTCCGGGGCTGTCGGGATTCTTCTCGAAAGACGAGATCCTGGCGCATGCTTACCTGGCGGCGGTGTACGAGCACAACCCGGTGGCGCTGATCGCCTGGGCGCTGGGCTTGATGGCGGCGGGCATCACGGCGTTTTACATGTTCCGCCTGGTCTTCCTGACGTTCCATGGCCGTTACAAGGGGCCAGAGGGGTCGGAAGAGGGGCTGCATGAGAGCCCGCCTGTGATGCTGATTCCGCTGGTGGTGTTGGCGATCCTGTCGATCATCGGCGGGTATGTGGGTGTTCCGCACCTGCCGCCGTTGCCGCATATTCCGCACTACCTGGGCGACTGGCTGCAGCCGGTCTTCCACCAGGCTCACGAGATCCTGTTGCACAACCACGGCTTACATCATGCTCCGCACTTGAGCGTGGTCGAGGAGTGGGTGCTGGTGGGTGCGAGCGTGCTGGTGGCGATCCTGGGCATTGTGGGCGCGTTTGTGGTGTACCGTTTGATGCGGGCCGAGGCGAAGCCGGATGAAGCGCAGGCAGGCTTCGGCAAGACCCTGTTCAACAAGTACTACATTGACGAAATCTACAATGCGGTCGTGATTCGTCCGTTGATCGGTTTCTGCCGACTGGCGTGGAAATACTTCGACGCCGGCGTGATCGACGGCGGCCTGGTCATGGGAACCGCGAAAACAGTACGCTGGTTCGGCGCTCCGTTGCGCCGGGTGCAAACCGGCATTGTCGCCAACTACGCTTTCTGGCTGGCGCTCGGTGTGGCCGGTGTACTTTTGGCGTTCCTGATCCGTTAATCGCAACGTAGGGGTAGGGAGAACGTGATGTCTCTCTGGTTGACCGCCATCGTTTTTATACCCACGCTGGGTGCGTTGATCCTGGCGCTGTTTCCGGAAGCTCAGAAGGGGCTGATCCGCACGGTGACACTTGCGGTGATGCTGCTGGACTTCCTGATCAGTCTGCCGCTGTTCTTCATGTTTGACGCGTCCAGTCCGGCTTTTCAGTTCATGGAAAGCTACGAGTGGGTGCCGTCGCTCGGTATCAAGTATGTGCTGGGTGTGGACGGGATCAGTTTGCTGCTGGTGCTGCTGACGACGTTCCTCGGGCCGATTGTGGTCCTGGGCAGCAGCAGCATCAAGAAGTCGCTGAAAGGCTATTTCGCCAGCATGCTGATCTTGCAGACCGGTATGCTGGGAACCTTCCTGGCGCTGGACCTGTTCCTGTTCTACGTTTTCTGGGAAGTGATGCTGATCCCGATGTATTTCCTCATCGGTGTATGGGGCGGGGTTGAGCGCATTTACGCCGCGGTGAAGTTCTTTATCTACACGATGGTCGGCAGCCTGTTGATGCTGGTCGGTATTCTGTGGATCTACTTCAACGTGACCATCCCGGACGTGGGCCACACTTTCGATTACCTGGCGATTCTCGAGCACACGAAGCACATGCCGCTGGCCGCGAACGCTCAGCTCTGGCTGTTCGCCGCCTTCGCACTGGCTTTCGCGATCAAAGTGCCGATGTTCCCGTTCCACACATGGTTGCCCGATGCACACGTGCAGGCGCCGACCGCCGGTTCTGTCATTCTGGCCGGTGTGTTGCTGAAGATGGGGACGTACGGGTACATCCGTTTCGCCATGCCGTTGTTCCCGGAGGGGGTGGACTTTTTCCGTCCGCTGATGATCACTCTGGCGGTGATCGGGATCATTTACGGCGCCATGGTCAGCATCGTGCAGGTGGACATCAAGAAGCTGGTGGCCTACAGTTCGGTGAGTCACCTTGGTTTCGTGATGCTGGGCCTGTTTGCGCTGAATCAGGAAGGTGTGACCGGCGCGATGATCCAGATGATCAACCACGGGCTTTCCACGGGCGCTTTGTTCCTCCTGGTGGGCGTGGTGTATGATCGCCGGCATACGCGTCTGATCGCCGATTACGGCGGCATCGCGAAGGTGATGCCCTGGTACGCAGCGGTGTTCATGCTGGTGATGCTGTCTTCGGTGGGTGTGCCGGGGCTGAACGGGTTCGTGGGTGAATTCCTGATCCTGATCGGCACGTACAAGGCGTATCCGCTGGCGGCGGTGCTGGGTGCGACGGGTGTGATTCTCGCGGCGGTGTACCTGCTGTGGATGTACCGCCGGGTATTTTTCGGCCCGATCACCAACCCGGTGAACAAGTCCATGAAGGATCTTAAACCAGTGGAGTGGGCCAGTCTGCTCCCGTTGATCGTATTCATCATCTGGATCGGCGTGTATCCCAATACATTCCTGTCCAAGATGACTGTGGCGATTGAACATTTCCTGAAATAGCCCTCGAGGCGGGGGAGAAGGTTCATGAACGAGACAGTGACCGCAAGCATGCATGTCGGTCGGATTCTTCCGGAAATCCTGATCGTGGGCCTCGTGATGGTGGCGATCCTTGTGGACGTCGCCTTGCCGCGAGGCCGGTCGACCGGTGCAGTGCGGTTTGTCAGCCTGTTGGGCCTGATCGTTGTCCTGGGCGCGAGCTTCATGCAGCGCGACAACCTGGGCCCGGCGTTTGGCGGCATGGTGGTGGTGGATCACTTCACCCTGTATTTCCGGGTGATCCTCACCTTCATCACTTTCCTCATCATTTACGTGAGCGAACGGTACATCGAAGTACTCCGCATGCGGATCGCCGAGTACTACCTGATGCTGCTGCTCTCGCTGTTCGGGATGATGCTGATGGTGATGGGCAATGACCTGCTGATCATTTTCCTGGGCATTGAGACCATGTCGGTGTGCCTGTATACGCTGGTCGGGCTGAGCCGTCACAAGCTGTCCTCCAACGAGGGCGCGCTGAAGTACCTGCTGCTGGGTGCGTTTACCACCGGGTTCTTCATCTTCGGCATCGCGATGCTGTACGGCTCCATCGGCCTGACCGCGATTCAGGGGACCGGCCAGCACTATGCGCCGACTACGCGCATCGACGAGATCATGGTATTCTTCATGACGGTCCCGGATGTGCCGATGATGGCCTGGCTCGGCGTGGGGCTGATCATGATCGCCTTCCTGTTCAAGGCGGCGATTGTACCGTTCCACTGGTGGGCGCCCGACGCCTACGAGGGTGCGCCGACCACGATTACCGCTTTCATGTCCACCGCTCCGAAAGCGGCGGCGCTGGCGGCGTTCATCCGTGTGTTCTATGTGGGCTTCGGCTCTATTGCGGTGGAGTGGACCACGGTGCTGTGGTGGCTGGCGGTGTTGACCATGACCTTCGGCAACCTGCTGGCGTTGCGGCAGGAAAGTGTGAAACGCATGCTGGCGTTCTCCAGCATCACTCACGCCGGCTACCTGCTGGTGGCGTTCATCGCCTTCCGTCCGGGCGCGACCGACCAGAACGGCGCCTCGGCGATCCTGTTCTACCTTGCGGTGTACGCGATCATGAACGTGGGCGCGTTTGTCGTCGCAATGGCGGTGAACAAGAACGAAGACGAGGACAAGGGGTACAGCTACGACGACTACAAGGGACTGGCCAGCCGCAAACCGCTGATGGCCTTCCTGATGATGATTTTCATGCTGTCGCTGACCGGCATTCCGCCGACAGCGGGCTTTTTCGGCAAGTACTACCTGCTGCGCGCCGCGGTGGATGCGGGCTATGTGGGGCTGGCGGTGATCGCCGTTCTGAACAGCGCAGTGAGCGTGTACTATTATCTGCGTCCGGTGGTCAACATGTACATGCGGAAGGCCGATGATGAGCGTCCGCCGGCGCTGGCGTTCAACCTGGACCTGGCCGCGGTGGCGGTGCTGTGCGCCATCCTGGTGCTGGCGATCGGGATCCGGCCGGGGATGCTGCTGAACGCGGCGCAGGTAAGTGTACTGTCGCTGATGTAGCTTATTGCGAAAGCAAGAGGTTTTTCGCCCACGTCTCATGATGGCGTGGGTTTTTTACTCGATCCGTGCGAGTACTGGCCGAAGTGTTATCGTGTCATTCCTGCGAAGGCAGGAACCGGAACGAAGTGAAGCTTGCGGTGTGCGAAGCACAGCCGAGAACTCAAGGCAGGAATCCAGAATAGAGTGGTTCTTGCAAAGAATCGAACATACCAAGATTCTTAAGTACTTGTTTATTCTGGATTCCTGCTTTCGCAGAATGACATCATGGGACATTTCATTCGAGAATCACTATAAACAGCGATTTAGAGATTTTTGTATGTTCGATTCTTTGCAAGAAACCTTCTAACAATAGACGGTTCATCGCTGCCCGGGTCTAAACCAAGGTACGGGCAATGGATTACCAGATCACACCGGGTCATCCAGGAAAGACTGATCGGGCAGGCAGTGCATCCACTCGGTATAGCGCTCCAGGTTGAACGGCTCGCTGGTGGCGGCGATGGTATGCAGTTCAGTAATCAGTACACTGGCGAGAAGCTTCATCACGTCCTCTTTCTCGATCCCTTCGTTGATCAGGCGGTCATACGTCTCTTTCGTCACGGGGGGATCGTTGGCCTCCATCTGCTCCTCCAGTGCGTGAAACAGGTGCTCCTGAAGGAACTTCTGCGTTTCCGGATCCATCTGGTCCATGCGGGTCGCCCTGGGCTTGGTCTGTTTTGGGGGAAGATAGGGTGACTGTCAAGGCGTATCAATGCCCCGGCGAGGGTAGGAGCAGTCTGATATCGTCAGACCTCGCTGGACCGATCCTGGCGCGGGAATAAATGAGAAACCCGGCTCCACGAATGGAACCGGGTTGGAGTTTTTCAGGGGAACAAGAGTACCGGCCCTGGATTCCCGCTTCCCAGACCGTATCAGAACGTCCAATGGATCTCATTCCCGCGTAGGCGGGAACCGAAGCGTAGCGTAGCTTGCGGTGTCCCGTAGTTTGGGACAGCCGTGAATCCAGTCATGTCTATATACTACAATATGTTAACTATGAAAACCATTAGCCGAATCCTATTCTGGTGCGGAATTGCTAACCTCTTATATTCTTACACCTTCTCTGGATTCCTGCTTCCGCAGGAATGACATCGTTTAAGAGGCACTCC
>CAZYOC010000224.1:0-7442 GCA_964648415.1 uncultured bacterium | reverse complement strand
ATTCCAGCCTTCGCTGGAATGAGATCGGTTCCTATTGTGCAACAGCCTGTATAGCGCGATGCGTCAGCGCCGCGATTTCATCGGATTCTCCATTATATCATCCCTGGAAGGGTCGCACAATGTTTTGTACACGCGTGATATCTGAATGTTTCACCCTTCTTCCAGAGTTCTGGAGTTTCTTGGATCTGAATTTCACAGCGCTGATGCACTGTGCTATGCACCTTTCGCCCCGCCGGGGTTTTGATGGGACGATCTATTACACGTCATTACTGGTGCAGCGGTTCACTACCCAAGCCGGGTCAGTTCCTCTTCCATCCGGGTGGTCAGCTCGTCCAGCGCCTCCGGCACAGCCCTCACCACGTCCGGCTTCTCCAGGTCCACCCCCGCGCGGCGCAATTGTTCCATGGGATGATCGCTTCCGCCGGACCGCAACAGTTCGATCATGTCCGCAGCCGCTTTCCTGCGCTCGGCGTCGTCCGGCCCGGTCAACTGTGCTTGCAGCACCCGGCTCGACGCGTAGCAGGTGGCGTACTGGTACACGTAATATGGGCTCCCGTAGAAATGCGGAATGCGCGCCCAGGTAATGCGATACAGATCGTCCAGCTCCACCGCGTCGCCGTAATACTCCTGCAACAGGCCGTAATAAACCTCGCTCAGCGAGTCGGCGGTGATGGGAACACCCTCTTCCGCCAGTTTGTGCGCACGCAGCTCGTAGTCGGCGAACATCACCTGGGAGAAGAAGACGCCGGTGATGTTTTCGATGGCCTGCTGGAGGAGCACGGCGCGTTCACGGGGATCGTCGGAACGCTCCAGCATCAGGTCCAGCAGCAGGGCTTCGTTCAGGGTAGACGCCACCTCCGCCACGAAAATCGTGTAACTGTGAGTGGCGTAGGGCTGCGCTTCGCTGGACAGCAGCGTGTGCATGCTGTGCCCCATCTCGTGGGCTACGGTGAACACGTTGTCCAGAGTATCGTTGTAATTCAGCAGCATGTAGGGATGGACGCCATAGACTCCCGCCGAATACGCACCGCTGCGTTTGCCGGCGTTCTCGTACACGTCCACCCAACCGCCCTCGAATGCCTTCCGGAGCTGGTTCTGATACGCGTCTCCCAGGGGTGCGACCGATTCGATGATGGTGTCGGCGATGCTGCTGAAGGGATACTCCTTGTCAAACTCCACCAACGGAATACTGCCGTCGTACAAGTGGTACGTATCCAGCTCGAGCACCCGCTTGCGGAGCTGCATGTAGCGCCGCAGGGGTGCGGTGTGGGTGCGGGTGGTGTCGATCAGGTTATGGTACACCTCCGGCGGTATGTTATTGCCGTGCAACTTGGCGTCCAGGGTACTCGGGAAGTTGCGCGCCTGCGCGCCCGCCCAGTCGCGCTGGCAGACGGCGTTGTAGATCGACGCGAACGTGTTCAGGCTCTTCTTGAACGACGTGTAATGCGCCTCGAAGGCCTTCCGGCGGTCCTTCTGGTCACGCAACGTCCGCAGCAGCTTGGTGTACTGGGAATAGGACACTGCGACCTCGTCGCCGCTGGACAGTTTCGCCTTTTCGTACTCCATATCCGCGGTGGACAGCGCCTGGAACACCTGGGCGGGCGAAGCCTTGAGCTGGTTGTAGTAGGACAGCAACCGCTCCCCGGTTTCGTCGAGCACATGCTCCCGGCTGCGGTACAGCTCCCGGATGGGGAAACGGTAGGGCGCCAGCTCGTCGGTCTCGGTCAGCCAGCGTTCCATGGTTTCCTGTTCGATGGTCAGCAGCTCCGGATCGAACCAGGCGATGGCGGTGGAGAAACGGGCGAAGAGGATTTGCACCTGCTGCATGCGGGCGTTGATGCTGTTGTCCCGCTGGTCGGTATCGTAGGTCAGGTGAGCGTAACTGTAGACCTTCTCCGCCAGCCGCCCCAGGTCATCACTCATCCGGAAGGCGTTCAGAATCTGCTCCGGCCCCTGCGCCAGCGTACCGCGCAGCTCCTTGAACCGCTCCATCAGCTCTTCGATGCGTTTCAGGTTGGCGTCCCAGGCCTCCCAGTCCGGGTAAATATGGGTCAAGTCCCATTTGTAACGGTCGTCGATCTCGTCGCGTGCGGGGATCCCGCCGGAAGTATCATCGCTGTAGTATCGTTTCGGAAGTGGTTTGTCCAGGTGCATGTGATGAATCCGTGTTGGTGGTCTTTGCTCGGGCAAAGTACCCGAGCGGGATAAGAAAGGCAAGCAACGCGGCGATCAATCCTGCGAGATCAGTACACATTTGCAGCGCCGCATGACGCCGGACCGAACCGGTGGCCGGATTGACCTCTCCCTTTCAGGGTTGTACCTTGGCTTCACTCACCCGATCAGCAACAGGAGAGGAAACCGTGGAAGCCGTGTTTTGCATCCCGCCGGACAACCCTCGTTACGCCAAGGCGCTCAAGCGTGAGGCCTCGACTTGGGGTTTGTCCATTGTGGAAGGGCTGCGGAAGCGACGCCCGCGGGATCATCCTGTTCCGAAGAAGTACCTCGCGCAACTGATTTCCAAGAACCCCGACACCACCGACTGGATTCACTGGTTCACGGAAAACGCGGGACCGTTCGAGTCGGCGCTCTCTCTCGGCTCCGGGAGTGGGACGCTGGAAGGAGCGTTGCTGAAAGCCGGTACGCTGAAACGGCTCGAAGTGATCGACATCAGCGGCGGCGCGGTGGAAAGCTTCCAGGCGAAAGCGAAACAGGCCGGGTACGGCAGCCGGATCTCCTCACGCATCGGCGACCTGAACTTCATCGAGCTGCCGGAGAAGGCTTACGACCTGGTGATCGCCCACACCTCGCTGCATCACGTGGTCAACCTGGAGCACCTGCTGGAGCAGGTCCGGAAATCGCTGGACCCGAAGAGCGGTTTCTTCCTGGTCCACGACTACATCGGGCCGAATGCCTGGCAGTGGTCCTGGGACACGATCGAGGAAGTCAACCGGGCGCTGGATCTGTCACGCGGACGGCACAGCAACCTGACGATCCACGAGATCGGGCGGCCCGACCCGAAGAAGGTCACCCGCTTCAGCCCGTTTGAATCCATCCGGAGCGAAGAAATCCTCGCGCTGCTCCGGCAAGGCTTCGAGGTCGACCTGGAAGTGGTCACCGACCGGCTGCTGCACATCATCCTCAACTACGGCGTGGAGATGCCGGACTGGGACAACAAGAAACTGACCAGGTTCCTCGAGGATATGGTGGCCTGGGAAGACACGCTGAAGGAAGGGTCGGAGCTGCCGCCGTATACCGTCTGGGGGATGTATCGCCCCGGCGCCGAACCCCTGCCGAAAGCCGAGCGCTGGACCGAGGACGAGATCAAGCGCCGCATCGGGGTGAAGTGGTGGAACCCGCGCGGCTGGGCGCTCCGCATGCTGGACAAATCCAACCTGGGGCACCGCCTCGCCTACGCCTGGCTGAAGTATAAACGGAAAAAAAAGCTGTATTAGGAAAACAGAGCCCGGCTAATAAACTGGTGTGGTGCTTTGAGTTCACGCCTCACCTGACATACACTACTTTTGTCTCGACGCGTTGCCCGCTGTTGGTGGTCAGCCGCAGGAAATACAATCCCGCCGCGGCATTCGTTGGTCGCCAGGTGAAGGCGTGCAAGCCCGGAGCAACCTCGCCGCGATACACGCTTGCCACCTCCCGGCCCAACAGATCATACACCCTGACAGCGATCTGAGCCTCTTCGGGCGCCGCGACGCTGAACCGGATGCTGTCGTTGAACGGGTTGGGGTAAGGAGCCGGCAACGCCCAGGTATCCGGGAGGACGGACTCATCGCGTTCTTCGATGCCCAGCGTAAACGACCGCACCTCCGAGTAGCCCCGCAGCTCGAACGAGTCCTCGGCGTAGATGCGCCAGTAGTAGGCCTCCCCACGTAGCAGGCCGACTACAGTTAAGGTGGTGTCCTCGCCTGACGGGTATTCGTCGAAGGTCTCGAAATCCGGGTCGGTGGAGAGCTGGACACCGTAATGCAGGGGCTCCAGCGTGGTGGGATCGGTCGCCTGTCCCCACCAGAACAGGACGCTGGGCTGGTTGAACGCGGCCCCGTCGTCGGGAAAATAGATGGAAATGGAATGCGGAGCGGTGGCCGGTTCCGTCAGGAACGGCAGGATACTGATGTTGGCGCGAACCGTGTCGCCCAGGCCGTCGGGGTTCTCGTCGGGATGATACGGCCCGGAAGGATGCCCCCAGTAGTTGCTGTCGGCGAACATCACTCCGGGAGGACGTTGCTGGTCTGGTGGGAACGTGTGCAGACCAGCGGCATACAAATCATTATCAAAAAAATCATTGTGATGGAGGTCAATATAATTCCCGCGCGAGGCGGGTGACACTACAGCAACATACCGTTCCGGCTCATCCGGATTGCAGGCGTGTTCAATAAAGATATTGTGATCGACTTCCACGGTTTTACCTGAATCGACATCGTCGGTCCATAGCATGATTGCGCCAAAATTACGACCACGATTACCAATAAAGATATTATTATGAATATGACAACTTTCATTGGTCCAGATCGCACCATCAATAAGACCATTATTATGAACAAATACATTTCCTTCGATATTGTAATCAACAACATCCGCGGGAGAAGACAAACTTAAGGCCGCAGCCCATATATAAGTCATATGGTTCTCTTCAAAAGTATTATTTACAAGATTTAAGTATGTCACTCCACCACCGACCGTTAATCCTGTTGCACCGCGAGATTCGTTTCGGCTAATGATATTATTTTCAAAAATACATGTACTTATATATGCTGAATTACATGCTACCCATATACCGCCAGAACTTCCATATGCTTCATTATCGGTTACGACATTATTACGTATAACACATTCCATTTGTCTGTGACCACCTAATGACAATCCTCCTCCGCCGTTATGTATATATATCGTATCCGCTCTGCCATTATGATGGATATTATTACTTATTATATCATAATAATACAACTCTTCTGGAGCCTCTTCTCCCATATGCGCTTTTATACCACCACCACCATACGACATATAGTTGTGATGCACATTATTATTTATTATTATGCCATCTGAATCGTCTAAATAAACACCACCGCCACTGCGTGCTATATTATCTGTTATGATACAATCCTTGATTATTGTTTTTCCCCCGTATACATAGACCCCACCACCATATTTTGTACTGTCATTCTCGCCATCCAATTGCAATCGACCGCCCGTAATCGTCAACCCTTGGATCACGACAGAGTCTTCCAGGCCCAGCGATATTCGCAAAGGCGAATGAAACTGTTGCACATCGTTCGAGCGAATTACAGTGTTGTTGATATGACTGCTATCTTCATCAACCAGATACTGGCTGGCGAGTGTGAATGAGATCCATGTGGCGGTTATGTTTTCCTCGTATTCACCTTGATCTACAAGGATAGTATCCCCGCTCGATAAGGCGTTCACCGCAATCTGTATGCTTTCGTATTCTTCAGGAACTTCCAGGATGGTCGCAAACGCCTGGGCGGTTAAAAAGACGACGAGGGCCGAAAAAATAAAAAAGCGCATATAGCCTCCAAAGATAAAACGAAAAGGCGCACGGACTTACCTTGGTCCGTGCGCCCTGATCTTCCTCAATAGGGGTATTCCAGGTGAATCCGTACATAATCGGAACTGCCAGAGAACTCCCCTTCAGAAACTGACATCGAGGCGTTGCAGTCAAACAAGTCAACCTGATGGGTGACCCATTTGATATACACCTGGGAAGTACTGGGCTCGCGGACTACATGTAGATGTTCAGGCCAGTCATTGCCCCAAATGATCGCAGATGCTTCTTCGACAGTGTTATCGTGGTTCGCGATGTACGAAAATGACTGGTCATTCGCGTTTCCATGCGAATCAACGACATCCCATCTAGTTGTGTTTTCGTAGAAGTCCTCCGTCCACTCCCACGCCATCGCACTCCCGCACATCAGAAGCACTCCCAGTACCACCAGCGTTGCTACTGTCCTGTGTTTCATGGTACAACCCTCCTGCTGTCAACACAATACCTTGCCGGAACACCATTCAAATTCCGGCCCCTGAGTGAATACCTGTCATGAATGGTAGAAAACTATCCAAGGCGAATCCGGGCCATTGTACTAAGGATAAGTCTAGAAAAAAAAACAGGTTAAAAATCAAGCCTGTTCTGTAGAAAAATGAAAATCCAGGAGATCTCCGAGAGACACATTGCAACTCGATCCACTGCATCGAGCTGAATGTCATCACGGATGGACCCCGTGACGCTCACATTCATGTATGAATCATGTCCGGGCTACGACCTTTATTGCCAACACCGAGTCTTGGGAGAGTGTTGAAACCGCTTATCTCCTTCAGCTGATTCATCAGGGGGATACCATCTGTCAACCGCTTGCGCGCCGGGCGCTTTCGGTGTAAACTGAAAGTCCGGCTACGAGGAAATCCCGTTATGACCATGCGTATCCCGCCACTGCTGCTGTTGTTGGGCCTGGCTGTGCTGACTGGCGGCTGCGACTGGGAGATCGAAGAGGATCCCCCCGGGCAGTACCATGAGCTGATGGGCGAATACTTCCTGCTGGAACGCACCGTCGATGGCGAGCGTGACCGGGTGCAGATCTACCAGCGCTATTACGGTCACAACCTGGTGGAGCGGCTCGACCGGGCGGTCTGGTTCCCCTACGAGACCAGCGCCGAGGTCACCTCCTTCTACTGGGAGACCACCGACGCCGTGTACGACCTCTTCGACTGGGTCACCCGCCGGCAGGCGCTCAGCGGCGAATACCGTTTCACCGAGGACGGCCTGCTGGTGGTGGAATGGATGGAAGCGGACAGCACCCTGGTGCGGGAGACGTATCTGAAGAAATCTTCCGGCGCCAACCGTCGTCTGGCCGGGTTCTGGCTGATTGATGAAGCCGTACGCAACAACGAGCCGTGGGGTGAAATGGGCCACGGCCAGTTCGCGTTCAACACCACTGAAAACGAGATCCTGCGCACCGTGCCGACCTATAGTGATCCAGTGCGAGACCGGTTCTTCACCCATAACGACTGGCTGGTGATTTACGACCGGGAGATCACCGACCTGGTGCGTTGGCACGAGATCCCCTGGGAGTACATGGTCAGCGCGGATGACGCTGACGAGGACACGTTGCTCCTGGAGTCCTGGACACAACTGAACATGCTGGGGCCCATCATGACCACGAAGATCCGGTTGCTGCCGGACCCGGAGCACTAGAAGCCTGGCCGGAAAGTGTAATTCGGACGTTTTTGCAGGAGTCGTCGGTTCTCATTGCCGGATCGAGCTCAGCGGAAGTGTTTCATAAACAGCGTGATGGCGCTCGAGCGTTCGTTGTATGAGAACCGGAATTTGGCCGGCATTTCGCGAAAAGTGGGTTTCCGGCCGGGCTTCTAGTGGTCCATTGCGCCAGCTATGATAGGTTCTGCTTGTCACGGGCGAG
>CAZYOC010000223.1:0-7450 GCA_964648415.1 uncultured bacterium | reverse complement strand
GATTCGGCCCATATTTATCAACCACTTACGTCGACAATTGCGAAAGTTGGGTTAGCAATCAATTACCAGTGTCGTGCTCAGCGCCCTGCCTGGCACACTAAAAAAACCCTCCCCGCACCTGGCGAAGAGGGTGAAATCATCACTCCCTGAAGCGTCAGCAACCCAGTACGGCCCTCGGCCGAAACGCGTTGCCGAACAGAGCGCTCGACCGGAAGGAGACCAACCGCGGCTCCTGTACCTCTTCCACCGCACCGTTGGTCTGTTCCTGCGCCTCCTGCGTCAGGGACCGCCCTTCACGAGGTCCGGCGCAAAACACGCTCTGGTCGTACCGCTGTCCAAACTGATCGGATAACACCGCCATCGTACCACACTCCAAACTACTGTATGAATCAAACTAACCGATTATTACAAAAAGCAATGCGCGGGCCAGTTTGAAGAACTCATTATTCTCAATAGGTTAGCTGTTAGTACGCTGCTAAGTGTGTGTATTTTTTGCACACAGGAGCCAACTTTTGCATAGACGTCATGACACGGGATCATACGAAAGCCCGGCCATGCATGGCCGGGCTACTACCGAGAAAAACAACGGCATCGCTTGTATATCGGACCACACAGGACAAACGTCTCCGACCGGCGGGGACGTCGGTCTTACACGCGTGGTCAGTCCTGCACCCATGCTCAGTCCTTCACTCCTCCCTCGATCCACTTCTTCGCTGCGATCAGGCCGATGGGAGTGATCAACGCGATGAAGGCGTAGATCAGCCATAGGGTGCTGGAGTCTTTCGGCCCGTCCGCCGGAATAAAAGACGCCATCATGCGGCCGGAATAGAAGCCGGTGGTGGTTTTCGCCATGAACCAGGGCACCCCGGCGATACCCATGTATGCGCCCACACGTCCGGCCGGAGCCAAGTGCGCCACGTACTCCAGGAAGCGACTCGACCACAGCGCCTCACCCATCGAGAACAGGGTGATGTAGAGGATCAGACGGGTCAATTCCGGTCCGGGAACCAGCAGGAAAGTCGTCACCGCTGAGACGGATGTCCCGATGATCATCATGTTGATTACTTTGATCTTACGAGTAAACATGGCGAACAGCGGCACGAACACGATGATGATGAAGGGGTTAATCGCCACCAGCCACTCATACTTGGCGAACACCTCGATTGGGTAGCAGCGCTGGATGTACTGGGGCAGTGTCAGCCACTGGTGGGCGAACAGGGTGCGTACCGGCAGAAGGATGAAGATGAAGAAGAGGAAGCGCGGGTCCATGACCGGCAGAGCGCGGAACTTCTGCCAGAAAGTCATGGCGTCCGTTTCGGCCTGTTGAGCCGCGTCTCCGACGACACGTTCTTTCTGCTCAAGCCGTTTGGTGAAGAAGAAGAAGTTGGCCAGCAGGAACACGGCAGTCAGAGCAGTGAGGACGAGGAACACGGCGGTAATGTTGCCGCCGGTCTCCATTTGCTCCCCGCTTTGGCCGTGGGCTCGTACCAACGGGCTGATCAGGTGTTCGGCGAAGATCCCCAGGTTCATGATGGAGTAGAGCAGGGAATACCCGATGGTGGCGGTTCGGGGGTCGGTGTACTCCTTGACCCCCGCGTACATGGCGGGCTGAATAATCCCCTCCCCCGCCGCCATGATCATCAGGGAGATCCACAGCGTCGCACCCGCGAGGTCGCCGGCCGTTGGGCTTCCGATCAGCGTCAGGCGACCCACGACCAGCAGCAGCAGCGCCAGCGAGAGCGCATTCCGTACGCCGATCCGGTCCGAGATCGCGCCGCCGAACAGCATGAACAACGTCACCGCGCCGGTGAACGACGAGAACGCGATGTGTGTCATGTTGTCGCTGAAGCCCACCTTGTCATGAATGAAGATGGTCAGCAGCGCGACGATGCCGAAGTAGGAGATGCTGTCGCCCAGGTTGGCCAGGTTGACCAGCCAGAAGGCGCGCGACGCTCCGAACAGAATTTTGAAGTTCTGAAGCAGCGTCAGCGATTCTTCCGGCGACTCCGTGGGCGGGGTTGCAGGGTGATCAGCCTCCATCTCCGGGGGAAGCGGCTGTCTGCTTTCGTCATGTTCGCTCATGGCGTCCTCGGTTCGAACACGAAACAGGGACAGTTACCTTTTCTCACACTTTCTCTTGTATTCCCGGCATGGGATCGAATGGAAAAGGTAACAGTCCCCGTTTCGCAGCCCTCTTTTTTTTACTTTTATCACGATACATGCATGAAGATTATATCAGGATATCCAACGAGTCTCATTCCCGCAAAGGCGGGAATCCAGTCATGTACACATACTCTAAGATGCAAACTATGGAAACCTAATATTGAATGTTACATTGGTTATTGATCGTTACCGTAATATATTCTTGCACCTTGCCTGGATTCCTGCCTTCGCAGGAATGACATCATTTAAATACTTTTTTCACTTTCTTTACTTTCTTTACTTCTTTCACTACGCCGTCAAGGCGCCAACACACTCCCCCCGATGAACTCCCGCAGGATACTGGTCGGCGGGACATGGATGTTCAGCCAGTCGCGCGGGACGGGATCGACCGCGTCGAGCAGCCGACGCAGCCGTTTGATCTCCGGAGTCAGGTCCTCGCGATCCACCTCGTCCAGCGCTTCCAGCACCGGTTCCTTGAGGGCGTTCAACTCGTACGGCAGCGCGGAGTTGAACATGATGTCCGCCTGTTCCTGAAAGGGGAAGATGTTCTGGAATTCGCCTTCCCGTACGGACGCCCAGCGGCTCAGGGTATCGCCGGCGGGATAGCCGCGGCTGCGACGGTCCCGGACGATTCTCCGCAGCAGACGCAGGTCCGTGGTCGACATCCGGCTCAGCTCGTCGTAGCTGAGAGAGGTCAACGCCGACACGTACACCCGGAAGATGCTGGGTTCGGTAAGATACGGGGTCAGCGCCGGGTTGAGGCCGTGGATGCCCTCCACGATCAGCACCCCGTTAAGCCCCAGTTGGATGGGCTCGCCTTCCACATTCTGATGGGTGGCGAAATCGAGCACCGGCGGCCGCACCACTTCCCCCGCCGCCAAACGCATCAGGGTGTCGTTGATGGCGGCGATATCCAGTGAATCGAGTGCCTCGAAATCATAATCGCCGTTGCGACGCGGTACTCTATCCCTGGGCAGATAAAAGTTGTCCAGACTTAACGTCAACGGTTTCATGTCCTGCAAGCGCAGTCCCACCTGCAAGCGCTTGGAGAAACTGGTTTTGCCGGCGGATGAGGGGCCGCTGATCAGGATCACCCGGGGCCGGGGCCGAAGCTCGGCGATCCGTTCCGCGATACCGGCGATCTTCTGTTCGTGCATGGCTTCCACCACCTGCACGAACAGGTCCATCTGGCCGGTGCGGTAGATGCGGTTGACTTCGCTCAGGTACGAGGCCCCGTGGATGCCGCCCCAATGCTCCGCTTCGAAGAAGGAACGGAACAGCGTGGGGTTTTCCTCGTATTCAGGAAGCGTATCCCGGTCAGGGGGAGCGACACGGAGCAGCAGGCCGGGCGGATACGGGATCAGATCCCACACGCCGGCGCCGCCGGTGGTATTGGTCAACGGTCCCTTGAATGCGAGGATCTCATCAAAAGCCCGGTACAGGATCGGGTGATCCTCCGGGCTGTCTTTCAGCCAGTTGGCGGTGTGGAGGCGGCCCACCTGCTCCAGCTCCTGGATCACGGCGTCGCGTTCCGCAGTCAATGGCTTCAGGGGCATATTCTCCCCGCCGAGACGCGCCATGACGTCCTTGATCTGGCCCACCTCGCCGGGCAGGACCGACGGTTTGCCTTTGATGTAGTAGTAAAACGCTCCGCCCAGGCTGTAGGCCAGATGCAACCGGTTCTCGGGGAACAGCTCGCGCACCGCCTGGTAGAGCAGAAAGGTCCGCGTACGCTGGCGGCTGCGCTCGCGATCCTGATATGCAAAGTCAAACGGGGACGTTGTGGGCAAAACCGGTTTCCTTTCCCAGGGTTGTTTCCCGTCGAAGCCGCAATATAACAAACCGGCCAAGTCTTTGCCCGCAATCCGCTCAAAAACTTGGCCGGTGTACTGTGCACAGATACCATGGCTACAGTGTCAACGGTTGGTCCATTTGGGATCTCGTCCCTCCAGGGCGGCGGTGATGCCTTCCCGGGCGTCGTGACTGGCAAGCAGCTCGTTGAGATAAATGTTTTCCGTGGTACGAATCGCCACCAGTACTTTCTCGTAGAGCGATTGTTCGATGGCTTTCTTGGTCAGGCGAAGCGCCACCGCGCTGCGGGATTCGATCTGGTGGTAGAAGCGATCGGCTCGTTCACGAAACTCCCGGTCAGACCAGACATGATTGACCAATCCCATATTGTACGCTTTCTCCGCGGCCAACTCGGAACCGGTTGCGAGGATCTCCATGGTCTGGTTGCGACCGATCAGGTGGGGATACACCGCTGCGGCGATAGGTGGAAAAACACCCATGCGCACCTCAGGATGTCCAAACTTGGAGGTCGAAGAACAGATCACCATATCGCAAAACATGGCCAGTTCCATTCCCGAGCCGATGCATTCCCCCTGCACTTCGGCCGCCACCATCACCGGGATCTCGTTGAGGAGATAGAGCATGTGGCCGAACGCCGCCATCAACGGGCCGATACGTTCCGGCAGACGCTGTTTCCGGTCGAACCCCCGGCTGAACACGTTGGGGACGGTAGACGAGAAGACAATCAACTTCAAATCATCGTCTCCCCGGATCTTTTCCAGTTCATCCCGAATCTCACTCATCATCTCTTCCGTCAGGGTGTTGTGCGGTGGATTATCCAGGCTGATGGTCAGCCGTCCGCCTACCCGTTCGGCCATGATGTTCTCTTTTCCTGCCATGGCGCCTCCCGTGTATCGTCACAATCAGTTTTCTATGCACTCCGTTACGTGTCGGCATCCTGCAACGTCAGAGGCAATGCGCCCGCCCCCGGATATCCGGGCACGGGCATATCGTCAACTTCTCTATTTTCCCGTAAAGTTCGGCGCACGCCTTTCGAGGAACGCCGCCGTGCCCTCTTTCGCGTCCTGGGTGGCGAAACACATACCGAACAGGTCAGATTCGAGCTTGATGCCGACATCCAATTCCATCGACAGCCCGCGATGGCACGCGTCCTTGGCCAGTCTGGCCGCCACCGGTCCCACTCCGAGGATCTGCCTGGCGACCGCTTTGGCTTCGTCCATCAACTTGTCGGCGGGAACCAACCGGTTGGCCAAGCCGATTCGGTAGGCTTCCGCCGCGCTGAGGTTCTCGCCGGTCAGCAGGATTTCCATGGCGCGGCCTTCGCCCACCAACCTCGCCAGCCGTTGGGTGCCGCCGAAGCCCGGGATGAGACCCAGCTTGACTTCCGGCTGCCCGAACAGGGCGTTTTCCGAGGCAATCCGCAGGGTGCAGGCCATCGCCAGCTCGCAGCCGCCGCCCAGAGCGAAACCGTTCACCGCAGCAACCACCGGCTTCGGCCCGTTCTCGATCAAACCCATTAAATGCTGTCCCTTGCGGGCATAGCGCTTCGCCTGGAACATGTTCAGCTTGTTCAGCTCCGAAATGTCCGCGCCGGCGACGAATGCCTTGCCCGCACCGGTCAGGATCATCACACCCACATCCGGGTTGTGCTTCAGCTCCTTGAACGCATCATTCAACTCCTCCAGCACCGGTCCCGACAAAGCGTTGACCTTCGGGTTATCAATGGTGACTGTTGCGATCCGATCTTCTACTTCTACATGTAGTTTTTCGTAACTCATCCTTCATCTCCTCCCTGGTAACTGGTTCGTATCTCCGCGAAAAGTTCTGTTTGCGAAACTGAGCAAGCTGTTCGTTTCTTTGAGTCGTGCGGTCCAATCAGATTTGCCCCGGGCAGCTCGAGGAGAGACTCTTGGATAGACACTCAACATCGCAATGAATCAATCGCTCACACCTGTGATTCGCTTTTGGTCGTTGCCCGGGTTTATACTAAAGCTGTAACTGCTTGTCCACTTTTAGTTTAGACCCGGGCAGTGATCAAAAGATGGTGGAATAGTTCAGCGATTCGTTCATTGCCATGGGGAATTATGCACGAAGCATCTCACCTCAAGCTGCCCGGGGCAAATATCATTCATGGTTAGTATAATGGTCTCCTGATGCTCGATCAGTATTGCATAATTGTAGTATCGGGTTGCAAGTCGGGCGGCGGCAAGACCTCTTGCATCATTTCATTCAATTCTTCTCTCAACCTCGCCGCGTCGTAGGGGTCCAGCCATTCCTGTTTCGAGATGCTGCCGGGGCGGTTCGCCTGCTGCTGGTAGACATCACCATCGAAATACAGCAGCATTCCATAAATCGGGTGATCCTCGGCGATTACGGGAATAATCTCCAGCCGACCGTCTTCGTAGCGCACCTCCCAACCTCTGGATACAAGGCTGGCCAGGCCGCTCCAGTTGTTGACCTGGACGCCCCGTTTATCGAGAGCCCACCCCCGCAGGTGGCCTCCCTCCTCCACAATCAGAGTGCGGGACATGAGGTCGGCCCCCTCCACCGACGTGGGACGTTCACACAAATAACTCCCCGCAAGCGGTGTAAACGATCTCGGTCTGAACTGCTTCGGCTTCGCTTCCTGGCGTTCATACAGGCGAGGCTGATGCAGGCTGCTGTACGCCACCGCCAGGTAATCCCCCTCTTGCAGGAAATACCACTCCTCGGTGGTGTCATCGTTTCGGGTGACGTAGATCCGGTCTCCCCGGGTGCGGAAACCGGCGCCCTCGTTGCCGTCGATGGTCAACTGACCGCCGGCCTGGAACTGGAGACGGTCGAAGTGACTGATGCGGCCCTGGGCTTTCCACACGCCGAACAGCGGACTGCGGCGCGCAAGATAGGCCAGCTCCGCCAGCGAGGTATCCGGAACTTCACTCTGGGAGACGGTTACCGTGGGGCGGGAAGCGGCTTTCTCCTGCGCAGGCGGCGACGTTGGACGCAGATCCGCCGGAACCACCGGACTGCCGCCGGAGGCATAGCGAAACCCCAGCGTACCTCCATACAGATCCCCGCCGCTGAGGGTCAGATCACGGCCCCGGACCTTTACGTCATACCCCACCAGCTTCCCGGGACTGTGCAGGTACAGCTTTGCGCCGTCCAGCATCCAGGTTCCGGACCGGTCGCCCCAGGTGAAGCTTTCATCCGCCCGTAAAACCAGATCGGCGCCGTCCCCTTCCGCCTTCCATTCGCCCTCCAACGGGAGACGCGCATAGGTGGAAAAGACAGCCCCGAAAAGGCCCAGCATCAGAGCAAGTGTCGAAAATCGAAGTCGCATGGGAAATCTCGGTTTCTCTCGTCTGGTGTAGTGGACTGTTTCACGTGCTGTAAATGCTATCTTCACGTGTCTATAGTGATGCTCGCAAATAATGTCCCATGGGTCATCCCCAGCGAAGGCGGGGATCTCCTCCGTTTCCAACGCGAACGAGACAAT
>CAZYOC010000222.1:0-7477 GCA_964648415.1 uncultured bacterium | reverse complement strand
GCGTTCGTTGTATGAGAACCGGGATTTGGTCGGCATTTCGCAAAAAGTGACTTTCCTGCCGGGCTTCTAGACCACCGCTGAACCATGCTCCTCGTGCGATGATGATTGAAGATCAAGCTCTTGATCTTAGATGACACTATGTGTTATTATGATCAAGGCTTTGATCTTAGCGAGCAAGTGACCCGTAAGAGGTGGTTATGAAGGAAGTTTCAAGAGAGCAACTGGTTGAGCGGCTGAGGGTGGAAAACCTCTGGTGGCGGGAGCCGTACCGGATCTCCTCCCTGTTTCGGGAGATGACCCCGAGGCCCTACATGGAGCTGTTCTATCCTCTGGTAACGGACCGTGAGCTGCGGCGGGCGGTGGTGTTGATGGGGCCGCGTCGCGTAGGCAAAACCGTGATGATCCACCACACCATCCAGAAGCTGCTGGACGAGGGCAATCGTCCGGAACGGCTGTGCTATGTGTCCGTAGATCATCCGCTTTACCACGACACCAGCCTGGAGGATTTCCTCAGCCTCTACCGGGAAGCAGCCGGTGTGGATGCCGACGAGCCCTGTACAGTTTTCTTCGACGAAATCCAGTACCTGAAGGATTGGGAACGGCACCTGAAGAGTCTGGTGGACAGCTATCCCAACTTGAAGCTGGTGGCGTCGGGATCGGCCGCGGCGGCGTTGAAGCTGAAGAGTGTCGAATCCGGCGCGGGACGGTTCACAGATTTCGTTCTGCCGCCCTTGATGTTTCAGGAATACGTGCACCTTGTGGCGACGGGGAGTTCCTTTGACCGCTCGCAACTTGGCGAAGAACAGATCGCCACGTTGAACGAGTTGTTCATCAACTACCTCAACTTCGGCGGGTACCCTGAACTGGCCCTCTCGGAGAAGATGCAGCAGGATCCCGGGAGGTTCATCAAGGCGGACATCATCGACAAGGTGCTGCTGCGGGATTTGCCCTCGCTGTACGGCATCGCGGACATCCAGGAGCTGAACCATCTTTTCTCGATGCTGGCATACAACACCGGAAACGAGGTCTCGCTGGACGGCCTCTCGAAATCTTCGGGGGTGGCGAAAAACACCATCAAGAAGTACATCAGCTACTTGGAGGCGGCGTTCCTGCTGCGCGTGGTGCATCGGGTGGACGAGAACGCCCGGCGGTTCAAGCGGGCGAACTTCTTCAAAGTCTACCTGACGAACCCGTCCATGCGGTCGGCGCTGTTCTCGCCGGTTACCGCAGACAGCGAGGATATCGGAGCCTTGGTGGAGACGGCGGTCTTCGCGCAGTGGTTCCACTACTCCTCGCCGCTGCACTACGCACGGTGGCGGCAGGGGGAAGTTGATCTGGTCGTGACGGATGGCAAACAGAAGCCTGCGTATGCATTGGAGGTGAAGTGGAGCAACCGCTACATCAACAATGTGAACGAACTGGCGCAGGTTGTGAAGTTTTGCAAGACCAACCGGCTTGCAGGATGTTGGGTGACCACGGTTGACCGTTATGGCGACGTGGATGCGGATGGCGTCACCCTCTCGTTTCTGCCTGCAAGCGCCTACTGCTACGCGACCGGTGAAGGACGAGTCGCAGCAGGAAAGCTTGAACGAACGGTGCTTCCATCAGACCTGAGGGGGTCTTCATAACAGGAATATAAACAATAGTTTGTCCGCTAAGATCAAAGCTTTGATCTTAGCGGTTTTTTGTTTCATAAATCACTGTTAAATCAGATAGATACAACGTGTTCCTAAGAAACACAAGCTTTTTTGTGTCATCTGTGGCGCCCCGCCGGACCAATGCAAAAACGCCCGACCACGCAGGTGATCGGGCGTTGAACGGATCTGTAGGGTAGCGTATTACCAGCCCAGTGACATCTGCACCATGTGCAAACCGTAGGCGTTCATGCCGGGCGCGGTGCCCAGTTCTTTCGTGAAGTAGGCGTAATCCAGCTTCAGGAACAACAGGGACAGCCCGCCGCCAAAGGTCGGGTAGCCTTGGTGGAAGCCGCCGCGCAGCTTGACAAAACCGGCCAGCACGCTCAGCTCGGTACCCATGTTGATGTGGGTGAAGTAGCTCTTGCCGGCGCGGTTGAAGAAGTCGGTGTACTCGATACCCACATCCCAGCGGTTCAGCAGGGCGTTTCCGGCGAACGGCATATGGTACATGGCGCCCATTTTCACGTTCGGAGCCAGGTAACCGTCCATCACGCCGACCAGGTCCTGAATAGCCACGCCCACATCGATGTCGTTGTCCTTCCACTGCATCGTGCGGATCATGCCGACATCAATGCCGAATCCGGTGACATCTTCGTTCAGCTCATCCATGACGGTACTCGCCATATCGCCCATGTTGGCCACATCGGAAGCGTTGACCCGGATCGGGCTGACATAGCGGCGATTGACGACACGCACTGCGGCGCCCAGTTCCCAGTCACGTCCGCCGATTTCCATCGTGCGGCCCATCCCGGCGCCGAACACGGCGTCAATGTACCCGCGAGCGCCAAGAGCCGGCACAAATACACCGTTGTCGAGCTTGAGATCCGTGACCACGTTGCCGTACACGCCAAACCCGAAACCCTTGAACGCCAGTCCGATGTATGGAGACGCATTCACACCGATCCACTTGTTGTCGAACTCTTCCGAGTCCTTGTAGAACTGGTTCAGTGTCGCGGCATTCTCCTCATGGTTGGGATCCGCTGGATCCATGGCGGATGCGGCAATGGAATCCATACCGGTAAACACATCCATATTGTCGTTGACAAATTTCAGGATGTTGGTAGCGTCGCTGCCGATACCCAACGCCGCCGGGGTAATCTCCAACGCGAATTTCTGCCGGTTCAGCAGACCGGGGTTGTTGAAGACCGTCCGGGCGTTGGTAGAAATCATGGTGGTCATCCCGCCCATGCCCATCTGCGCCACGTTAATCGTGGGAGATACGCCGGTCGGAATGTACTGTTCCTGCGCAAAGCTCTGTCCCGCAACCAGAAGGAGCAGCACGAGAGCGGAAACAACAAACAGTCTCGTCTTCATCCTGTTCTCCTTTGGTTACGGTCCGAGAAGACCTTGTAAGCCATTTTCCAGGTTGTTGTTGAAGTCGTCCAGGCTACTGATATCCAGCCCGAGATTCTCCAACTCCTCTGCTGTCGCCATGTCCGTTACATCAATACCCATGTCGCCCAGAAGACCAATGACTTGCGTGGAGCTGTTGGTCAACAGGTTCGTTGCGGCGTTGATCAGATCCTGCTGCTGAGAAGCAGTCAGGTTGTTCCAGGCGCTGGCATCGAGGTCTACTTGCCCCGCAAGATCCATCAGGAAAGAGAGATCAAAATCGTTGCTGTCGATCACGCTGTCCACGTTCGTATCACGCAAGGTCAGGCATGCATGTACAGCAAACGCGCTAAGGTAATCGATACGAACGTCAGCCGGTCCGAGTTCAGCATTCGAGGCGCTGCCTTCAACAATTGCGCCCAAATCCTCCAGAACCATGAACATCGCCTGGTATACCGCATCGGCACGTTCAGCCGGCCATTCATTGACACTTGCAGTAGATGGATCGTCCTGAAATGGGATCAGTCCGCTTTGAAACTGTGACATCTGAGCGATCAGGCCGATTGATGTAACATCCGCCGTTTCAATGGTGCTGCGCAGATACGCCTTGGCGCGGCCCCAGCGAGCGTACGCGTCGTTCGGGTTCTCGTCCAAAGCATTGGTGAAGGATTCGATCGCATCAGCGTACTTGCCGTCACGCAGATGCTCCCGGCCCTCCGATACATAATCCGCCGCCGAATCCACCGGATTGGTGAAGGAGAACAGGTTACACCCCATCACCAACCACACCAGAAGCAGCGGCATCGCCAACACTGCTACCTTTCTACTCATCCCACCTCCCTGCGTATGAACAACCTTTGCCCGGCCTTAACGCCGGACGTTGCCGAAAACTCTACCGGTCATCCCCCCCCCCGCATCGCAGCTACGTCAAACTTCGCCGGCAAAAAACATATCGTGAAATTTCGGATTCTTTCTTGACCTATGTCAACTGAATCAAAAAAAAACCAAAGATTTCTTGTTCGGCCAACCTAACAATAAAGGCGGACCAAACGCAAGGGCTGCAAGGTTTTCTGGGCGTTCAACAGAGGTGGGAAAGGGGCTTAACGAACTCGCTGGAGGGGTAACTCAAGGGCTGAAGCGACTTTATTCAACCCGTCCTCCGTGATCGGCAGTAATTTGTAAGGTGGATTCAGTCTGGCCTTTGGACGCTGGAATGAGTTGCCGGGCTCCTCGGCTCCTTCCGCCTTGCCGCGTAGCGCCAAGCGTTGCACCTCACCACTTTTCAGGCTGAAGTAGGTGTTGGCGTTGCTGTATTCCTGCCGGACGTTTGGCAAACGGAAGGTGTACTCGCCCACCGGGAGGTAGATGAGGTTGACGGCGTGGACCTCCAGCTGCACGGTTTTCAGGCCGCCGATCTGCAGGGCGAGGGCGTCGGGCGCTTTTTCCGCGGGCGGGTTGGTGACCAGGACCATGACCACAGCCTGGCCGGGCGGGATCTGGTCCGGGGTGTAGGTGGTCGATGAGCCGGGCGTGGCTACACAACCGGCGAGGCAGGCGACGACGAGCGCGCTGCTTAACAGTAGAATTGAAGATCGTGTGTTCAAGAATGGAGTACTCAAAAAACGCTCCAGCCTTTTATGGGTCTTTTTCGTGCCGGCCGCAAACCCCATTTGCCCCGGGCAGCGCCCCAACGTTGAATGCTGTGACCCTGATCGTTCATTGCTATCGTAGAGCGCCTTTTCACGAGAATCTCAACAAGCTGCCCGGGGCAAATCTTCCGGCATCAATGGATCAGTTCTGTTTGTGATGGTCCTGGCAGACTTCACCGCTGTCGGTCAGCAGACCCTGGGCGTAGGCTTCCACCGCTTTACGGGCATTGCCTTTGGCGCCTCGGCAGGCCTTGATGCCGCAACGCTGGAGTGCGTTGACCGCACCAGCACCCATGCCGCCGGCGATCAGCACGTCTACCCCTGCTTCGGTGAGCAGGTTAAACGCCCGCGAGTGGCAGCCGCCGCCGCCACCGCCGCCCGGCCCCATACCCATGCCATGACCTTGTCCCTGGCTCTGGCCGGAATGTGGAGTGGACTCAAAGCTGCTCTCCGCCAGGATCTCGCCGCTCTGATCATCCACTGTAAAAACAGTAAATTCAGATGTTTGACCGAAATGGGGGTTCACTTTCCCGTTCATCGTGGGAACCGCGATCTTCACAACAACCTCCCGGTTGGTAAGGGAACTAGTTAGGACTTCCTGATACCCACAATATAAGCAATGAAAAGGCTCGTATTATGGTTTGCGAGACAGGCCGGTTGTTACAAGATCGGCAAGAGTAAGGGGCTCCATGATACGAAGTTCGGCTTCACTTTTTTCAATCGACCTTATTCTTCCCTTTTTGATCCACAAGGGGCAACCTTTCGACAATAATCGGGCGCATGTGATGGCCATCACTTGCAATCTTCCCGCCTGTACCGTAAACTGACATTGGGGTTGTTTCGAGTATTGCGGGGATGGGTGGGTACACATACAGTGGAGCAGAGCATGAAGTGGACGAAGTGGCTGACCTTGTTGATGGCGTTTCTCATGCTGTTCGCCTTGAGTACGTTCATCGGGTGCTTCGGTACCGACAGCGATGATGATGACGACGATGACGGCAACGAGTCCGTCCTCGTGGGAACCTGGTACCGGTATTCCTTGATGGTGTCGTCAACCAATTTCTTTATGCCGTCGAAGACGGTGATGAGTGCGAATGGCTCCGGCGTGGTATATACCTATGAAGTGCAGGACAACCAAGAGGTTCCGTCAACGGACAACTTCACCTGGGAAGATGAAGACGGCACGATGACGATTTATGATGACAACGGCGACCTGGAGTGGTCCGGGCCGTACACCGCGACCAACAACGGCAACGTGGTCACCGCCAGCTTCACCGATGAGGGCATGAACGTGACCGAGGTGTCGGTGAAGCAAGGCAGCGATCACGACGCCGCACTGGCGGGCGAATGGTACGTGGTCTCGTTCAGCATCGACGGCCAACCGATCGCCACGCCCAACTGGGTCTACACACTGAACTCCGGCGGAACCTACTCGACTACCGGCTGGGATACCGACGCCGGGACCTGGTCCACCAACTCCGGCTACTTCCTGGGCGTGAGCAACGACGATCCGCAGGGACGGGACTACGGCCTGTTCCGGTACACCCTGTCCGACAACGACAGCACGGTGACCATGACCGGGTACGACGGCGAGGTGGATGAGGACACCGGCATGCCGGACGCTTATACCATCGAAATCGTCCTGAGCAAAGACAGCGGTGGCGGCGGCGGCCAGGTGGATGACGACCTGGTGGGAACCTGGCACAGCTACTACTTCGATTACAACGACGGAACCAACTCTATTCGTGTGAACTCCCTCGCGAAAACGGTGATGAGTTCAGACGGCACAGGCACTCGATTCTATATGGACGAGGAATCAGAGACGGTTGAAACCGACACTTTCACCTGGGGCGTCGCCGACGGCAACCTGACAGTCTACGACACCGACGGCGAACTGGTCTTCTACGGTCCCTATTCCATCAACAACAACACGATGACCGTCACCTACTCCGAAGAAGATAATGGAGACACCTACACGGTGACGTCGATGAGTGTGAAGGAAACGGGCGATATCGATACGGATGTGGTTGGTTCGTATGTGCCCATCGAGTACATGTACGATGACATGCTCAACATCGACATGGAATACATCACCCTGAATGAAGATGGGACCATGTCCTCGAACTACCTCGACGACGACGAGGAAGTGGTTGAAGTCTCGACAGGAACCTGGACCACCAGCGGATTGTACATGATCGGCTATACCGATGATTACGCCGGGCTGGCGTTTGTCATGGAATACCAACTCAGTGATGGCGGCCTGCTGGATCTGGATTACTATTTCATGGACACCCACATCCACGGCAGCTACGTGATGGAGACCGGCGCCATGGACAGCGAGCTGGTGGGGATCTGGGATCTGACGGCGCGGATGATCCCGACATGCCCGTCGCCACAACCACCATGAACGCCGACGGCAGCGGCAGCGGGAGCTGGGACGGCTACGACTTCACCTTTATCTGGTCCACCAATGAGGGCTGGCTGCTCTCCTACGACGGCGAGTATGAAGAACCGGTCGGTATCGCCTACGTCTACAGCGTTGACGGCAGCACGATGACGCTGCGCTACAACGAGGAAGATGACGCGGCAGGCGTGCAGATTATCGAAACCTGGACGAAGCAATAGCCAACGAGGGTGACAGCAGGCGGGTAACTCCATCTGCTTGACTGTTCTCTATCGGGACCCAGCCAAAGCTGGGTCCCGGTTTTTTTCACTCCATGGTCCTGACGGCTGATGGTTTTCGTTGTTATAGTAATTCTGCTATGTAAACAGTCAAGGGTGTAAAGAGCCTGTGCATCG
>CAZYOC010000221.1:0-7563 GCA_964648415.1 uncultured bacterium | reverse complement strand
CCTGAGACAAATGACGCAGCTCAGAAAGCATCATAGCTGGCGCAATGGAGCACTAAGAACACCGGTAAATTAATAATTCATAAACGTGTTCCGGGTTCGCTCGATGATCTCGTACCACCGTTCTCTACTCTCCTTATCGGCAAGTTCATCGGCTTTCTTTTTAACACGGTTAAGGGTGGCGGTCGACTGCCCGTAGTTATTCATGCCGAAATAGCACCAGGCGATGCGGAAGGGGATCAACGGGTCGAGGGGGCGTTCGTTTTCCAGCTCGAAATAGAGGTCAACAGCGCTTTTTCGCGCCCCAACCGCTTCATAGGCGAACGCCAGGTGGAAGCGGGCGTCGAAATTCGTGGAATCCTGCATGACCGCTTCCTGCAACACAAGCACCGCCTGCCGGTATTTGCCCAGTTGGTTGAAGCGCGCCCCCACCACGGTGAGCTGTTCCGGGCTGACCTCGCTGAAATCACCGTTCACCGCCAGCGAATCGGGCAGCACAGTGGTCAGTTCCGCCTTCTCCCGCGCCTCGATCAATTGCTCACGGGTAATGCCCGCGGCCGCGTATTCCTGATCGGCCAGATCGGTCAGGTTCCAGGCGTCAAATACCTGCGCAAGCTGAACATGCGCCTCCGCCCAGGTGGGATCATACGCGATCGCAGCCGTGAACAAAAGGCTGGCGTTGGCCAGGTCGCCCTGTGCGAACGACACGGAAGCCCAGTTGAAATAGTCCATCCGCGGCGAGCGCACCTTCTTCATCAACGGCCAGGGGATGTTGCAGATCATCAGCAGCGCCAGTACGCCGATCATGGCCCACTGCGCTCGCTCGAACTCACGGTTCTTCAGCTTCACATAGGTCCGCGTCAACGCACCGGCTCCGTATGCGAACAGTATCCCGATGACAGGATAGCGGTATTCGCCCGCCACAAAGAACAGCAGCGCCACCAGGAGAACGCCGACCAGGAGCGCCACAGCGAAATCCCAGCCCTGCTCTCTACGCGCCAGAAACAGCCCCACCAGCCCCAGCGGGGCCAGAATGCCGAAGTTGAAGAACCCCAACGCTCGCAAAATGGGAGAGTACTCCTGTACACCATAATAGCTGACGTTGTTTGGGGTCTCTACCCGGTTCAGGAAATAAGCGAGTTTCTTGGCCTCCAGCACCAACCAGTCCACCGGATGCTTGGCGACCCAGCCCAAGCCCTGTTTCAGCCAGTAGTTGGAGGCTTCCGACAGAGTAAGGGCCTTGCCCAGCCGACGCTGCGCCTCCTGCCGGTAATCGGCCGCTTCGTAAGTCGGCTCCGCGCTGCTGAGCCAGTCCATCTCGTCGTACAAACCAATGGCGTTTGGATTGTTCCCGATATAGAAGTTGACTCCGGCCGAATTGGTGGTGATGTACCACTCGCCGCCGTGGAGATAGTTACGCAGCAGCGCCGGGAAAATCACCAGCACCGTACTGAGGACCAGGATGCTGGTCTGCTCCACGCCGTAGCTTTTCCACTTCCGAATCAGCACAAAACCAAAGACCACGAGCAGAATCAGCGCCGAGGGCCTCGCCAGCGTGGACAGCCCGATCGCCAGACCGGCCAGCACGATTGGCCAACGTTTCCCATTGTCCAGGAACAGGTCCAGGAACGTCAGCGCAGCCATGGTCAGAAAGAGGATCAGCGTGGCGGACAACAAGATGCTATCGTAGTAAATAGACGGTCCAAAGAGGGCGTACAGCAGCCCGGCAATGACGCCCGCCGCCGGTCCGAAACGGCGAGTGGTATACCGTCCGATCAGCCCCAAAGTCGCCAGCGACAGCACCAGTTGCAGCAACATGGTAGTGGTGATGCCGGAGGGGTAGACCTGAAACCACAGCGCCAGCCAGGCGTTCAGCTTCAGCGCCAGGGCGATGAACACCGGGTACAACGGGCTCATGAAAAACACCGAATTGCCCAAGCCGTTAGGCAGCCGGACAAACCGGTTCGAGCGGAAGATATAGGGGTACGCGGTTTCGAGCAGGCCGCGGTTGGCGCGCCGCAGATCGCGTCCCGACGGATCGCTTTCGGCAAGCAGCCGCAAGGCGGCGGGCATCTCCACCTCGGCAAAACGCTCCGGGTTGTACAGCGCATCGTCGGAAAGCAGCCGGTTCATCTCGTCGACCAGCGCTTTGTGCAGCATGGGTGTAGCTCGGGAAGAGCCGCCGTGAACCTCCAGCATCTGCCTGGTCTGCGGACTGAGCTGCTCGTGGATGTACACGCTGACCGGCTTGGTGGGGTCTTGCACCTTGGTGGCGAGGCCGGAGGGATCCCGGAGATCCTCCAGCTCGAACACCAGCACGCCGGAGATCTGCTCGGCCCAGTTGTAGTAATACTGGGAGTCGATGATGAGGATATTCCCCGGCGGAGAGGTCAGTACAAAGCCCTGGTGGATCAGCCGCAAGGTGAGGAAAATGACCACGACGACCGTCCAGAGCGCGGCATAGAGAACCGTACGGGTAGAGCCTGCCTTGGTAGCGCGCTTCACGGAAATCTCCAGGTTGTCGCGGGGATGCGCACCCCCGAAGATAACGGGAGTCCTTGACGCCGAACCCCTCCGTCCGGCGCTGTCGCCTCGAAAACACTAATATAGGTCTCATACAGCGAATTCCCAAACCTGACGATGATATTGGTGGTTTATAATGGGGCGGAACGCTCTCACGGAGTTCGTGCTTTCCAGGGGAGTCGACTCTGCCGAGTGGGGTGGTCTGAAATCACAAACAGCGATGGATGACGCCGGATGGATCTGCGGTGAACATTATGGAGCAAGCCGGGATAAATGGATGCCTGAAAATTATGTCTTGTTAGAGCTGGAACAGGAGGAGATCCCCGCCTGCGCTGGGGATGACATCCTGGGGCGTTCTTTGCGAGCAATTGTACAACGCATGTGAGTCAAACGGAATAGACGCTCCCGACACGCTCAGCGCGGGATGGTTTGCAGGGTTTGCATGAGCGTACATTGCATCCAGCGGTTGCGGTAACAAGCAACGCAAAGGGCGTAGCGGGCCATGCGTCTAAACTGTGCTCATATCATGGTTTTATCTTAGTGAAGTACCATTGCTCGTGAAATATCCGGTCTGATGAGACAACACCTTCAAGAACGCCATAGACTACAATCCAATTCGATCCATATGGATTGAACCACCCGGGGTTATTCAAACCGCGCACGTAAATCCTTGATATTCGCGTTCGAGCGTTGGGTGCTCAACCAGGTTCCATAAGCCTGCTGCTGTTTCTGCTGCAGGAGCCGTTCCCTGAACATCTCCTTTTCCTGCTCCCAGTTGCGGGGCGCGGGATCCTCCAGCCTGTCCAGGCGGACGATGACGACCCCATCCGCATACTTCAGCGGTTCGGACACCCCCCTCGGGTGCAGTGACAGGGCGGACGCCACGAATGCGGAATCGCCTTCCAGACCGGACGCGAAGGTCGAGCGCGTGATCCAGCTTCGCGGCCGGATGACTTGCATCCTACGGTCACGCGCGACCTCTTCCATCGCAACGCCACGCAGGATTTCCTCGTGAATGTCCGCCGCCAGGGCGCGCGCCCGGGCGATCTGTTGCTGTCGGATGAAACGCTCCCGCAGCTCCGGCTGCGCCTCTTCAAACGGGATCTGGCCGTCCTCGAGATCCGTCACCGGTTGGAACACCGCATAGCGTTCCCGAAACCGTTGCGGGCTGCTGAGGATCCCCAGCGGCGCGCTCAACAGGAAGTCGGCAAGCTCACGGTTGTAGCCGAAACCGGGAATCACGCCGCTGTCGTCCACCGCCGGCAACGTGTCCACCTTCACCGAATACATGCGGGCGGCATTGGCGAGCCCCATCTTTGAGGCGTCGTCACGGAAGCTGGCGGCGTTGGCCTGCAAGTCGCCCGCTCTGCTGGGAGTGCGGTTCACCGCGACCAGGATGTGGCTGGCCTTGACCTCTTCACCTGGACCCGCGCCGCGTTTGTCTTCCACCTTGACCAAGTGGTAGCCCATCCGGGTCTCCACCGGCCCGACCAGTTGCCCCGGTTTACCGCTGAACGCCGCTTCTTCCAGTTCCGGCATCAGCCAGCCGCGCTTGATCCAGCCCAGCGAACCACCTCGACGACTGGTCGGGTCATCGCTGTGTTTGCGAGCCAGTTCCGAAAACTCGGCTCCCTTTGAGAGCACCAGCCGCAACGAGTCGATCCGGGTCAGCGCCGCCTTGCGCATGGTCTCCGACGGTTTATCCTCGAAGACGACAAACGCGACCTGTCGGCGCGGCCCGTACATGAACTCAGCCTGATGATCCTGATAGTATTGCCACAGCATGTCTTCCGTAATGGCGGAAGCTTCGACATCCACTCGATCAAACGGCAGCCACAAGTAGCTGACCTTGCCGCGTTGGTGTTGCTTGATGTATTCGCGTTTGGCCTCTTCTTCGGTGAGCGCCATGTCGCCCACCACTTCCTGCTGCACGCGCTCCCGTTGCAGGATCAGTTTTGTCATCTGCTCGATGCGGCCCACGACCGCCCGGTTCTGAATAGTGTTGAAGAACTTGATGTAAGTCTGTTTGTTGAAGCTGCCGTCAGGCCCGGCGAACAGCGGGCTTTGCAGCACCTGCACCGGCGGCGGATTGTTTTCGACCGCGTCGGCCACATCCGCAGGTGTGACGGGTTGTCCCTTGTCTTCCAGCCTGATCGCCAGCAGCGCCGACTCGATCCACTCGGCGAAGACTTCATCCCTGATGCGTTTCTCCACGGCGGGGGTCACGGATTGTACGCCGCCGATGATACGCTCGAACTCGATCGCCTGGTTCACATCGGCGCGGTACCGGTCATACTTCAGCACACGGCCATTGACCACTCCCACCGCGCTGTCGGGCAGCGTTTCCTGCTCCGCCGGCTGTTGCTTTTCTCCGCACCCGATGATGCCAACCAGAACCGGCAGCAGCATTCCGATGATCGCTTTCCTGACTCCCTGCATGGCGCTCCCCTGAAACAGAGTGTTTGTCGAGCGGAGAAGATAGGCGCGCATCCGCCTGATTCCAACCACTCGTTGCGCGTCACCGGTTTTGGTTGTACACGATCAAAGTTGAGCCGGCCCGGATACTTTACAATAGTATCAGGGGCGTTGTTGATGGTCATCGCTCAAGGTAGGCTCGGTCAATTTGATGTGCGCCATCGAGAATCACCTTGATGCACGCGAAAAGCACATCATCACAAATCATTCGATCCCGTTTATGGGCGACGTACTTTGTATAAAACTCTTTACACCTCGGCGAGGCGGTTGATTTTCTCGTTTTTTCTGCAACAAGGTCTTTACTTTCGCTGGGGGGGGGGTAGTATATTGGTAATGTAGCTGAGGAAGGCGGCTTTGAACTTGCCGGCCTTCCTGATATCGAACGCAGGCGCCGGAGACAATCTCACAGGATGAGTGACGGTGCAGGCAATAAAGAAAATCGGAGGGTAGCATGAGCAAAACCATTCGCATCTCACTTCTCGTCGCGCTGCTTTTGTTGAGCGCCAGCATGGTCGTTGTCGCCACAACGACCTACACAGACTGGCTCGCGCCAGGTAATTCAGAGGATCACTACTACACAGCTTCAGCTTCACCCCTGCCCACGAGCACGGTGGTCAACACACTGAATGTGACGGGCGAAGTAAATTTGATCCGGGCGGATGTTCAAATCTACATTGACAGTGAGTTTGCGGGTGATCATACTGTCTTCCAAGAAAGGGTAGATGATTTTCAAAACTGGGGCGGTGTAGCATACTCCACCTCTACATCCCAAGAGAACAAGATCATCCATCACTTCTCGGCCGGTGAAGGGGGCCAGGCTTACTTCAAGACGACAATTAGTGATTAATGCCAAGCATTTCTTGATTTCGTGAAATAACAGCGAAGAGGATACCATGATGAAGAGAGAATTTTCGAGAAAAGGGTCTACAACATGGCGTCCTCTCGCTGTTTTTACTCTGCTTATTCTAGCCGCTTTGAATCAGGTGACCCTCGCAAGCGTACTTTCAGTCCCTGATGAGTTCCCCACGATTCAGACCGCTTTGGATTCTTCTCAAGCCGCAGATACAATCCTGATTCAACCCGGCGAGTACGATGAGTATCTCCTGATTGATAGCGATATTACGCTTGCTAGCAGGTACATTTTTGATGCTGACAGCAGCACAATACACAATACCATAATAACCCGGCATTCAATGGGTAGGGCCATATATATCATATCCGATCAAACCATAGATGTCTCTATTCTCGGATTAACGGTAACAGATTGCAGTGTCGATTCGCTTTATGCTGGTGGTGGCGCTATATTCTCATATAATTGCAACTTAACAATATGTAATTGTGTCATAAGTGACAGTTATTGTTATTATGGGGGAGGACTATGGGCAGAAAATGGAAATATCTATATTGAAACCACATGTTTATTGGATAATGACGCATATTATAGTGGAGGGGCTGTAGAACTTTTATTTACAACCCATTTGATTAGAAATAACGTATTTGTGAATAATTGTACACAATGGGCCGCTGGCGGTTTGGAAGTAGCATCATCTACGGGGACGATAATAAATAACTACTTTGTGGACAATAGCTGTCCCTATCGAGGTGGCGGCTTATCAGTATTGGGCGCAGATTCCATCATGGTTCGAGAGAACATTTTTAGATCTAACCGTGCTGGTGGTGGTGGCGGACTTAGCATAGTTGGGCCAGATACAGCTATAGTGAGCAATAACTATTTTTATGAAAACAGGGCTACAGTTGCCATAAGCATGGGGCTTGGTGGCGGAATGGATATTGGAGGAGTTACGGAATACGGGCTTTTGTATGAAAATAATTTTTCGAGAAATATCTCTGAATTGAATGCCGCTGGTCTGGCTGTATACTCTACATTGCAAATGGAAAACAATGTGATTATTGGCAATATCAGTCCCAAAGTCTCAGCCGTGATGGTAGCCAATTCAAATGATTTTCACCCCATTTTGACCATGCGGGGTAACTTGATCAAAGATAATACTAAACCTGATACAAGTATGACGCCATTTTACGGCTGCGTAGATGCACGCCCGGCGTCAGAGCTTCGAGCATCGGGAAATGATTTTTTTGGCAATATCCCAATCGCGTGTGGCGTGGTACCTTTCTTTGCTGATCAATGCACAATAACCGTACTAGACAACTATTGGGGCCACCCTTCCGGCCCTTATCACGAGGATCAAAATCCCGGTGGGCTTGGGGATACGGTCAGTTCACTACTTGATGTCATCCCGTTTTCTCAGAATCGTTTCACCAATTTTCAGAACCCGGTTGGCCCGGCGCTCCTGTCCCCCGCCGACAATGCCACCAACGACACCCTGCCAATCGTGTTCACCTGGCAAGACGCCACTGATCCCAACCCTGAGGACACGGTCCACTACATCCTCGAGCTGTCCCTCGACGAGGACTTCACCGAGCCTGACGCCTATTATTTCATCCCCCGGCCGCGCCGGGTGGTAAGCTGGTTTGACTACGAGAACACGTACTACTGGCGCGTGATCGCCTGTGACGACGTCTGGCTGATGGACACCAGCGACGTCC
>CAZYOC010000220.1:0-7578 GCA_964648415.1 uncultured bacterium | reverse complement strand
CGAGGGCGCATAGCCCGATTTGCTCTGTTCTGCTGCTGGCTACGGGATCAGGATGCAATGGATACCTCCGCAGGCAGACGATCTACCGTCGTTGAGCAAGTCGGGGAAGAAAATGGGACTGCTACTCTTTTCCGTGGGGGTGGTCAAGGGCGCATGGCCCGATTTGCTCTGTTCTGCTGCTGGCTACGGGATCAGGATGCAATGGATACCTCCGCAGGCAGACGATCTACCGTCGTTGAGCAAGTCGGGGAAGAAAATGGGACTGCTACTCTTTTCCGTGGGGGTGGTCGAGACGGAGGATGGGCGCGAGATCATCGTTGATGACGTGGAACAGGCCGAGAGCACGTGACGGAAAAGGTAGCTGTACCGATTTTCTGAGCGGGTCTGCTGAAGCAGGCGGGTATACCTGGCAAGCAGCACATCGGGCCATGCACCCTTTTCCCGACTTGCTCATGAACATTGGATCACGGGCACCCAAAGCGTCCATTGTCAGCATCAGCCTGCATCTCGACATCAGCGAACGGCAAATCGGCCATGCACCCTTTTCCCGACTTGCTTATGAACATTGGATCACGGGCACCCAAAGCGTCCATTGTCAGCATCAGTCTGTATCTCGACATCAGCGAACGGCAAATCGGGCCATGCAATCCAGGGGCAGGCATGGGCCGATTTGCCGAGCTTCAAACGACATGAACTATTCAGCGCTCGCGATGCACGAGATGTTGGCGTACATCAGCAGGTTGTAAGGCAGGTCGGGACGGTCCCATGATCGTATCACCCCTCTTCCCGACTTGCTCATCCCCGTCACACCAGCAGGAAACTTTGTCATGCATTGTCAGCACAACGTAGTGTTCTACATCAGCGAACGGCAAATCGGGCCATGCGCCCTGTATCTCGACATCAGCAAACAGCAAATCGGGCCATGCGCCCTGTATCTCGACATCAGCGAACAGCAAATCGGGCCATGCATCACATTGCAAAAACGCCACCATTCGAGGAGAAGAGCGACCGGCATGGGCCGATTTGCCGAGCTTCAAACGGTATGAACTATTCATCGCTCGCGATGCACGAGATGTTGGCGTACATCAGCAGGTTGTAAGGCAAATCGGGACGGTCCCATGATCGTATCACCCCTCTTCCCGACTTGCTCATCCCCGTCACACCAGCAGGAAACTTTGTCATCCATTGCCAGCACAACGTAGTGTTCTACAGCAGCGAACAGCAAATCGGGCCATGCACCCTATTTACAACTGCGGCGGGGTGCCTTTTTCGCGCAGGAGGTTCGCCAGCCAGCGCATCCGTCGCATGACGGTTTCCTTGCCCAGGGCGTGGAGCATCTCGAACAGGCTCGGCCCGCCGCCCACACCACTCACCGCCAGCCGGGTCGGATGGATCAGCTTGCCCGCGCCGACCTCCAGTTCCTCGGAGTAGACACGTAGCGTCTCGTCGAGCGCCTCTTCGGTCCAGTCTTCGAGGGCCTCGAACCGGTTGGCGAGTTCATCCAGCCACGCCGGCGTGTTCTCGTCTTTCAGGCGTTTCCTCGCGGCTTTCGGGTCCAGCGTTTCCGGATCCTTGAAGTAGAAGTCGCCGCGTTCCAGGATGTCCATGGGGAAGCGTGCGCGGCCCTTCAACTGGGCGATGGCGACCGGCAGCATCGTGGCGCTGCCCTTGGGGAACTCACCCCGGGCCACGTTCTGCGCGAACGGCATCTTCAGCATGTCGAAGAGGACCTCGTCGGGCGTACGGGACAGGAACTCACCGTTGACCCATTCCAGCTTTTTCTCGTCGAACACCGCGCTGGCGTCGTTGATCCCTTTGATGGTGAAGGCTTCGATGAGTTCGTCGGGGGTGAGCAGCTCACGGTCATCGCCGGGCGACCAGCCCATCATGGCGAGGAAGCTGAACAGCGCCTCCGGGAGGTAGCCCTTATCACGGTATTCGGTGAGCGCGGTGGCGCCGTGACGTTTCGACAGCCGTTTCTTGTCCGGGCCGAGGATCAGCGGTACATGGGCGAACTCGGGCACGTCCCAGCCGAGCGCCTTGTAGATCAGGATCTGCTTGGGGGTGTTAGTGATGTGGTCGTTGCCGCGCACCACGTTGGTGATGCCCATGTCCCAGTCGTCGACCACCACGGCCATCTGGTAGGTCGGGGCGCCGTCGCGACGCTGGATGATGAAGTCCTCGATGGTCTCCGGGTTGACCACGACCTTACCGTGGACACCGTCGGTGAACACCACCGGCTCGTCGGGAACCTTGAACCGGATGGCGTAAGGCTCCCCGGCCATCATGCGGTCGTCGGACTGTTGCGGTGACATCCCCCGGTCAGGGCTGCGGAAGGCCTGGCCTTCGCCACGGTCGATCGCCGCCTGTTTCATCTTCACGGCCTCTTCGGGGTCCATGAAGTCACGGTAGGCCGCGCCGCGTTCCAGCAGCTCGTCCACGATTTCCTGATAGAAGCTGATGCGGCTTGACTGGCGCAGGATTTCCTCGTCCCACTCGATGCCGAGCCACTTGAGGGCGTCGAGGATGTCGGCTTCGTATTTCTCGTCAGACCGTTGCCGGTCGGTATCTTCAATGCGGATGACGAATCTGCCGCCCTGGTTTCGGGCGAGCAGGTAGTTGAACACGGCTGTCCGAGCGCCGCCGATGTGCAGGAACCCCGTGGGGCTGGGCGCGAAACGGTAGCGAATGACTTTCTTGGGCATCTCTTCGTTGATCATGAGTTCTCCGGATTCTCCGGTTTGGTTGTGTTGGTTTTGTCGACGGTGTCGTCCGGGTCCGTGCCGGTGACCGGCGGTTCGACGGCCTCGGGAGGTTCGGGCTGGGAGCCGGGGATGGGCGGTAACGGCGGCGCGGGCGCACGCTGTGCGCCCGGCGGCGAACCGGGGAAAGGCCTGGGCGTGACAGCCTTCTGCTCCACCTCGGTCGTTTCCACTTCAATGCCGCCCAGGATGGAGGCCATGGCGTTGTAGGTCAAGGCTCCGATCAGCAGCAGCAGTGTGCCGCCGGTGGAAACCGTGACCGACACCAGCAGACCCAGCATCAGCAGAGCGAACCAACCGGACAGGGCGGCTCCGAATCCGCCCAGGCCGGGGTCAATTCCCAGGGACACCAGCAGCGAGGATAGAAACAGCCAGTAGACCAGGTACAGCACGAAAGTGAGCACAAAGCCGACCGGGAGCCCGGTTTTGATGACCGGGATCAGCCGGATGCGTTTGATTTCACGGATGTTGTGCTCTGCCATGCTGCGCCTCGCTGCGAACCTTGAACAGACTTAGAAGATAGGTAAGGCATACCGAACGGTCAAGGAGCGATAAAGAGAATTGCCCCGGTCAACTAGCGGGAATTCATGTTGTGACACATACTATGAACGTTGTAGTTGCATCCGCGAATCATGGCTCATCCTTGCCCGGGGCAAATGGTGTGGCGACCTCCCCATAGCTTGCCTACACAGGAACGGTTGCCGTAGCTTACAAGAGACGAATAGTGAAGGGTGGGTACCTTCATGCATGCTTGGGAGGAAGGATGATGAGACGGATCGCAGTGTTTGTCATGATGGCCCTTCTGGTGACGGCGTCGTCTGCGCTGGCGAAACGGACCGCGTACTACATGGCTGCCGGGGTGCTGAACCCCAAAGCCACCGATTCGGGCCTGATGATTCATGTGAACTCCAGCCGGGTTTTCGACGACAAGGTGGACTTCGGCGTGTCGCTGGATTTCTTCAGCAAGACTGCGGAGCAGGAAGAAACGGTGATCACCGGTACCGATCCCAGTGGTGCGGATTATGATGTGATTCAGACCAGCATGGAATCGCATATCTACATGTTCCCGGTGATGGCGGAAGTGGCGGTGCGTGTTCCGATGGAGTTTCCGCTTACGCCGTTAGTCAAGGCCGGCTTGGGCTACGCCCTGTTGTGGAACAGCTTCGACAATTACGAGACCGGCGAAGGTGAGACCAAGTTCTACGGCGGTTTGTGCTATCGTTTGACCCTGGGCGGGATGTACCGGCTGGGGCACAGCAGCGCGTTCACCGTGGAAGCGTTCTACAACGGCTGCAAGACGACTCGCAGTGAAGAGTCGGGAATCGGCCTGCCGACCCGCACCGAAGTTGACATGAGCGGTATGGGGATCATGATCGGCCTGAGGCTGGGCGGGTTCTATTGATCCCAGATTCTACTGAAGGGCTTTCCGGGTGCGTTCCGCTGGGGCGCGCCTTTTTTGTTGAGCGCAGGGTTGTCGGCGGAAGGTGTGTCGCGTTTGGTAAGGACTGTCAGGCGGGGTTCTCTTCAATGTGCCCGTCCACCAGAGTAAGCACTCGGTCGGCGCGGTGCGCCCACTCTTCATTATGGGTCACCACGATCACCGCGCTGCCTCGTTCCCGGGCGAAACTCACCAGGTCGTCTTCCAGCGCTTTGCCGATCACCCGGTCCAGGTTGCCCGAGGGCTCATCGGCGAGGACCAGCGAGGGATTGTTGATCAACGCCCGCGCCACCGCCACACGCTGCTGCTCCCCGCCCGACAACTCCACCGGCTTGTTGTCCAGGCGGTGCGACAGACCCAGCATCTCCGCCAGCTCTCGAGCCGGCTCTTCGGCTTCTGCTCTCGTCTTGCCCAGGATCAGCGCCGGCATCTGGATGTTCTCCAGCGCGGTGAACGCCGGCAACAGGTGATGAAACTGGAACACGAAGCCCAGCTCGTTGCGCCGCAGGTGGGCGCGGGTCATCTCGTCCATTCCGGCGACGTCCATGCCGGTGATATGCACCGTGCCGCCGGTGGGCTGCTCCAGCGTACCGAGGATGTGCAGCAGCGTGCTTTTCCCCGCGCCGGAAGGGCCGATGATGGAGAGGAACTCGCCCGCCCGCGCCACCAGGTCCACGCCCTTGAGCACCGCGATCTCACGTTCGCCCAGCGCGTAGCTCTTGGCGACTCCGCCGGCCTCCAGCAGAGGCGTCCCGTTTGTGCGGTTCCTGTCACTCATAGCGGATCGCCTCCACCGGGTCGAGTTTCGAGGCCTGCCGCGCAGGGTAGACCGCCGCCAGCAGACACAGCGCCACGCCGACCAGCCCCACCCACACGAAATCCATGGGCTTCATCAAGACCGGGAAATTCTCCAGCAGGTACACCTCGGGCGGCAGGTGCAGGATGTGGAAGGTCTGCTGAATGAACAGCAGCAGCCAGCCGATGAACAGCCCCATCCCTGTGCCGATCACGCCCACAACAAACCCCTGCATGATGAAGATGCGGCTGATCTCGCGGCTGGTGGCTCCCATGGCGACCAGGATGCCGATCTCCTTGCGCTTCTCCATGGTCACCATCACCAGTGTGGAAATGATGTTGAACGCCGCCACGAGAATGATCAGGCTTAAGACAATGAAAAACGCCCACTTCTCAAGCTGCATCCAGACAAACAGGTTCTTGCGCATCTCGAACCAGGTGCGGGTGTACCAGGGATACCCGACCTTCTCCTTGATCTCCGCCTTGACCCGGTCGGCGAGCTCGTTGTCGGTTTTGGTCAGGCGCACATCAATGCCCGACACCTTCTCGCCCATCTGGAAAAGCTGCTGCGCCTCTTTCAGACTGATGTAAACGAAGACCTGGTCAAACTCGGCCAGCCCTGATTCGAATACGCCCACCACACGGTACTGACCGACACGCGGCTGGCTGAACGGCCCGGACCCCGACGGATTGAACAGAAACACCGTATCCCCCGGCACGGCGTAGAGCATCTCCGACATGTAGCGCCCGATGACGATCCCCGCCAAGCTGTCGTCGTCGGTGTCCAGGTTGGTTAAGCTCCCCGCTACCAGCAGGTTCGGCAGATCGTTGACTTCGCCCACGGTGGCCGGTTCGATCCCGCGGATCAGGCAGCCTTCGGTGTGCTTGCGGTTGCGGATCATCCCCTTCTGCATGACGAACGGGCTGGCGGCGATCACGTCATCCATCGTGGCGAGGGAGTCGAGGGCCTTCGGCCAGTCGCGGTTGCCGTTCTCATCGAAGCTGGACAACCGCAGGTGCGCGTCGAGGCCGATGATCCGCGCCCGGACTTCATGCTCGAAGCCGTTGGCGATGGACAGCACAATCACCAGCGTCATCGTCCCCAGCATCACCCCCGCGGCGGAGATGTACGTGATCAGGGAGATGAACCCGGTGCGCCGTTTCGAACGCAGATAGCGGTTCGCGATGAAGAAGGTGTAGTCGGCCACGCGCCCTCGTACCTGTTGTGTTGGTCCGGCCCTAAGGTACGAAGCGAGCGGGAGCAATGAAACGACGCGGGGGAGGAATGCAAATATCAGAAAAGGAGTGCCAGACTACTTCAGTTCAGCTGACCCAGTCGATCAGTTTTCCTGATGCAGCTTGTTCTCGCAATGGGGGCAGAGGCTGCGGACCACACGGCTGTCCAAGTTGATGCTGTCGTGGGCGGAAAACGCTCTCCAGTCGCCCTGAGGATCCTGCACGCGCATACAATGGACGCAGATGGCGGTGATGGAACGAGAGGGGCGACGCGATGTGGGCAGGCGATGCCGTATCTTCGCAAGCTTCAGCATCATCTCATCGAGCTCGGCATTGGTAACTTGTTGATACTCCAGGTCTCGTTGCTTCTTCAGGCTCAGATCCCGGTGTATTCCCACTACGACTCCCGCAATCAGGATCATCAGCCAGGTGACCGTGTCGTTGGTGGTGAACCAGCCGGCGATAAAAGGGTCGCCGAAGGCCAGGCGCAGGGAAAGATTGACCGGGAAGATCGCCACGACCGCCAGCAGTGCGCCCCGGCTGCCGTGATCCAATGCGACTACCGCCACGGGAACCAGACACAGCAAGGTCACGTTCGCCCCGAACAAGGAATACAGCGGAGCGTACGCAGCCAGGTAGACCGCCACTGCGCCCAGCGGCCCAGCGCCAATCCAGGGAGTCGTTCGGTGAAAGGATAACGCTGTCATCGTTGCCCGGATGAGTTGTCTTCGATTGGCCTGACAGCGCCGATTCAGATCAGGTTGACTCGTTGATCTGCAACCCGACAGTAAATTGTCGGGCCAAACAACCAACAAACATTGACTCAACACTCATGCTGGATCTGAACCGGCAAAGTAGCCCAGGTGGGAATGGCGTACCTCCCAATGCAGCGAAGATAGGACATCAGGATTCATATACCAAGTGTAGTAGAAAACCTTTCGTATTTATTCAGGTTCTGCAGGGGTACCGGGAGCCCAGCCAGGTGCGAAACACGAAAAGCGCCAAAAGCCCTGTCAGCCAAAGGCAATACAGACTGTTGCACAATAGGAACCGATCTCATTCCAGCCTTCCAGACTGTCGCAGAATCAAACCCACTCTCATTCCCGCCTTCCAGACTGTCCCAGAATGCGAGAGGAATCTCATTCCAGCGAAGGCTGGAATCCAGTCATGTTAATATGCTACAACATGTTAGCTATGAAAACCGAAAGAGGAATGCTGCTCTGGTGCTGAATTGCTAACATTATATTTTCTTGCACCTTGCCTGGATCCCAGCCTACGCTGGGATGAGAGTAGTTCCTATTGTGATACAGTCTGCTTCGCGGGAATGAGATCCATTGGACATTTTGA
>CAZYOC010000219.1:0-7609 GCA_964648415.1 uncultured bacterium | reverse complement strand
TCGTGGCCGGGAAGCTCAATCTCAGCGTACCCACTTAAAACAGCGAGGAACCGCTTAATTTAATCCGGATATTTCACGAAGCTGGCACATAGCTGCTGTGCATCATCGTTCAGGGCAAGGCGCATCCCTGAAAAGCATAGCGGGTTTTTTCGAAGGGATGCAACGCCGCTCTGGAGGATGAGGCGCGCTCCCTTTGGGCTTGTCACGAGGCGGTTGCCTACGGCGTTGGTTTCGCTTGAGGTAACTCGTTACATCTTCGCGAAACCGTCTGGCATCCAACCCGCCCTTGACAAGCAGAACAACTCAAGCCATGTGAACCGATCCCCTTGAGGGCGGTTTGAAATCACAAACTGCGATGGATGACGTTGGATAAGTCTGCAGATAAGGCACTGAAGCAAGCCGGGATAGACGCTCCCGACACGCTCATCACGCATTGGTCTGAAGGGCTTGCATTCGCGTATATTGTGGTCATCGGTTGAAGTAAGAGACATCGCAGTGGGCGTATCGGGCCATGCGTCGAAACTGCGCTCATATCATGGTTTTATCTTAGTGAAGAACCATTACTCGTGAAATATCCGGGCTGGTATAAACCCGGGCAGCGACCGGAATAGAGTGAAAAGGATGGCGCATCGTTCATAGCAATGGTGGATAGATCCAAGTGTCTCACATCAAGCTGTCCGGGGGCAAATCCCATCGAATCACTCAATTCAGGTGAACCGATCCACGAATGGTGTTGGTCAACAAACGGAGACAGGAGATGAGCAAGCCTGCATACCAGTCGATGAAGACCCTGTTTGATGTCACACGGCGTGATTTTCTGACCATCGGCGGCGCGGCGAGCGCCGGGCTGCTGCTGGGCACACCCGCGCTGTGGGCGGAAGAGAAAGACGCCAAACCTCAGAAACCCGCGACCAACATCCAGGAAGCCCTGGCCGTTCCGAAACCGCCCTACGCTCTGCCGGGGCCGTTCCCGGGCCGGGTTATCAAGGTCGCCGATGAAGCCGCCATGGTCGAGGGGGAACCCGACGCGGCGGTCGTGCGCGACATGGTGCGCCATGGCATCACAACCCTCACCGGCAACGATCTGGAGGCGTCCTACAGCATGCTGTTCACGAAGAGCGATGTCGTAGGCATCAAGGTCAACCCGGTCGGCCCCGGCCTGATCAGCACCCGGCTGGAAGTGGTCGACGCCCTCATCGAATGGCTCGAAGAGAACGGTCTGCCGCGCGAAAACATCGTCATCTGGGACCGGTTCGACTACATGCTGCGCGAAGCGGGTTACACCGAAGAGCGTTTCCCGGGCGTGCAGATCGAGGCGTTGCAGGACCTGGATCTGAGCATGTGGAATGAGGATTACGATGGCGACGACAGCGGCTGGCTATCCCCCGATGGCGCGCACAAGAGCCTGAAAAACTTCGATCAGCACGTGTACTACTGGGCGGATGTGGACGGCCCGAAAGAGAAAGCCTACCTCAACCAGCATGTCACCAACAACAAGTACTCGTTCTTCGGCAAGCTGTTGACGAAGAAGCTGACCAAGATCATCAACGTACCCGTGTTCAAGAACACCGGCAACGGGATCTCGATGGCGACGAAGAACCTGGCGTATGCGGCGGTGTGCAACACCGGCCGGCTGCATCGCCCGTTGTTCTTCGATGTTTGCACCGAGGTGCTGGCGTTCCCCTGTGTGCGGGACAAGCTGGTGCTGAACGTGAACGACGGTCTCCGCGCGCAATACGACGGCGGCCCGGGCGCCAACGAACAGTTCACCTACATCTACAACACGCTCTTCTTCGCCACAGACCCCTTCGCCATGGACCGGTACTGCCATGACCTCATCGTGGCGAAACGTAAGGAGATGGGCGTTCAGGTCAACGAGCACCCGCGTTATACCGGATACCTGCGTTACGCCGAAGAGTTGGGCCTGGGCGTCGGGCGCCCGGAAAAAATCGAAGTGGTGGAAGTGTAGGGGCGTTGCAAGTGAAACCTGGAACCGGATGAACATCCATGCTGCGAGCAGGGGGAGTACGCCCTGTTCGAGGATCGTCATATCAATGCGCCAGGAGGTAGCATGAAGACACATTGGTTACTGGCGGCGGGCACTCTGCAGCTTCTTTTCTTGCTCGCAGGAGAAGCGGTGTTCGCGGAGATCAGGCTGCATGATAATGTGACCATCGACCTCGAAATGCGCTACCGCATGGAGGTGATGAACAAAAGCTTCGACCTGGAGCAGGGTGCGCTGGAGTATTCGCTGTTGCGCACCCGGCTGGGGATGAACTTCACTCCCGTGGACAAGGTATTCCTCCGTGTTAACATTGGTGATTCACGCGCCCTTGGCACGAACTACCCTAACAAACAACATACTCAGACCAACGATTTTCACCTCCATGAAGGCTACATGCTCCTCAGCGACTTCTTCATCCACGACCTGTCGTTGCAACTGGGGCGTTTTCAGATGATGTACGGCCGCTTGCGCTTCCTGGGGCACGGCAACTGGAGCAACTACGGGTGGCGGTCTTACGACGGCGCTCGGTTCATCTACCACCTGGGCGGCGCCGACGTGGACCTGTTCTATGTCAAGTTGCAGGACCGCGCCTTTGCCGATTTCCCCAACACAGGCGACCCGGTCGACCCCAGCGAGCGCTCGATGTACGGCCTCTACGGCCACGCATTCGGCAACACCGTGCAGCCCTTTTTCATCGTGGACTGTGACCAGCGCGCCATCGGACAATCAACGCCCACGGTGCTCTATAACCCCGGGCTCTACCTCGACGCCGGCTCCGGCGACTGGGACATCGAGGCCGACGCCATCTACCAGGCCGGCGAAACTGAGGGAGTCGACAAGAGCGCCTACCTGCTGGCGATGGATGCGGCCTACCGGTTCGGGGGAGCGTGGAAACCAAGGGCCGGCCTGGGCGTCGACATGATATCCGGCGACAACGATCCCAACGATGACACCGACCACAGCTTCTACGCCGATTTCTATTCCAAACACCGGTACCAGGGCTTCTGCGATTTCTTCAGATCCCAATCGGCGCGTGACGCCGGCCTGATCGACCTGATCCTGCGGCTGGAAGCGTCACCCCTCAGCGGCTGGCGGATCAACCTGGACCTGCACCGCTTCCAGAGGCCCGTGGAGATGACCAACATCGCCGGGGAGACGTATACCTTCCTCGGATATGAGGCCGACCTGCGGATCCGCACCAAACTGTATGGCGCCGTCGATATGGACATGGCGCTCTGCGGGTTCCAACCGAGTGAAGACTGGAAGCAAAGCAGAGATCCGGCATGGTTCACCTACCTGGCTCTCACCGCCAGCTTCTAAGAGGCTGTTATTGAACAGCTTGTTGTCGGATCGAGTGTTGCAAGCCTGCTCTCCTTGTGAAGAGTCGGGCTTTTTTGTTCAGCAAAACGGAGTGTTATACTATGGTGGTAAATCTAAGACGCTTCGCTGCCATTCGACCCCACGATGGTCCGTTGACAGCCGCGTTTTGCTCGCTCTGGTGATTTCTGGAAATCTGCTTCCGCGAAACGGACAGCCTCGGGGACACCACGCGAGCCATTGTCAACCTAAACAAAAGCTAACCATGCACGAACCACCCCTGATCCTGGTTGTGGAAGACGAGCCCACCATCCGTGAAATCCTCGCCTTTCAACTCGAGCACCTCGGCTACGGCGTTCTTCAGGCGAAGGACGGCGAGGAAGCGGTCTCCCACCTGGAGCACGAGCAACCCGACCTGGTCATCACCGATGTCGATATGCCCAACATGGACGGGTTCCAACTGTGTGAATACATCAAGCAGGATCCGACCATGCGGTTGATCCCGACCGTGATCGTGACCGCGCTCGACTCTCCCGAAGACTACATCAAAGGCGTCGAGCTGGGCGCCGACGACTTTATCACCAAGCCGTTTCACGACTTCAAATTTCAAGCACGAGTGAGATCCCTGTTGAAATTAAAACAGTTTACCGATGAACTGGAGAGCGCCGAGGAAATCATCTTCTCGCTGGCGCTGACGGTGGAAGCCAAGGATTCCTATACCCGGGGCCACAGCTACCGGATCGCCAAGCTGGGAGTGGAGGTGGCCGAGCGACTGGGCCTGGATGACGATGAACTGTTGGCCATCCGACGGGGCGGCATCCTGCACGACATCGGCAAAATCGGCATGCCCGACTCCATCCTGTTTAAAGACGGCAGCTTGACACCCGACGAGCTGGCCAAGGTACGCGAGCACCCGGAAAAAGGGGAATCCATCTGCAAACCTTTGAAATCGCTGGAAACCGCGCTGCCCATCATCCGGCACCACCACGAACGCATGGACGGGAAGGGTTATCCCGACGGCCTGGTGGGCGAGGATATTCCTTTGGGCGCGCGCATCGTCTGCGCCGTGGACATGTTCGACGCCCTCAACACCCAACGTCCTTACAAAGCCCCCTTGCCCAAAGCCAAGACCTGCCGCATCCTGCAGGACGCAGCGGTCGACGGCCAGCTCGACCCCGCCGTGGTCAAGCACCTCATTGAAGCGGTAAATGAGTTGGATTTGTGGTATCTGGGATAGAGGGCAACCAGAACAGCCCGAAAGTTGAACCGTGTAAGACTATGCCCTTCGCCGGTCAACCTCGCGTCTGTTTCGGTGTCAGCTCACGCGCCAGCCAGGCGTATTCCTCAGCCGACAGGGTCTGAGGACGGCGTGTCCAGTCGAAGTCCACCTCCTGCCAGGGCCGCAACCCGGCAACTGCGGGCATGCTGTTGCGCAGCATCTTGCGTCGCTTGCCGAACGTCCCCTTTACCAGACGCTTCAGCGTTTGCCAGTCGTCGAACTCATATCTCGGCTGCTCGGCGATGTCCAGCACCAGCACGCCGGCGTCCACTTTCGGCGGCGGGTTGAACGCCTCGCGTCCCACCTCCAGGATCAGCTCCGGTTCGCCCCAGAAGCGGGTGAAGACCGACAGGATGCCGTACTCGCTGTCACCGGGCTGTGCAACGATCCGCCGCGCGACCTCGAGCTGCACCAGCACGACAATACGCTTCAGCAAACCCGGCTGCTCCCGCGCCAGGTCCAAGGCGTTGAACAGCAGAATCGAGGTAATGTGATACGGCAGATTACCCGCCAGCACAAACGGCTGGTGGTTCATCAGCGGCGGCCAGTCGGCCTGAATGACATCCTCGTGGACCACGCGCAGCCGGTCGTTGTCGCCCCAGCGCTGAGCCAGCACCTCCACCATGCGTTGGTCGAGCTCCACCGCGACCACGTCCGCAGCGGCGTCGAGCAGCGCTTCGGTCAACGCTCCCCCGCCGGGGCCGACTTCGAGCACATGCGGCGTGCCGGCGGAAGTGGCGGCGTGGGCTATTTCACGGCACACGCCCGGGTCTTCCAGCCAGTTCTGGCCCAGGGATTTTTTGGTGGGCGGCAGGCCGCCGTGCTTGCGAGTGTACCCGATAGGCCGCGCCAGGCGGTCGTCTTCCTCCGGCGGCGGGCCGGTGCGGCCGCGCATCTGCTTGAGCTGCTCTTCCAGCTCCTTTGGTGTCAACGGTGAGTTGTTCTGGTTGCTCATGCCGGTAAAATACCGGTCCCGGGCTTTGCGTACAACCACTCCGGTCAACCTCCATCGGCTCGCGGGCCTTCCGGGGAATTCTCCCACAGAAAGGCTTGACTTTCTTAGCTGTGACAATTATACTTGAACTATCCAGCCTTTCGAGGCCCACAGCAGTGCGAATTCTTTCACGAGCAGCATCCCAGCCACGTTTCCGGAATGTCTCGGTGCTTTAGCAGTATCGCGCGTTTGTTTTTATTGAAGTGGCGAGCGAACAACAAGCTGCCAGTGTTTCCCGCAGTTCCAAAACATGTTGCCGAACAGCGGGTCGTTTTCCCACAAAGGTGTGAAACAAACAAAACCCATACATAGTTACAACCTCACGAAGGACACCCCTCCATGGAACTTGCCGAACTGAACGCCTTGAAGATCGCTGAGCTCAATGAGCTGGCCAAAGAACTCAAGGTGGAAGGCTACAGCGGATTTCCCCGCAAAGAACTTGTGTTCAAGATCCTCGAAAAACAGGCTCAGAAGGAAGGCCTGATTTTCGGCAACGGCGTACTGGAAATCCTGCCCGACGGGTACGGGTTCCTGCGCAGCCAGGCGTCCAACTACCTGCCCGGGCCGGACGACATCTACGTGTCGCCCTCGCAGATCAAGCGCTTCGGCCTGCGAAAAGGCCATATCGTCGCCGGACAGATCCGGCCGCCCAAGGAAAACGAGCGCTTCTTCGCCCTGCTGAAGGTGGAAGCGGTCAACTTTGAAGCGCCGGAAAAGGTACGCGACAGCATCCTGTTCGAGAACCTGACACCGTTGCACCCCGACGAGCAGATTACCCTGGAGTACAACCCGAACGATCGGTCCACCCGGATCATGAATCTCTTCGACCCGATCGGCAAGGGCCAGCGCGGGCTGATCGTCGCCCCGCCGCGGACCGGGAAAACCGTGCTCCTGCAGAAAATCGCCCACGCCATCGAGAAGAACCATCCCGAAATCATGCTGATCGTGCTGCTGATCGACGAACGCCCGGAAGAGGTCACCGACTTCCAGCGGACGGTCAAGAGCGAGGTGGTCAGCTCAACCTTTGACGAACGCCCGGAACGCCATATCCAGGTCGCCGGCATGGTGATCGAAAAGGCCAAGCGGCTGGTGGAGTACGGCAAGGACGTGGTGATCCTGCTGGACTCGATCACACGCCTGGCGCGCGCCCACAACAGCGCGGCGCCGCATTCGGGACGCATCCTGTCCGGCGGTGTCGACGCGGCGGCGTTGTTCGAACCCAAGAAATTCTTCGGCGCGGCGCGGAACATCGAGTTCGGCGGCAGCCTGACCATCATGGCCACTGCGCTTGTGGAAACCGGCAGCCGCATGGACGAGGTCATCTTCGAAGAGTTCAAAGGCACCGGCAATATGGAGCTGGTCCTGGATCGCCGCCTGGCCGACGCCCGGATCTTCCCGGCCATCGACATCAACCGCTCCGGCACCCGCAAGGAAGAACGCATCCTTGACGAGCACGTGCTCAACCGTGTCTGGATCCTGCGCAACATGCTGAGCGACTACAGCCCGATGGAAACCATGAAGTTCCTCCTCGACAAAATACGCAACACCGAAAACAACGAGGAGTTCCTGGGCAGCATGTCCAAGGCGGGGAACGACAAGCGGCGGAGTTACTAGCCCGGATATTTCACGAATGAACCACGGCAGTGGTTCTCTGCCATAGCCCAAGGTACGCGCCGTCCGTTTGGCGCGCACCTTGGGAGACAGGTTTACCAGATCCTTCAACCCCGGCAGCGGGTTGCATAAAACGAAGACAAACTGTCGTCATGTGATTTAAAGCTGAAAACCCTTTAAACCGATTCTATATCAAGGGTTAAATTGACGAAGCATAAATACTCGTGAAATATCCGGGCTAGTGGAGCATTGCTCCAGCTCTGAGTTTTAGTTGCTCGCCGTTGAATTGACAGGAGAGTTTTCATGAGCCATACTCCCTGCTGGTTTCTACTTGGGAGGAAGCTCATGAGGCCGAAGAAGAAGGTTGTTCTTTCTCCGACACAGCGTGTTCAGCTTCAGCGAT
>CAZYOC010000218.1:0-7617 GCA_964648415.1 uncultured bacterium | reverse complement strand
CGCTCTCCCCGAAACCCTTATCACTGTTGAGCTTCAAGAGTTTTTCAGAGACGACGAATTACTCTATTTGTCTTCACCTTTTCACAACCAGCAGCCCGGGGCAAAGCCCGTCAATCCAGGTAAAACGATCCATCAGTTACTCCGGGTTACCAGTTCCACTTCAACCGGCCCATGACCATTTGCGGGTTGTCGCCGAACTCGGTCCCGTCCTCGCCGCCGTAGATCATCCCCATCAACGTCAGGTCCAGGTTGGTCAGCAGCGAGATGGTCACGTTCGGCCCGGCGTACCAGGAGAGGTCATACGGGTTGACGATGCCGTTGAGGTTGCCGCTGACCAGGGGCGAGAACGTGTTCGTGACCTCGGCGAAAATGTCCAGCCGTGAGGGCGACAGCTGCTTCCTTTCAAAGGCTTGCAGGAGCTGCATCCCGCCCGCTTTGTCCGTGGTCCCGAGCTGGTTGTACAACACTTCGGCGTGGAGGTACACCGTGGTGTTGGGGATGGCGTAATCGCCGCCGATGCCGGCGCTGACAAAGGGGGCGTTGTCGTCGTTGTACACAGAATCACGGGGAAACGCCGCCAGGATTTCACCCTTGAAGCCGGCGTCGTGAATGTCGCCCGCCCAGGAGAACCCGGCCACTGTTTGCGCGTACCGCCGCCCCAGCAGCCAGATCCAGTCGTAATCCCACTTGTTGAGTTGCAGCTTCAGGGCTGCGATGGTGCGGTCCGCGTCGCGTTTCGGCGTCACTGCCGCCTCGAGTTTTGACATCGGCCCCAGGTAATATTGCGCACGCAGTGCGTCGGTTCCGGGCATCTCCTCGTTATCGAAATCCAGTGGCGACGCCGGGTTGAACAGGTCGGTGGGGTTGAAGGCGGTGTTGACGCCCCAGGCGATCCGCTGCCGTCCGGCGGTGATCTGCAAGTCGCCCAGCATGACGTCAAACCACAATCTATCAGGTATACCTGACACAACGAGCTGGTCCTCGCGGATCACTTCCCATTCCCAGTCGAAGTAGGTCTCATCGATGGTGTAAAGGTCGGCGGCCTGGCGCAGATCCCTGGCCGAGGAGCCGATAAACGCGCGCTCCTTCAGCTCGATCCCCAGCGTAATCGACCGGCTGGGGTAGATTCTGAAGGTCTGCCGAACATTTAACAGGTTTGTAAACTGATAGTCCTCTTCTTCATGCTGGAGGCCGTACACAGGCAGTTTCCAGACGAGAGGTGTTTCACGGACATAGCCCCGCGCCATGACATAATCCCGCCAATCGGCCACGGCTTCAGTCGCCCCGGCCAGCACGACACAGCAAATTGTAAGGAAAGTCAAACAACCCTTCATGATTCGGAAGCCTTGGTCTCGTCGGAGTCGATTTTCCCGTCTTTGAGGGTGATCACCCGGCGGGCGCGTTTCACCACCCGCTGGTCGTGAGTGGAGAAGATGAAGGTCGCACCCTGGCTCTCGTTGAGTTCCTGCATCATGTCCAGCAGGTCGCCGGCGGATTTGGAGTCCAGGTTGGCCGTGGGCTCGTCGGCGAGGACGAAGCGCGGCTTGGAGGCCAGCGCCCGGGCGACCGCCACTCGTTGCTGCTGGCCGCCGGACAGCTCGTTGGGGCGACGGTGCAGCATGTCGCCCAGGCCGACCGCTTCCAGCAGTTCTCTGGCGCGCTCCCGGCGTTCCGTCTTGGAACGGCCCTGCAGCAGCATGATGAATTCCACGTTCTCGATGGCGGTGAGCACGGGGATCAGGTTGTAGGCTTGGAAGACGAAGCCGATGTGTTGCAGCCGGAATTCGATCAGCTTGTTGGGCGGCATGTCGGTGATGTCTTTCTCGTCGACGATGACAGTTCCTTTGGAGGGGTTGTCGAGACCGCCGATCATGTTCAGCAGCGTGGTTTTGCCCGAGCCCGACGGGCCGACCAGCGCGGCAAAATCGCCGTCGTTGATCTCCATGTCGACCCCACGCAGGGCGTGCACCGGCACCCCTTTGTCGTCGTAGGTTTTTTCCAGGTTCGTGGTTTGAATCACAGCAGCCATTTCTCTATCTCCTGAGCTTCGCGTGTGTTGTGTTGTCCAGCGTGTTCTGTGTTTCCACGTGATCGGTGTTTCATCCCTCAGGCAACCCCTTCGGGGTTGATTTTGGTGGTGCGTTTCCGTTTCTGTTTCCCAGGGTGGCGCTTCGCTGACCCTGGGCTATGACAGTTTACCCCTAAGGGGTAACAATCGTGTCGACATTGTTTTCGAGGAAACCTGTATGATACAAACACGAACTGTTCTCAAACGAACGTTACTTTTTTCACTTTTTTCACTTTCTTTACCTTTTTCACTTCAATCATCCATACGTCCGTATCGCTTCTGTCGGATTCAACCGGATCGCCTTGATCGCCGGGTAGATCGCCGCGATGATGGCGGTCAGCCCGGTCAGCAGGATCAGTTGCGGATAGGTGCTCCAGGGCAGTTCGGGACGGATGACCGTGGCCATGCCGAACGCTTCCAGCCCTTCCGACACACCTGCCAGGTTGAGCCCGGTCCTGTTGACGATGGCGACCGTCGCCCAGCCGGTGATCATTCCGCCGATGCACCCCAGCAGCGTCAGCAGCACCGTCTCCAGCAGAATCATGGCGAAGATCTTGCCGTGGCTCATGCCGAGCGCTTTGATCACGCCGAACTCACGAATGCGTTCGATCACCGCCATCAGCATGGTGTTGGTAATGCTGAAGGCCAGCGCGACCAGGATGATGCCCAGGAAGATCAGCAGGTAGTACGACGATGTATCGCTGTACATGCCCAGCTCGGGGCTGAGCTTCTTCCAGGGCGAGACATCCAGGCTGGCGAACTCGGTCTGCAAGGTGTCGGCGGTCGTCGCCACGATCTCGTAGCTGTCCGCCAGGATGATGATCTGGTGGATAGTACCCTCCATACCGAAAATGCGGTCGACATCGTCCCGCTGGGCGAACATGGCGGTCTTGTCGAATGCGGAGTTGACGGTATTGAACAGGCCGACGATACGGAAGGCGGCGCCGGCGATGTCGCCGTTGAGCGCCTGCCCCTGCACGATGATCTTGCTGCCCAGTTTCAAGCCCAGCTTGTCCGCCATGGCCTTGCCGACCACCACCGGATTGCGGCGGGCGGTATCCGCCCAGACGCCCTCCACCAGCCGGTCTTCCAAGTCGATGATCACACTGTCGACGGCAGGCTCGATGCCGTAAAGTTGTGCGCCGAGGGCGTTGGTGGCCGAACTCGCCATGCCGTTGATGAGGATGCGTCCCGAAGCGGCTTGTACGCCGGGCGTCCGGCGCGTCTGGTCGAGTACCTGCATGCCGTCGGGGATGACGTTTTCAATCTCCGGGTGGTTCCGGTAGCCTTCGGCATGGATCTGGATGTGGCCGAGGCGGTCTCCGATGGCGTTCTGGATGATCTGCTGGATCATGCCGTACATCAGGCCGTTGGCGAACAACCCGGCCCACAGGCCCAGGGTGATGGCCGCCAGAATCACCGCGCTCCGTTTCTTGTTGCGCCACACGTTTCGCCAGGCAATCGAAGCAATCATGGGTTGTTCCTAAGTGAAAAAGGTGAAAAAGGTGAAAAAAGTGAAAAAAGTGAAAAAAGAAACTGATGTCCGAGTTCAGCGAGCCATTCGACGTCGTTACTATTGACTTCAGGTGTCCAAATGTGCGCAAAATAATTCTTAATTCTTAATTCTTAATTCTTAAGCTATCCTTATCATCCTAAATATCCTTTTTATCCTGTTAAGAATGAGTATGCCCGTGCGAGAGTCAGTGTTCTCCCCGCATGGCGTCCACCGCGTCCAGCCGCAGCAACCGGAACGCCGGGTACATGGCCACCACCAGCGCGATCCCCAGCACCGTGAGCGCCTGGTTCAGGAACAACGTCGGCGCCATGGAGAACGGCATAATGGGTTCAAAACCGTATGCCTTCACCGCCTCCGCCGTCTCGCCGGTCAGGGGGATCGGGTTCAAGTGGAAATAGTAGATCAACGGCAGCCCCAGCAAGGTTCCGATGGCCACTCCCAACAGGCAGATCAGGATGCTCTCGATGACGGTCATAATGACCATGCGGCCTCGTTTCATGCCCACCGCCATCAGCATCCCGAATTCACGCGTACGTTCCAGGGTCATCATCAGGATGGTGCCGAAGATGCCGAACGCCACTACCATATACACGATGGCCAGCATGATGATCCCGCTGGCGTTGTCGGTCTCGATGCCCTGCACCAGTTCCGGCATCATCTCGCGCCAGTCCATCACTTCGTACTCGTCGCCCAGTTTCTGTTTCAGCGCCTTGTGGACCTGGTGGAGCTGCTTTTCGCCGGTGATCATAATGGCCAGCGATGTGGCCCGGCCATAGGCGTAATACAGTTCCTGCGCGGTCTCCAGTGTCAGGTAGGCCATGCGGTTGTTCAGGTCCGGCATGGGGTATTCGATCAGTCCCAGGATCTCGTATTTGCCCGCCGCGATGACCCCGTGGTAGCCCTGTCCCAGGATGACCACCGTATCGCCGAGCGACAGCGCGAGGTTCTTCGCCAGGCCGCCGGCCATGACGATGCCCTGGTCGCCCTCCTGCAAAAAACGGCCTTCCACGACTCGCTCATCAACCCCGGACATGGCGATCTCCGTCTGCGGGTCCACCCCGATCACCATGCCGCCCTCGGTCCTGTCGCCGCCGGAGATCAGGGTGAACGACTCGATACGAGGCGCCACGTTGGTGACAGCCTCCACCTCACGCACCTGCTTTATAACCTCGCTGACGTTGCCGAAAGACCGATCCAGCGTTTGCTTGTCCCAGTAGCCGTCCCTGTGTACCTGGATGTAGCCGGTGAAAAAGGAGACGGCGTTGTCGATGGACTTGGCGTAGAAGCCGAGTTGCATGGACCGCATGAACAGCGAGATGACCACCGCCAACAGCACCGATGCGATGGTGATCGCGCTGCGTTTCTTGTTCCGCCAGAGGTTGCGCCATGCCAGGTTGAAGTACATGTTCACTCCGTTGCCTACTGCGTTCTCAGGGCTTCCACGGGATCAAACGTCGCCAGCCGGAAGACCGGGTACATCGCCGCAATCAACGCGATAATGAAGATGATTGTCGGGTGCGCCAGCACCATGGCCAACGACAGGTCCACCGGGATGATCGGTTCGAACCCGAAGTTCTCGTAGGTCGCCGCCAGTTCGCCGGTAAGCTGTATCGGATTCGCCTTGAAATAACTGAGCAGAGGTACGCTGACCAGGATGCCCAGCACCACACCGGTCAGCGCCAGAAAAATGCTTTCCAGGATCGAGAGCAGCATCAGCCGGCCACGCTTCATCCCGATGGCGACCAGAAGGCCGAACTCGCGCGTACGTTCCAGCGTCATCATCAGCACGGTACCGAAGATGCCGAAGCCCACCACCATGTAAAGAATCAGGATGATGATCCAGGAGCTGGCGTACTTGGTCTGGATCATCTGCGCCAGCTCTTTCAGTGTGGTTCGCCAGGTAAACACCTCGAAATCATCTCCGAGCATCGTGGCGATCCGGCTGCGAGTGCGCTCGGTGTACTTGTCGTCTGTGAGCATGACCGCCAGGCTGGTGGCGCGGCCGTCAGCCATGAGTAACTGCTGAGCCGCCGGCAGCGTCAGCATCGCCACCCGGTGATTGAGTTCCGGCACCGGGTATTTCAGCAGCCCGACCACCGGGTATTTGCCGGCGGCGGTGGCGCCGTGATAGCCCTGTCCCAGGAAGACGACCTCGTCACCAACACCCAGGCCCAGGTTTTCCGCGAGGCCTATCCCCATCACGACGCCGTCGGGACGCTCGGTCAGGAAGCGGCCCTCGACGATGCGGCCGCCGACGCCGTTCATCTCGTGCTCACGCTGCGGGTCCACGCCCAGCACCAAGGCAACTTCGGACTTGTCGTCACAGGCCGAGATCACGACCGTTTCAAGCCGTGGGACGACATGGGTGACGTGCGGCAGGTTGTCCACCTGTTGCAGCACCGTCTCCACGTCGGCGAAGGAGTTATTGACCGACCGGTGGTCGGAGTACCCCTCGGTGTGGACCTGGATAAAGCCGCTGGAAAACGAGGTGGCGTTGCGCACCGAGTTGCCGAACACCCCGACTTGCAGAGATCGCATGGTCAGTGCGAGCAGGACGGCGCAAAAGACGGAGGCAATGGTGATCAGGCTCCGCTTCTTGTTCCGCCAGATGTTTCTCCATGCCATGGCTGCGATCATGGGTTTCTTCCGAGTGAAAAAGTGAAAAAAGTGAAAAAGGTGAAAAAAGAAACAGATATCAGAGCTTTAAGAGCCATTCAGCGTAATTGCTATTGACTTGAGCTGTTCAGGTTGGCGCAAATTAATTCTTAATTCTTAATTTCTAATTCCCTCCCCTCAGGGTCGTACTCGTTTCATGTACTGTTCCGTAAACATGTTGTCCTCGAGGGGGACGTTAAACTCGACATCATTGTAAATCATGACAGTTTTATGCCCCTCTTTATCCTGGGGAATCATCTCCCAGCGTGTGGTGAATTTGCGTCCGCCGAGGTTTTTCACTTCCGACGCGTTCATCTCGTTGACCAGGTTCATGTCCTCGTCGTAGAACTCGATCTTCATCTGCATCGGGGTTTCCCTGGCGACCCACATGGTTACTTTGCCCCAGACCACCGCCGCTTCCGGTTTCGGGGTCAACTCGACCTTCCAGCACTCGTAACCGTTGATGGTTTCCGTACCGGCAAGCTCGTGGGTGTAGTCGTTGACGATGGACGATTCTCGCACCAGGTCGTCATTGGTGAAATCCGAGCCCATCCAGGACTGCATCATCATGGACGGGGGCAGTTTGATGACGCGCTCGACAGCGGGCACCCAGTTCCAGACCTCGTTGCCGCGTTTCAGGAAGGTTGTACCACGGTCTCTTGCGGGCGCGGTGATGTAGATCAGGGCGTAGTCGCGGCCCTTCATCCAGCTCTTCATGCTGATCTCGCGGGTGTAATCGGGACGGATGATCTGCATGGTCATTTCGGTGATGTTGGTCTCGCCGCGCATGTGCTGGTCGGCCTGATGGACGATTTCTTTCGCGTCCTGCGCCGCCGCCAGGCCTGCCGTCAGCAGCCAGGTCAGAATGAGTGCAATGCTTTGTCTCATGTTTGTTCTCCTTAAGCGAGATCCACGTGGATCTCGTTCGTGAATCGTCAAACCTGAATCGAGTTGTCGTATGGTCTTTGCCCCGGGCAGCTTGTTGTGAAATACGCGACTTACTACCCCGTTGCCATGAACGAACCGCCAAGGTGCGCGCCAAACGGACGGCGCGTAGCTTGGGCTATGGCAGCGAACCACTGCCGTGGTTCATTCGTGAAATATCCGGGTTATAGGGCCTGTTGCATGGACGCCTTATCTCATAGTCACGCTCAGCGCCTTTCCAAGCGAGTGCGCGCCTGATTTGCGCGAGAATCGCCGGAATCAGCGCGAGAATCGGCCGTGTTCAGGCTGATACAGCGAGCACCCCCATGTACTCCCTTAATTCCTGCTGTTGAGACGCCTCTTGAGCATATATTTATGCAATTTCAACAGGTTGTGCGTCACTGCTGTCCGGTTAATTGAGCAAGGTTCTTGTTTTCTGTTTTCGTTTTTGTTT
>CAZYOC010000217.1:0-7627 GCA_964648415.1 uncultured bacterium | reverse complement strand
TGTACCAGTTTTTCCCCGACTGTAGACTGACTATATACCTGTTTCACATCGCCAGGCCCATTTTCTGTCGCGATGCCTACCGTTGATGCTCATCTTCCATCCGTTTATCCCACGCGCCGGGCTGATCCTTCAGCCAGCGGTCGAACCATTCCACATGGAGCCGTTTGCTGGTCAGGTACTTGGTCCGGGTGGAGGCCATGCCGTGGTCCTCGCCGGGGAAGCGGATAAATTCGACTTCCTTGTCCAGAGCCTTCAGCGCGGTGTACATCTGGTCGGACTCGCCCACCGGGACGTTGACATCGGCGTCGCCGTGCAGCAGCAGCAGCGGCGCGGTGATCCGGTCCGCGAAGAACAGCGGCGAGTGGTCGATGTAGTACTGCGGATCGCTCCAGGGGTAGGTCCGCGCGGTGGCCATGTCGCTGTACAGGTAGCCCCACCAGCCGATGCCCCAGTAGCTGGCCAGGTTCGAGATCCCGTAATCGCTGATCCCGGTGGCGTAGGGGTAGTAGTCGGGGCTGTTGTGATCCATGGCGAGCATATACATGGTCATGAAGCCGCCGTAGGAGCCGCTGACCGGCGCGCAGCGTTCGGGATCGGCCCCGGGGACGTTCTCCACGATATGCCGCAGGCCGTTGTTCATATCCCGGCTGGTCTTGATACCCCAGTCGTTGGGGTGGTGGTCGGCGAATTCCTGGCCCCAGCCGGCCGCACCGCGAGGAGAGGGCACGTACACAAAGTAACCGCGCGTCGCCAGCACCTGGCTCCCCCAGACCCAGCCGTCGGCGTACCCCGCCACGCCGCCGTAGAAATCCGTGATCACCGGATAGCTCTTCTCCGGGTCGTAGTCGGCGGGGTAGTAGAGGTAGCCGGGCACGGTCACGCTGTCCTGTTCCACGTGGTCCCAGTAGGTGACGTCGTAGTCCTCTACCTTGTTTTCAAACAGCACCAGCCCCTTCATTTTTTCGCCCATGGGGAACAGCTTGCCGCTGCGCTTGCGCTTCCAGTCGTACCAGTACACGTCGCCGTAGTCTTCCACGCGTTTGCCCCAGAACACCGCGAGGGTGCTCTTTTTGTCGGTGGAGCAGTCCAGCTCGTTCGCGCCGGGGGTGGGGAAATCGTGGACTTCCATCTCGCCGGAATCGGGGTAGTAGACGTACCAGCGCATGACCTTGTTGTACAGGCCGGTGAACACGATGGTCTCGTTGTCGTGCCATTTCAGCGTGCCGCCCCAGCCGACACCGTACGCGCCCTTGGCCACGGTCGGCTCGAAGTCCGGCGTCTTGTTCTCGGCTTCACCGGTTTCGGTGTCCAGGATCCACAGCGAGGTCTGGTTATCGTTGTTATCCGGGTACGGGCTGTCGTTGCCCGGCACCGGGTTCAGCGGAGCGGAGAAGGCCACCTGGCGGCCGTCCGGCGACCAGCAGGGGTGCTCGATGGAAACGAGCTGGGACTGGTAGATCTTCTCCGACGCGCCGGTTTCCGTAGAGATCAGCCAGAAGTCAGCGGTGTAGAAGGGACGCTCCGGGCTGGGTTTCCAACTGATGACCAGCAGCTCTTTCCCGTCGGGGCTGAGCAGCCAGTTATCGGGGGTGTACTTGCCCTCGGTGAGTTTGACATGGGTATCGCCCTCGAGGCCCATGTACCAGATACCGGCATCGTCACGCCAGCCGCCCCACCGGTCCGGCAGATCCCACATCACCTTGTAGGGCTGGTCGCCCTCTTCGTACGACTCGCGCACGGTGTAGTAAATCCCCTGGCCGTCGGGGCTCCAGGTGAAGCCGCCCGCCTTCTCCAGCGACGTACTCAGCGGGGTCAGGAGTTGAGTTTCGGTGTCCCACAGCACCAGGTCCCTGCCTTTATCCGCGCCGGGAAGAACCAGAAGGAGCGTCTTTGAATCCGGCGACCAGGCCGTGCCGCTGATGTTCTTGCTGCTACGGTATTCCCAGACGAGTTCCTTCTCGTCCAGATCCCAGATTTCCAGCCACCTGGTGGTGGCGTCGTTTTCTCGATTGCGGTAACCCCGTGTGGCGGCCAGCCAGCGGCCGTCGGGGCTGACATCCAGATCCGGCGCCAGTTCTTGCCGGTAGTAATCGTAGAAGTTGAAGCGATGTTTTGGGTCGGTGGAGGTGGCGACTTGGGCGTCCGTGGGATTCTTCGGCGTTACGGTCACCTTGAAGCTCCACGCGGCCAGCGAATCGTCACCCGAAACGGCGGTGATCAGCAGCAGGCGACGGTGGCCCCGGTCGATCACAGCTTCGGCGGACGCTGCGGCGGTGTCCGAATCCGCGGCGCTGGTGCGGGCCAGGATCTCTTCGCCGTCAAGGTACAGCTTGAAGGCGGCCTGTCCGGTCACCTCAACGCCGGCCTCATGCCACCGGTCCGACTGCAGGTACGTGGCGGCGTACGCCAGATGCAGCGCACCGGAACCCGCATCGGGCAAAGGCGCGAAGGTCAGCTCGGTGGTCTCCTGAAACGTCTGCGTTTTGCCCGGAGCGGGGTTGAGCGTCGTGCCGGCCTTCGGCCAGAACTCGAACGGGTCGACGCCGTGGCCATCCAGCAGTGTCTGCAACGGCGGGGCGGAGGTGTCGCCGTCCATAATGGTGAACGGGACCGTGACCGCTTGGGTCATCAGCCAGGTATCGAGGCTGACGGGTTCGGCGTCGGTCTGTTCGGCAAAACTTACGGGGGCGAAGGTAAAGGCGACCAGGCAGATCGCGGGCAGCAGGCGCTTCAGGCTCATGAGGACGCTCCTGTTGGTGGCTTGTGTGGATCGTTGAGGAAGAAGATACACAGCTTGCGGCATCCTCGCCACTCGCGGCTCGACGGGGGCTGCTCGCCACGGTCGCAAAAACTGCCATCGGTTCTCCCTCCCCTTCCCCGGGAAATTTTCGTATATTGCGAAACACGGAGCGAGCGGAACTCGTGGGCCATCTCAGCAAACATGGAGCGTTGCATGACACCGGCGCAGCAGGTCAACCAGTACGAAGCCGATCTTCCCTTCAACGCGGTCACGTCTCTGAACTTTTGGGGACGGGCGGTGCGGATCTTGAACCGCTTGTTTCGCGGAGTGTGCAACATGATCGGCTCCCAGGCCAAGAAGGGGCAGATCAAGCTTACCCTCGCCTCCTTGCGCCGGGATCTCCATACTCACTACATGCACATCGGCGAGGTGATCTTCCGGCTCAGCGAGGGCGAAGAACACCCGAGTCCGCTCGACGAGAAAGAGATCCGTACATACTTCCGGAAGGTGCGGCGCACCCTGCGCGCCATCACCCAGCAGAAACAGAAATACGAATCCCTGCGGCGCAAACCCTGGATCGGCTGGGTGATGGGGAAACGAGACTGATAACCCAACGAACGAACCACGAACGAGACTGATAACCCAGCCCGGATCTCTCACGATCGAACCACGGCAGTGGTTCTCTGTCATAGCCCAAGGTACGCGCCGTCCGTTTGGCGCGCACCTTGGGGACAGGTTCGCCAGACCCCTCCAACCCCGGCAGCGGGTTGCATAAAACTGCCGCCCCCGACTTGCTCGAAACCGGAAACGCACCTTCCACCGGCATCATCCATGCAACCATCTGTCCAGAACGCAAGAGCGTCACACAGCAAATCGGGCCATGCAACCGCAAGAATCCTCTTGCATTTTGCGAGAATGGGTAGCAATTATGCAGTATCTGCCGTACTGCGGGGATCATTTGCAAGACGACCAGAAAACCCGGGCGCAGTTGCTTCAGGAGCGAACCGACTGCGCCACCGGGACCAGTTGTTTGTTGTAGTTTGCGGGCAGGCATCGGTCAGTTACATTGGTAGCTCAACGGTAGAGCAGCCTCCCCACGTTGTAGTTTGCGGGCAGGCATCGGTCAGTTACATTTTCGTAGATCGTGTCCACGTTGACGGCGAAGTTGTAGTTTGCGGGCAGGCATCGGTCAGTTACATTCGCCGAGCGCGAAATGACAGTCGCCAATCGGTTGTAGTTTGCGGGCAGGCATCGGTCAGTTACATTGAATTAGCTTGCCAACCTATTGGGGTAACAGTTGTAGTTTGCGGGCAGGCATCGGTCAGTTACATTACGCCTTGGCGTAGTTGCTGCGTTTGTGCGGTTGTAGTTTGCGGGCAGGCATCGGTCAGTTACATTGGATGCACCAGAGGTAGTTGTTCAATACCTGTTGTAGTTTGCGGGCAGGCATCGGTCAGTTACATTATGTGCTGCCGCAGTGGTCGCATGTAACAGGTTGTAGTTTGCGGGCAGGCATCGGTCAGTTACATTAGGTGGTCTGAAAAAAAGGTTAAACGCTTGGTTGTAGTTTGCGGGCAGGCATCGGTCAGTTACATTCGTGCTATGGCAATAGGCTTCTTTGTGCCTGTTGTAGTTTGCGGGCAGGCATCGGTCAGTTACATTGGTGCAAGTGGCCAGCGTCATTCAACACGTGTTGTAGTTTGCGGGCAGGCATCGGTCAGTTACATTTGTGACTGGCTGCAGACGTGGACACCCTTGTTGTAGTTTGCGGGCAGGCATCGGTCAGTTACATTTGTGACTGGCTGCAGACGTGGACACCCTTGTTGTAGTTTGCGGGCAGGCATCGGTCAGTTACATTCCACCTTCAAACGGTACACGACCAAACTCCGTTGTAGTTTGCGGGCAGGCATCGGTCAGTTACATTTCGAGCCATAATCGAGCCGGGTGTGATTACGTTGTAGTTTGCGGGCAGGCATCGGTCAGTTACATTCCACCTTCAAACGGTACACGACCAAACTCCGTTGTAGTTTGCGGGCAGGCATCGGTCAGTTACATTTCGAGCCATAATCGAGCCGGGTGTGATTACGTTGTAGTTTGCGGGCAGGCATCGGTCAGTTACATTTAGCATCCGGATCGTCCGGGTCAGAGTCGTGTTGTAGTTTGCGGGCAGGCATCGGTCAGTTACATTATCGAGGGTGAGGTCACGGAGACCAAGATTGTTGTAGTTTGCGGGCAGGCATCGGTCAGTTACATTGTATCGACGGGGTCGATGGTCTCGGAGTGGTTGTAGTTTGCGGGCAGGCATCGGTCAGTTACATTACCTATCCCGCAAGAGCCTGTCAGTACTGAGAGAGCGCCCCAAACAGTTCAGAAGAACTCGAGCTGTTTGGGCGCTCTTTCCGTTTTAGAGCGGATTTTTCCGGCGAATACCTTCATCCGTTCAAACTGTTTGTCCGTAATCGTGATGACTCTCACTTCGCCATTGGGAGGTAAAGCGGCTTTGATCCGTTTCACGTGCACATTCGCGTTTTCCTGGCTCGGGCAGTGGCGGACATACACGGAGAATTGCATCATCATGAACCCGTCCAGCAGGAGCGCGTTGCGGAACAGGCGGTAGGCCCGGCGAGCCTGCTTGGTGTCTGTCGGCAGATCAAACATGGTTACGACCCACATGCTACGGAAACCTCCAAAGCTCATTCCAACCTCGGAATCATCAGGCGGTCGACTTCCCTGAACAGCATTTTTCGAAGCCCGGCTGCGTATTGATGCAAGCCCGTCATCAGGGGCAAAGCTTTTTGGCCGGTCGGCAACGAAACCGCCAGCAGTTCAAGGAGTGGTTGCCTGGTGTGCCGGTTGATCTCCAGCTTGTCTCCATGTTCTCTGCCCATATGGAAAACGGTGCGGTCAACGAGTGGGCGCAGGGGTTCCATCATGTCATCGGCGAGGCAGAAGGCGTCGTACTGGTTGCGGTGATGGACTCCGAGAGCCGGATGGAGGCCGGTCGCCACGAGGGAGCGTGCACAGGCCGCCCGAATGATGGCGTACCCGTAATTCAGGAGAGCGTTCAGGCCGGGGGCGTCCCGATTTCTCCGAAATGAGGCGCCGAACAGGGCGGTCCAATAGTGTTTCGCAGCGATTCCTTCCAGGTTCTCCGGATCGCCGTTTCGGACTTTGCCGGCGAGCGTTCGCAGGTGACGGCTGTCCTGTCCGGCCTGTTGGAGAACCGCCGCTTGCGCAAGCAGCTTGGCTCGAATGATGTGTTTCCAGATGCGGTTTTTTACTCCCTCTGTCACCACGGCTTGCGCTGAAACCGTCTTGCTGTGGAGGACATTGCCGCACAGGGGGAGCAGCAAGGAAACGGGCAGATGTTTTTCGTCGCTGATGATGACAGCAATGTTGCGGCTCCCGCAGGAGGCGAGGAGCGCCTGTGTGATGGTCACCTGCCGGTTGTCCAGGATCAGCACCGCCAGGTCTTCAAGGGGAACAGAGCCGGAGCGCTCTCCATCCGATTCGATGACGAGTTGCTCTTTCTCCTGTTTCAAGCGAGATGGTGATCCGATTTCTACTGTTCGTTTTATCATCTATTACCTCACTTTACCTAGAGCGTCAGTATTTATTTTATTGCATTCAAGCAAATGAACTTTTGATTGGATGTACTCATGATTAAATTCTTTGGTCACGTCTGATCTAGCTGCAGAATGTAAACGAAGAATCACATTTCGCTGTTGACCACCTGACATTTTCTGTATTCGATAATACTGAGGTTTTCCATTTACCTGAACTTCTACCATATCATTAACACAAAGCGCCATAACAAACTTCCATTCAGGGCCATGGTCACGTTGAATAACCGGTTTCTTATCTATTCGTGCACGTTCAGCGGCTTCCAACATTGTCACAAATACACCTTTCCTTTTTCCGGTCTTTACATTCTCCAAGATTTCAACATGATGATTACTTTTGGTGAAGTGATATTTGTAATAGCCCGAACTTTCATTCTCAATTTTCATAACTGTATCGGGACTTATGTTCTCCTCTAAAACTCTAACAGATTTTACAATTGTCTTGCACTTTTTAGATATAATATAGAACTCTTTAGAAAATGCCTTTTTTATATTCCCATTATTATTCTCTACTAATTCTGTTATTTTCTTTTTTAGATACGGATCTCTAATGTTTTTGATTTGTCCTTTTTTAATATCTTGAAGCGCCACTTTCTTGCATAAATGTATTGTTCCCTTTTTTTCTCCTGGTCCCGCATATCCATAAGACATATCTTTATGAAGTGGTCCATGAATTTTCCTATTTGCCTGATGTGAAACAACGATCTCTTGCACGGCACTTTCCACATCGTTGCGGAACCCGAGCCAGGGGAGAGGGACAGTGAAATCCTTGTCGTTCAGTCCCTTGCCGTCCGGCTCCTTATGGGCTTGACGGGACAGGAGCTGGAACAGGCGGCGTGAGGTGAGGGCGGCCACGACCGCGTCGATACTGTGGTGGCGGTGATCCATGCGGTTTTTCTTTTCGCAGTCTTCACCGGGTGCGGCGAGGATGGAATTCAAGTCCCATTTGCGCCGCAATGCAGCCGTAGTCGCGCCTTTACAGACGACTACGTCCGAGCCGAGTTGCTCCAGGTAATGCAGGGTTTGCCGGGCGATGTACTGAGTGTCTACCAGTTGACGTGCGGTGAACGATTCCGTGTCGACTTTTTGCAGTTTGAAGAGACGTCGTTTCGGGAAGGGCATTTTCTTCATATGGTCGACTCGAACCAGCATATCGTTCCACCGCTCAGTCTGATCTCCATAGGCCTCGAACGGGGTCCGGTTGCGTTTTACGGTCGCGTCCCAGGAGTTGGTGGAAAAAGAGTATGGGTGTGAACTACCTTTC
>CAZYOC010000216.1:0-7701 GCA_964648415.1 uncultured bacterium | reverse complement strand
ACATGACCGATCCGGACAGCCGGACGATGAAGACGCGCAACGGGTACATCCAGGGGTATAGGGCCTGTTGCACGAATTCTGATGTCTCTCATTCCAGCGAAGGCTGGAATCCAGTCATGTTTATATACTACAATATGTTAACTATGAAAACACCCTGTTAAACACTATTTCGGTTCAGAATTGCTAACATTTTGTATTCTTGCACCTTGTCTGGATTCCAGCCTTCGCTGGAATGAGATCGGTTCCTATTGTGCAACAGGCCCTATATAAACCCGGGCAGCGATCGGTGAATGGTACTGAAATTCGTTCATTGCAATGGCGATTGATCAGCCAAGGGTCTCACATCAAGCTGCACATGCCAATTCCCATTGAATCACAATGCAGATAGGCGTTAAAAGAGAAAAGTCAACTACCCTCCGCCCGTGAAGCGATCCTGCTGACGGCGGATTTTTTGTATCAGGAACAGTATCCATGGCCGAAACATCGCCTTACACCCAAGGCATAGACGTGACGGAGTTCGATGCGGGAGCGGAGTTCCATCCTGATTACCGTCACGCCCTCGAACACATCTACTCCCGCCTGGATCTGGAACGCATGGCGCCGGACGCCCAAGCGACGGTATCGCGCGATCTCACAGTGTACCGGGAATTCCTCGACTCACTGGGATCGCCTCACCTGAGCCGGCCGGTGGTCCATGTGACCGGCACACGCGGTAAAGGGTCCACCGTGGCCGGACTGGAAGCCATCCTGCTGGCGGCGGGCTACCGGACCGGCGCCACCGTATCGCCGCACCTGGTGGAAGTCCGGGAGCGCATCCGCGTCATGGGCGCAGATTTGAGCCGCGACCGGTTCGCCGACCTGTACGCCCGGATCCGCCCGCTGGTGGACAAACGTCCGGCGGTGGCCTGTTTCCGGACGGTGTTTGAGCTGCTGACCGCACTGGCCTTTCACACTTTCCGCGAGGAGCAGGTGGACGCTGCTCTCGTCGAGGTCGGCATGGGCGGCCGTCTCGACGCCACCAACGTGGTGGATCCGCTGCTGTCCATCGTCACCCGTGTCGGGCTGGATCATATGAACGTGTTGGGCAATACGGTGGGCGAAATCGCGGCCGACAAGGCTCACATCATCAAGCCCGCCAAGCCTGCGGTGATCGGCCCGCAACTCGACGAAGCCCTGCGTCCCATTCAAGCGCGAGCCAAACAGACCGGTAGCGAATTGTGGCGGATCGGGCATGAAGCAGAGCTTACCGTCCGCTCTGTGACGCAGGAGGGTACGGTGTTCGATCTCACGACACCCTACCGGACCCATGCAGAGCTCTACACACCGCTGTTGGGGGCTCATCAGGCGGAGAACGCGGCGGTGGCGGTGCTGGCGGCGGACCGGCTGGCGGTGGACGGGGCGTATGACCTCCCCGGTGACGCTATCCGGCTTGGCCTGCGGCAGGTCCGCTGGCCGGGACGCGGGGAGATCCTGCAACAAGACCCGGTGGTTCTGATCGACGGCGCCCACACGCCCCAGGGCGCCGGCGTGTTGCGGGATCTGCTGCAAGCCTGCTGGCCTGACAGGAAATTGACGTATGTCCTGGGCTTCAACCGGGATAAAAACGTCCCGGCGTTCCTGGAGGCGCTGCGCCACAGGCCGGAAAAGGTCTATGCCACCGCCGCCCGGACACCCCGTGCGATGCCACCCGCAGAGACGGCGCGATTGGTGGAAGCATACGGCTGGTCGGCGATTCCTGTCCCGCCGGCGGGCGTCTTTGAACAGGCTGTCGGGGACGCTGCACCCGACACGATTCTTGTCGTCACCGGCAGCTTGTACATTGTTGGCGCAATCCGGCGCGAGTTCTTGCTTCGCGAAAAACGGCTCGCTACCTTCTGATACACCTGAACATTGCTCGGAGGCTACCATGATTCGGCACGGCTCTCATCGACTCGCATCCCTGTTCCTGCTCCTCGCCCTCGCTTTTCCGCTGCTGCACGGCTGCGGCGAACCCAACGACCCTGTGATTCCCCCGACCCAAGCGAGTGAATTCGACACCCTCACGGTGATCCAGACCCAGGCATTCGCTCAGAATACCGCGGTGGTGGACGGAAAACTCTACCTCTCCCAGAATTTCTTTGAGGTACTGGTGTACGATTTCTCGGATCCGAGCGCTCCGGTGCTGGAAGATACCTTGATGATCAATCCGTCGGAAGCTAATGGACGGTATATTGATCTGGTTGAAGACAGCCCGTTTATTGTGGTTAATAACAACTTGAACACGGGTGTCTATTTCAAGGACAGCCTGACGTTCGCCAATTTCTCTCTCGGTTCCTCCGGCGTTCTGGATATGCTTGTGCTTAGCCGGATGGATTCTGTTGTGCTCGACTACGATTATCAGAACCACTATGTTCCGGTCCTGGCGATCCTGCTGGCGGACAGGGGCGATGACCTTTCGATGGACTACGTTTTCCGTGACTGCACCTATGTAGCCGTGGATTCCCTTGGAGGAGTGTGGAACATGCCTCCGCGCCCCATCTCCGGCCAGGGCTACTTTGGCCGCAACCCGGAGGGCCTCGCCGTATTGAACGGTCCCGATACCCTCGCGTGTGGTTTAGGTGACCTGGGGGTGGGTTCGGTGAACATCTCGCCCAACGTGCGAAATAATATTGATTGGTTGTCCGTGGTCGACACACCCGGTGAAGCAACCCACCTTACCGTCCAGAACGGCTATATTTACGCTGCTGACGGAACAGGGGGGCTGGCGGTGATAGACGCTACGGATATCAGCAATCTGGAGTACGTGGCCAATTGGAGTGCTTCCGGGCTGGACCACGTCATCGACGTCGCCGTACAAGGCAACTACCTGGCGCTGTTGGACAAGTTCGACGGTGTGGTCTTTCTGGACATCACCGAACCTGCCGCACCCGAATACATGGGCATGTACGAGGTCCGTGAACCGACCAGCGTACGGATCGAGGACAACAACATCGTGCTGATCACCTCGGTGGGCGAAGGCCTGGCGGTGCTGGAATTGACGTATTGATTGTCGTCTCGGTAACGGATCAATCAAACTGAGCACAACCGGAGTGCCAGATGGAGACCAGGGCGAAACCCGAAACCTTGCCGGCGCGGTTGCTGGCCATTGATGACGACGCCGGCGTCCACAAACTGGTGGACCGCCATCTGGAAGGCGTCGTCAGCGAGATCAAGCACGCCACTCTGCCCGAAACCGGCCTGAAACTGGCCCAGGAGGAGTATTTCGACCTCATCCTGCTGGGTGTGGACATGCCGGACATGGACGGGTTCGAGGTGTGCCGCCGCCTGAAAGCCAACCAGCGCACCCGGTTTGTGCCGATCATTTTCCTTACCTCTCGTAACGACCCGGTCTCCATCGCCCGCGGGTTGGAGCTGGGCGCGGTGGACTTCGTTACCAAACCGGCCACACCGCTGGAATTGCAGGCGCGAGTGCGTGTCGCCATCCGGCAATACCAGACCCTGACCCAATTCGTGAAGAATTCTCGGCTGGATCCGCTGTCCGGTCTGATGGCGGCGGAGATGTTCGACGAGAACCTGCTGCGCTCCATCGAACGCTATGAACGCAGCCAGATCCCCTTCTGCCTGCTGATCGTGGACCTCGACCGTTTCAGGCGCATCAACCAGAAGTTCGGGTTCAACGCCGCCAACGAGGTGCTGCGCCGCGTAGGGTCGGTGATCCACGGCAGCCTGCGTCACAACGACCTGGCGCACCGTCTGAAGGAAGACCGCTTCGGCGTCCTCCTGGAAGACATTTTCGCAGACAAGGCGCCCGAAGCCGCCAACCGGCTGCTGGACAGCATCCGCCGGCTGAAGGTGCCGGTCGGCAGCGAGATCATTCCGGTGACGGCCTCCGCGGGTTTGGCCTGCGTTCCCGGCGACGACCACTTGAAGCTGTTCAGCCTCACCTACCAGGCGATGAAGCACGCCAAGTCCACCGGCCGCGACCGGCTGGTGCTGGCGGCGGAGCTGGACGGAGATTGAGACGTCCGTCTCGCACTTCCGAACCTGTTACAGGCCCTCAAACACAACGATGCTCAAAAGAATTGCATGGACCCGTTCTTTCGAGCTTTTCTCTCTGGATTCCTGCTTCCGCAGGAATGAGAGACGTCAGGATTCGTGCAACAGGCCCTATAGTGGTTCTTGCAAAGAATCGAACATTCTAAGATTCTTAAGTACTTGTTTATCCTGGATTCCTGCTTCCGCAGGAATGACATCATGGGACATTACTTTCGAGAAACACTCTAGTTGTAGTGAAGGGCATTGATGAAATGTCCTGCTGTCTCCCCTGGATGCCTGCTTCCACAGCAATGGCATTGCTGCACACTGCTGGAGAGTGTAAAATGAGCACAAAAAGGGGATTGAAACACGATCAACCGCGTTACAATCCCCGCACACGTCTCAGGCAGTCACTGTCGTGACCGGTTATTCTATCTCCTTGCCAAAGCCGGGAAAAACAACATCCCGCCGCATCCATGCAGTTATCTCAAGAGCGTTACCTTCCTCAGTTCATGCAGCTCGCCCGGCACGGTCACCTGCACGAAGTACACTCCGCTGGCCAGATTTGTCGCGTCGAAAGTCAGAGTCTGGTAACCGGCGCGGTGACGTCCGTTTGCGAGAGTCGCCACCTTCTGGCCCATCACGTTGTATACCGTCACATCCAGCTCCGTCGCTTCCGCCAGGGCAACGATGATCGTGGTGGTCGGATTGAACGGGTTCGGATACAACGCCGCCAGCTCGAACTCATCCGGAACTCCGCTGAACAGCCCTTCCAGCACCGAAAGATCCGGCTCCAGCACAAAGCCCCAGGTCTCGTTGCTGGCCACCGTATCGCCGCCGCTGATCGCCAGCACATGCCAGGTGACAAACAGCGAATCATCCCAGGGCGGGCTGGTATCGATATCCATCAGGTCCGGCACGTCCACCGTGGTCCCGCTCAACTCCAGGCTATCCACATGAAGCACGGCGGTGGAATCGGTATCCGGCACCGGAACCTCCATCACCACGGTGTACAGCAGATCATCTTCCGGATCGCTGTCGGTGGAGGTTTCCCAATCCAGCTCCACCTCATGGATCTCCGCATAGGGGAAGCTGGTTGCGTCAGCCGGTTCCTCCAGACTGAAAGGCGTCGGCGGGTGGTTCACATCAATTTCAAAATACCACATTTCCGACAAGGTCCCATCGGTATCACCGTCCTTGGCGTGAATCTGCCAGTAACGGTTGAAGCCGTCCACACCTTCATAGGTAAATGTAGTATCGGTGATGTCCACCGCCAGCGGATCGCCCATGTTGCCCGGATTCCAGCCGACATAGACATCGTAGGTCACATCGCTGCCTTCCGGGTCGAGAGTGGAATGCCAGACCAGCTCGACCTCGGCGGTGGGCAAAATGGAATCGTTCGCCGGGGAGATCAGGTCAAACGGCAAGGGTGGAATATTGCCGAAACCGGCCCGCACCGGGAAGTTGCCGAAGGTGGACACTTGCAGCGTGTCACCGACGTACCGGTACCCCGCGATGGGCATGTCCGGATTGGCGGCGGAAACGGGCGGCGTGGAATCCAGGTTCCAGGTGTCGCCATCATTTACAATCGCGTACCCGGCAATCACATGGCCTTCTTCCAGCATAATGCCAATGGGATGGTCATCGCTGCTTAGATCAAACTCGTTCCAACCGGATTCCAGCGGGTCAGTAGTTGACCAGACTTCTTCGTATTCGCCATCGTCGTCCATGGTCCAGACATACAGCTCCGAAGCGTCCTGCGCCGCTTGGACATACCAATCCATGGTCTCCACCAGGGCGGGATGCTGGGCGGGATGGAACGCTATTCCCCAGCCGGTCCCCGCCGTCGAACCGATGCTCACCTCCAAGCTGTCATCGTAATAAGACATGGTGTCGATCGAAGCCACCGGACACTGCAACAGTTTGAAGATGTTATCCGTGGAGTTCAATTCATCTTCGTCGGCTGAGATTCGCGCCCCGGCGATATAACGGCCGGTTTCATCCGGCGTCCACAAATCACCGCATGTCACCTCCACCGTATCCGCCGATTCGCCACCGATGGGATCAATGGTCTCCGTGCAGGTGAACACGGTGTCCATTGTCTCGTCCATCACGTAAAAGAGAACGCTGGGTTCGGGGGATTCCGCAGTGCCGTGGTTCAGGAAACGGGCGGTGAACTCCACCTCTTCGCCATCCGCGAAATGGAATTTCTGGATATCGTTGTAGAGCGACATGGCGCGGAGGTCGTAGTAGTCGCCGGTGAACTCGCCCAGCGCCACCATCATCCAGTCGTAGGGGACAGTATAGCTCATATTGTCCGGCGCCATGTTGGACAGGGCGGTCTTGCTTCGGGCGCCGTCCACCGGGCCATCGTTGTCCAGCCAGGCCGACCAGCCGCCCGCTCCATCTTCGCCCGGCACCGGCCCGATCACCACCCAGAATTCACTGGCCTCGGGGATGGTGACATAGTCGTCCTCGTCGAGGTTGAGCTCCACCCAGCCGTCAACATTCTCCGTGGGCGCAGCTTCGTCCCAGATGTGGGAGATCAGAGTGTCCGGCGTGTCGGTGGCCTCATCATTGGAGTACACCCAGCAGCTCACATCCGGAACATCCTCATCGGAGGCCCAGAAACGTACGCCTTGCAGCTCGAAAGCAGTGGGCGCCAGGTAGCGTTGCCCGGCATAGTAGCCCAGCAGGGTGGAAAAATGCAGGGCCTGATCGACGTAGGTGAAGTAGTAGAGCGAATCGCTGAATTCCTCGTCGAGCTCGCTTCCACGGGAAGCTCGATCCGTGATGGGAGACGGCGCCTGGTCATCCGCGGGAGCCAGCATGATGCCGGCAACCACCGGACTGCTCAGCATCCCAAGCGCAACCACAAGCAGCAGCCACTTCTTCATAAGCCCTCCTGTTCGCGTTTGAAGTCGTGAATGGATCAACGTAATGGATGGTCAAAGATCACTGCGGGCCGGTCTGACAAAAACGTTATCTGTAAAAATAACACCATAAAGCGGCCTCGCCAAGGAAGAGGCCGATAAAAAATGAAAAAAATACGGGCGGCAGAGAAATGGATGGCGACACACAGGCGCACCATGCGGACATGCCCGCATGTGTGGAACGGAAACTGTCTCCCCAGGTGCGCGCCAAACGGACGGCGCGCACCTTGGGCTATGGCCGAGAACCACTGCCCTGGTTCTGAAATGTTCGGGATCGCTCGTGAAATAGCCTGAATCACTTCGTGAAATATCCGGGATGCTATGAACCCGGGCAGCGATCCGAAACGGGTGAAAAACACTCGTGCATCGTTCATAGCAAAGGTGAATATGTATCCAAGCGTCTCGCATCAAGCTACCCGTGGCAAAGCCCGTTAATTAACTCAAGAGTGAATCGTCTCTCCCTCCGGAGGATCTGCTTGACTGCAACCGTGGATTTCCTATCTTGACGTCAAGAACCAAAACGCCCCGGACCAGCGTCCGGGTTTCTTTACGCCGATTCTTTGCTGAGTCTTGAGAACTTTGTCTGATTAGTGCCGGAAACGGAGGCGATCCCCGCCTACCGGACAGTATCACAATCTACCGGACAGTATCACAATCTACTGGACAGTATCACAACCTACCGGACAGTATCACAATCTGCCGGACAGTATCACAATCTGCCGGACAGTATCACAATCTGCCGGACAGTATCACA
>CAZYOC010000215.1:0-7711 GCA_964648415.1 uncultured bacterium | reverse complement strand
TAAAGAAAGTGAAAAAAGTGAAAAAAGTGAAAGAGGTAATCGAAGTGAATAGTATGAAATTTGAACAAAGGTTTTAAGGTGTCATTCCTGCGGAACAGACTGTCGCAGAATGAGATCCATTGGACATTTTGATGCAGTCTGGGAAGCAGGAACCCAGAAGTAGCCCGGACCGCTCTCGGTCCAGGGAAGAAGAAAACGACCAACCATACATAACTATCGGAGGATACCATGGGAGTTGACGCAGCTTCAGGCCAGATGGCGAGCGCGATGCAGGGTCTGCAAATGGCGCAGGACGCCATCAACGCTCAATCAATCTGGACCGGCATCATGACCATGTCGTGGGAGAACCAGCGTACCGTGGCCTCGTTGATTCCTCCCCCGCAGGCCGCTGCGGCGCAGAGCGGCCTCGGCCAGAACGTCAACCTGTACGCGTAGGAGCGGACCATGGATTTTTCCGGCGTAGCCGCTTCACCCCTGATGGGCTGGGGATCCGACCTGACCCCGTCCGTGTTGAAAACCTCCGGTGGGAGTTCCTCCCTGTGGTCGGCGGTCAGCGACCTCTCGCGCCTGAAGAAAGCCCAGGGCCTGTCGCAGATCCTGGACCGCGCAGACGCTTATCCCAAGGTGGATACCGGCTTCTATTCGGGCGAGGGGACCAGTAAGAACACGGTGACGTTTGGAGTGAATGTAGACATCAACGTGTGAGTCCAACGGGAAAGCCGCGAGGTCAGGATGAACCGTTCACGAAGTGACGCCGCTACAACGCCGGGAGCGGTCAAGAGCAGGTGGATCCAGTCGGCTGAATCGGCGCGGTCGTTTCTGCTGAGCATGGAAGTGAGGGTGGAGCTGCCGGAAAGCGGAGAAGAGCCGCCGCCGGATGAGGAGCCGGTGGCCCCGCCTCCGCCTCGGCTTGGCAAGCGCATTGACCAGTACCTGTAGCACAAAGGAGTAGAGGATGTACAACGACGACACCATGCATGGCGTGGGTCCGCACATGATTCCGAAATACGATTTCATGGTGCGGGATCCCGAGCGCCGGGAACACCGGGAAGAGATTCGCGAGGAGCGCCAGGAAGAGCAACAGGTGGAGAAGGCGGTGGTCCGGGAAGCGCGGGCTGAAAAACAGGCCGAGCCGCCGCGTCAACCGGAGCGTCCCGAAAGTGAAGCGCAGCCCACAACCGACGAGGCCACAGCGGCTCACGAAGCAGAGCGTTCCTACCGCATCGCGCAAGACCAGTACGAGTCAAGCAAAGGGATTGACACGTACGCCTGACAGTGACGGCAGTTCAGCCGTTTTCCTTCCTGCGCTATCCGGGTTACTTGGTTACGCTGAAAAGAGGCTGGCGAGAGTCCGATTTGTACATGACAATCCTCCCTGCAGGAAGACCAGGATTGAACTCCATTGACAGTACTATCGAGCGAGTCGAGTAGAACCCACGATGGGAAGAGAATTGGTTGTTTTTGTGGGAGATCTCGGCGTGAGTCTCTGGAGAAAACCACCCGGTTGATTTGGATTCAGACGCATTGTACTTTAAGTGCTCGATGTGGCGCGTTCGTTCAGCGGTTAGGACGCCGGCCTCTCACGCCGGTAACACGGGTTCGAGTCCCGTACGCGCTACCCAGACGTCCCTCTTCCTGCCGGAGTGAGGGGCGTTTATGTGTGGTCCCGGTACGAAATCGGGTGACTTCGCTGTCGAATGCACGATTCGTCTTCCTACGGCATCCCCATCTCCTGTTCCATGGCGGCTTTCCACTCCTGATGCAGGTAGCGCATCTTTTCCGCGGCGGCGCTGGTGTCTTCGATGGCCACGACATCTTCCATGTACTTAAACGGATGGTCCGACTCGTCGGCCAGGATGGAATGGCAGTTGGTGCATTCCATGCTGATCCAGTCGCCCTCTTCATCTTCCAGGTCCGCGCCGTGGCAACGGAAGCAGCCCTCGGTCTCCTGGTGGCCCAGGAAGCTCGGGTACGCGCCCCAGTCGATGTTCATCTCCGGGTGGATGTTGCGGTCATAGATGACCTGCAACTGCTCAATCGTTTTATCAATGGCGGCGTTCATGCTGGCCGGCATTTCGGGGTACTCGGTCAGGTAGAAGTTGCGGATGCCTTTTTCAATGCCCTCCATCGCCGCCGGGTTGTCGCCATAGCTGCCACGTAGCGCGCCCACCGCTTGCTTCTTAATGTAAGGCAAACGGCGATCGATAAAACCGGCGCGGATGGCTTCATCCACAGCGTCCTCGGGCTGCTGGTAGATATGAGTGGCGCGGTTGTGGCAGTCGATGCAGTCCATGGTCCGAATGTCGGCCTCGTGGACCTCGTGTTCCTCCATCAGGTCCTCGTTGACAAAGCGTTTGAAGGATCCATCGTCCTGCCGTACTTCGACCCAGATCATCTCCTCGCGTTTGTCGTTGACCGAAGCGTACCGGACCTCGTTGGCGGTGGCGATGTGCCAGTGGCTGCCGGCGGTTCCCTCGTGGCCGCTGCCGATCTTCAGCATCAGCGTCGTGTATTCCGGCGTGTTCTGTTCGTCTTTCTTGTAGGAGACGTGGTTCACGATCCGGTTGCCGTAGTAAATCTCCGGCCAATGGCATTTCTCGCAGGTCATGCGAGCGGGACGCAGGTTGTGTACGGGCGTGGGAATGGGACGTTCGTAGAGGTTGAAACTGGCGGAGATGACCTGCCACATGCCGTTCAGCTTGGCGTCGATCAGCGCCTCGGCGCCTTCGCCCACGTGACAGTCCACGCAGGGCACGTTGGCATGTGGCGACGCCTGGTACACGACCCATTCCGGGTTCATCACGCTATGGCAGGCAGTGCCGCAAAAGTAGGCGGAATCCATAAAATGCAGCATACGTGCGCCGATCGCACCGAGTACGATGACGTTGGTCAGCGTAAGCAGACCGACGATACGCAGCAGCCGCGCGCCGGATTTCTGAGCCTGCAAATCCTCGTCGCTGAAGTGTCTCGACAGGATGCTCCAGAAGGCCTGGTCGGTGTTACGGACCTTCCACCACCAGCCGATGGGGATCATCACCAGCCCGATCAGGAACAGCGCGGGCAGGCCCATGTAGGTGATCAATCCGATGTAGGCGTTGGTCAGCAGACCGGTCAGCCGCAGCAGTTCCATGCCGATCATCAGCAGGAAAGTCGCCGTGGTAAGAATCACGCCGATCCGGCTGAACCGGTTGGCGGCGATCCCACGCAGAAACGCCAGGTAAAGCCTGCGCATTACCGCTCCAGCTCTGGTTGGTAGAAGTTCTCGTAGAGTTCCTGCAATTCGCCGGACTTGATGTCGTTCTTCAGCGCGTCGGTGTTCCGGCTCATCCAGTTGTGCATGGGATCGTCTTCCAGCAGTTTGTGCAGATAGTCCAGGGCTTCCGGATCGCCGATTTCTTCAACTGCCGGCACGAATTCAAAGTAGAAATGCTTGCCGACTTCGTAGATGCCTTCCCACCAGGCATAGTCCGGTCCCATCATGGCCGCGCCGTGCCGCGCGCGACGGCCCTCGTGGTGCCACAGCTCCCAGTAGATCCATTCAATATCGTTGCTGAAGGCCGCCGGGTTCTCCAGTGAACCATTATCCCGCAGGATGGTCATGATCGCGCCGGCCGGCTTGGCGAACTTTTCGTTGTACAAGTGGACCAAACCATCCATTTGTGCATAATGACCCTTATAGAATACGTCCCCGTGACAGTTTTTGCAAACGTCCTGCATGTTTTTTCTACGATCCCGCCAGTTCTCCAGCAGGTTGGAGACGGGCGGGCGCATTGTCCAGGAGATGCGTTCACCCACATCGTGTGTGATCGGCTGGTTCTTTGTCGCCGAGGCATGGCAGGTGGCGCAGGTGGGGGCGGCGTAGTAGTCTTCGCCGACGACCCACGTCTTCGCATGCAGGTTCATCTTTTCCTTCTGGGTGCTGTACGCGATGCCGTGCTTGGATTCTTCATAGATTTCTTTCTGGGGGTGGTCCGGTCCGAGGTGGCATTTGCCGCAGGTCTCGGGCTGACGCGCCTGGGCGATGTCGAAAGAGTGGCGCGAGTGGCAGGCGTTGCACGCGCCGACGGAGCCGTCGGGGTTCAACCGTCCGATCCCGCTGTTGGGCCAGGAGCCCACAGCCAGCTTGTTGGGGGAATTGCGATCGAGCTCCATGCGGTTGCCGTGGCAGGACTCGCAGCCGACGATTGCGACCGGATCGCCGCCGACCACATGCGCCAGGTAGGCGTCGGCCGATTCCAGGATCTGCCCGGCTTTGGCGTGGTGGGAGCCCTGGAATTCTTCCGACTCGCGGTCATGGCAGGTTCCGCAGTCTTTCGGCGTGACCAGGGTGGCGATCCAGGCGCCTTCGTGGCGGAAAGCGTCGTCCTCGCCACGGTCGGCGCTGTGGCAGTCATAACAGGTCACCCCATGGAGAGCGTGTTCCGATTCCTGCCACTGGTGGTACAGGCCGCGCGTCTTCTCTTTATGGCAGGTCATGCACTTGCCTTCGATACCTTCGCTTGCGCCGGTGAACAGCATCACCCCGCCGCCCAGCAACAGCACGATCACCAGACCCGCGCCAATCGTTTGCCAGTATCTACTCATCTCGCCCTCCCGTGAAAGAAGTCACACTCTCCCGAAGAATACTACTCGCGCTGTAGTACAATGACATCCACTCTCATTCCAGCGAAGAGCCTGCCCTCGAATGCTGTGATCGGGGGCTGGAATCCAGGCAAGTGTCAACAATACAATATCTTGGCAATTCACCATCAGAGTTGTCTTCAGCGTTTGGTTTTCATGGTCAACATGCTATAGTATATCAACTCAACTGGATTCCTGCTTCCGCAGGAATGACACTCGTCGGGCGTTTTGATACGCTGGAATCCAGGCAAGTGTCAACAATACAATATCTTAGCAATTCACCATCAGAGTTGTCTTCAGCGTTTGGTTTTCATGGTCAACATGCTATAGTATATCAACTTAACTGGATTCCTGCTTCCGCAGGAATGACACTCGTCGGGCGTTTTGATACCGCCTGTCCCGCAGGAATGACACTCGTCGGGCGTTTTGATACAGTGTCTTGCGCAGGAATGACACTCGTCGGGCATTCAGATACAGCCTGTCCCGCAGGAATGACACTCGTCGGGCGTTTTGATACCGCCTGTCCCGCAGGAATGACACTCGTCGGGCATTCAGATACAGCCTGTCCCGCAGGAAGATATCGTGAGACATTTCATTCGAGCACCCCTTTATTATACAACGATCACCGGTAAAAGCTTTTGCAAATGTCAAGAAAAGTGGGGAGTGGAGAGGACACCTTCTTAGGATAGACAAAGCTAAATTGCTACTAATTCTATACTTAACCATCGCCTTCGGGGTTTTGGGAGTCGCCGCGGTCCTTGTGGAGCACACTTGCCAGCACCTCGCGCAGGGTGCTGAGCTTGTAAGGTTTCTGGATGAAGCCGGCCAGACCCTTGCCGGCGAAACGGTTGATAATCTCCTGTTCGTTGTAGCCGCTGGAGAGCACGACACGGACCTTGGGATCGAGCAGCCGCATTTCGCGGAACGCGGATTCGCCGTCCAGATGCGGCATGGTCAGGTCGAGCAGGACGCAGGTAATGCTGTTACGATGGCGCTGGTACAGGCTGACTGCTTCGCGGCCGTTGCCGGCGAGGATCACGTCAAAGCCCAGACGCTTCAGCATGCGTTTGCCTACGGCCCGGACGGTCTCCTCGTCATCGGCCAGCAGGATGGTCCCACCGGCCTCAAAACGGGCCTCCTCGGTTACTTCCTCTTCTTCGGATACTCCCGCGTCCACGGCGGGGAGGAAGAACTTGAACGTCGTGCCGCGTCTTGGCTCGCTGTAGACCTTGATCGCTCCTTTGTGGCCGCGGATGATGCCCAGCACCGCCGCGAGACCCAGCCCGCGGCCGGTGAATTTCGTGGTGAAGAAGGGGTCGAAGATCTTGGCCTGTGTCTCAGAGTCCATGCCGCAACCGGTGTCGGCGATTTCAACAAAGACGTAGCTTCCTTCGGGCAGGAACTCGTTGAGAAAGGTCTCCTGAAGATAGTCCTCGTCGCAATACATGGCCCCGGTGTGGATACTGATGACGCCGGATTTATCTCCGATGGCTTCCGACGCATTGGTAACCAGGTTCATGATCACCTGCCTGAGCTGGGTGGCGTCGGCCTCCACACGAGGCAGGTCCGGAGCGAAGTCGTACCTTAGCACCGCGCTCTTGGATATGGACACGCTGATCATGGAGACCATTTCTTCAATCACCTTCTGCAAATCAATCTGCTTGACCACAAAACGGCCTTTGCCGCTGTAGGCCAGCATCTGGCGAGTCAGGTTGGCGGCGTGGGCGGCGGCCTTTGAAATATCGTTCAGACAATCGTAAGCCGGCGAGGACTGGCTGATGTCCATGAGCGCCAGGTCGGCGTTGCCGATGATCCCGGCCAGGATATTGTTGAAATCATGAGCGATCCCGCCCGCCAGAACCCCCAGGCTCTCCAGCTTCTGAGCGTGCAACAGGCTCTGTTCCAGCTTGCGGCGCTCCTCGTCGGCCTGGCGTTGCTGCGTAATATCACGAGACACAATCAGCGTGAAATAGCCTGCCTGGTCGCCGAATCCCTTGAACATGCTGCTGCGGGCCTGCAACCACACCCAATGCCCTCCCTTGTGACGGACACGGAATTCGGCGGTCGTGCTGAAATCTTCTTCGTTTCGGATCGCCTCGCCATACGCCTGCCGGATCTGGAGAAGGGCGGGTTGATCCTCGGGGTGGACATTGTCCACGGTGGAGAACTGCATGTATTCTTCCGGCGAAAAGCCCAGCAGGTTGTGCACGGAGGGCGAGACATAGACAAAATTGCCTTTGGTATTGGTAACGGTAATCAGGTCTTCGATATTTTCCGTGATGAGACGGTAACGTTCCTCGCTTTGGCGGAGTTCTTCTGTTACTCGGATGTGCTTTGTCACATCCTGGATCACTCCCCATAACCGCACACATTGGCCGTCTTCCATTACGGGGATTCCCACCGAATGCAGGTACAGCTCTTTGCCCTGTTTGTTGATGATGGGAAGCGTGATTTCATAAGACTCGCCGGTCTCAATGGCGTTGTTCACCTGTTGGGTGATCAGGGGACGGGCGTCTTCGGTGTAGAACTCAATGGCTTCCTGGAGGGTGGGGTTGTAGTCGAGTTCAACTCCAAACATGAGGCGTGTGGCTTCTGTCCAGGTGACAGAATCTTTTTGCAGGTTGACTTCCCACCCGCCTACTCGCGCCAGCCGGCCGGCATGATTGAGCATTTCCTCACTTTGCTGCAACTCGCGCTGAATCCGCTTGAGTTCAGCTTCGCGTTGCCGGGCGCGCGCCACCTCTTCACGCAACTGCGCGACTTCTTTTTGCAGTTCTTCACGGCTGGGCTGTTGAGTTTGGTCTGACATAGCCAATCGCTCTCCCGGCCACGTGGTGGCACAAAAAAAAAGGAAGGTGCGAACCCTCCCAAGGTAACCATATGTTTTGCAATTGCCAAATCTGGAGAAGAAGTCGCGCTGTCTCTGATACAGTTTTATGCAACCCGCTGCCGGGGCTGAAGGAGCTGGTAAATCTGTCCCCAGGGTGCGCGCCAAACGGACGGCGCGAACCTTGGGCTAGTATACAGGCTGTTGCAGAATTCTGATGTCTCTCATTCCAGCGAAGGCTGGAACCGGAACGAAGTGTAGCTT
>CAZYOC010000214.1:0-7808 GCA_964648415.1 uncultured bacterium | reverse complement strand
AAAAGTAAAATCCATATGTGCTATGACGACATATTTCCGAGAATGACTATACAATGGCGGAATCGCTCGGATGGAAGATCCTGGCAGCTTTTTTTTCTTGACTTATTTAAATGAAGAGATGGACACATTATGGTTAGTTTCTACTGGCAATTATGGCCTTACTTATAATCCTTTGAATAATAGAATTTATAATATAGCCTATCATCCAAATTACGAAGTCTTAGGATGCAACATAAACGGCGAATCAGGGCTTTACGTAAGTTATGATCACGGTAATACTGTTACACAAAGATCTGAATCTGGTAATAATATAAAATATAATTGGATCTCTTCAGATAGTAGTCTTGTAGCAATCAGTAACTACTTTGAGTATTCCTATGATACACTTCAAACCTGGGATTATATTATTCCTAGACATCCTCCCTATGGCAATGTAACAGGGACAACTGAAAAACGAATTCAAGGATGGAGTGCTGGTGATCAAATGATTATGACCCATATTGTAAGTCCAAACGGTGTAGATTCATTGTGTGTAAATTTCTCCACAACCTATGGCGATTCTTTCTTTGTGATAGAATCCATACCTACATCAGAAATGTATTGGACAGGCTATCTTTGCAAAGGTTATGCGCCAGGTGAGTGCTATTATATCGATTGGGAATATGGCCTCGTACACACCAGTTCAGATACGGGAAGGACTTGGGATTCTGCCGGCCAAATACCGGTTCAACCCAATATCTATAGTGTAGTAAAATTCGAATTCGGCTGGGCTCCTGGCGAACTGTTGGTATATCACTGCTGGTACGATTTCTGGTCCGAGGTGGGAGATGTCGAGATTTGGTTTTCCGATGATTTCTGCGCCACCTGGGAGCAGGTGTACAGCTTGGACGTCGAGGATGCCAGTCTTGGTGAATCCCTTCCTTCACGACCGGAGTTCCAGACCTGGCCCAACCCAACCAACGGACAGATCACTATCCAGTTAACTACACCTGCCAGTATGGACGTCTCCCTGTATTCACTGACAGGCAGGCTCATCAACTCCTGGACCTCTTCCAGGCAACACACGAAAACTCTCAACCTTGAGCAGCTTGGCAGTGGCGCTTATTTCCTTAGAGTGCAATCTGCCTGGGGTGTTCAGACAAAGAAGATACTTCTGGTTCGTTGATACCTATCGCTGATTCGATATGTGGCTCGAATGGCCACAAAGATATCCAACTGCGGAGAGAACGATGTGTCAAAACTAGCTAAACTGCGTCATGCTCTTGATTCTGAGCTTGGCAGCGTTACTTGGTTATTCGAATCCTGCAACGGCTACGATGGATGATTGGTATCCAATTCGCAGTCAGGTTCCGATGGAACCGATATGGAACATGATCAGCCAGTGTGATACGCTCATGGTTCTGGAGGTCGAGATTCCGGGCTTCTACTATGAGACTATAAATGGCGAACTACGGGTCAGGATCCCTAAGAATAATTCGATTGTTCCATATGGGTATCCTGAAGTCCCAACGACATATTGCACCATTGGTGTACCGGAGTGTGACTCAGCAACGGTAAGTTATTCCCTCTCAAAAACGAGAGAAAAATTCTCGTTTTTTCAGGCGGCGGGATTCATGAAAAGCTCATGTGTGATCAGGGTCAGGCCGCGATCCAGGAGGGCGTACGCCTCCTCCATTTTTGACGGTTGCGACAGAATACGCCTTGCTTCTTTCCTGTAAGCCCTTGTGATTACAGGATCGCAGAAATACGAATTCGACGTTAACGCCGCCCACAGGATCCGAAAGCCCGTCTCCGTAAGTCTATAGCTTTGTTTACCTTGCACTTTCTCCACAAGCCCACGTGCCCGTGCTTTCTGCAATTCATAGCAGATTTGTCCCAGAAAATTCGGTTGACCCGCTGTTGACCGTGTTGTTTTGCAGCTCATTCAGGCTGCGTTTCGACGTTGGTGTTCTCGGTTACGTCCCGAAGTTTGGTGGCAATTGAGTCCCACCGTTCGGATGGTTTACAGGGCGCGTCCAGCGGTTGCGGTAAAAAGCAACACAAAGGTCATATCGGGCCATGCGTCTGAACTGCGCTCGTATCATGGTTATATCTTAATGAAGGCCCAATAATTGGGCTACAGGATGTACCGTGACAGGTCATCGTCCTCGACCAGATCCTCCAGCGTCGCGCGGACCAAGGCTTTGGTCACTTCGATCCGTTTGATCCGCCGGTTGGGCACTTTGAACATCCACTCGTCGAGCAGGCGGGTCATCACCGTATGCAGCCGCCGGGCGCCGATGTTCTCGGTACGATCGTTCACCGTGGCGGCGTACTTTGCGATCTCACGGATGGCCGGCTTGTCGAACACCAGCTCTACCTTTTCCGCCGCCATCAACGCCGTATACTGCTTCACCAGCGAGTTACGCGGCTGGGTCAGGATTTTCACGAAGTCCTTCTCGTCAAGGGAGTCCAGTTCGACACGGATGGGCAAACGCCCCTGCAACTCCGGGATCAGGTCCGAGGGGCGCGCCACATGAAACGCTCCGGCGGCGATGAACAGGATGTGATCCGTGTTCACCGGGCCGTACCTGGTGGTGACGCGGGTGCCTTCCACTACGGGCAGAATGTCTCGCTGCACACCCTCACGGCTGACATCGGGGCCGCTGCCGGGCTCCACCGCCGCGATCTTGTCGATCTCGTCGAGGAACACGATGCCCACCTGCTCGGTGCGTTCGAGAGCCTCGGCGATGACGGCGTCCATATCCAGCAGCCGGTCGACCTCTTCACCCTCCAGCAGGGCTCGCGCCTCGGCCACCGTCATCTTGCGCTTCTTCTTCTTCTGCGGGAACATCCCGCCGAACATCTCCTGCAGGTTGATCCCCATCTCCTCGATGCCAACCGGACCGATCACCTGCATCATGCCGCCCGACCTTTCGGGAACCCGCACCTCGACCTTGAAATTCTCCAGCGAACCGCTTCGCAACCGGTCCCGCATCTTCTCGCGTGATTTGGCATAGCGTTCGTAAGCGCGTTGCTCTCGCTCCGTCGCCTCTTTCGGGGCCTCTTGTTCCTCCTCGACCTCTTCCTCTTCCTCGCCGTTCTCTTCCGATTCAGCCTGTTGCGCAATCCCGCTGAGCAGGTCGCCTAAATCCTGTGTGGACGCCTTCTTCTGAGAGGGCGGCGGGAGCAGCAGGTCCAGCAACTTCTCCTCGACCCGTATGGCGGCGACTTCACGCACCTCCTCCGTCCACTCTTCACGCACCATGGAGACCGCCACATCGGTGAGGTCGCGGATGATGCCCTCCACGTCCTTGCCCACATAGCCCACTTCCGTGAACTTGGAGGCTTCCACCTTGACAAACGGCGCTGCGGCCAGTTTCGCCAGGCGGCGGGCGATCTCGGTCTTGCCCACTCCGGTCGGGCCCATCATCAGGATGTTGTTGGGCAGGATCTCATCACGAAAATCCTCCGCCACCTGCCGGCGGCGCCACCGGTTGCGCAATGCGATGGCAACGGCGCGCTTGGCTTCATTCTGCCCGATGATATACTGGTCCAGCTCCTTGACAATCTGGCGTGGCGTCAGTTCAAACATGTTCTTCACAGGGCTACCACCTTGAGGTTGGAGTTCGTGTAAATGCAAATGTCGGCGGTGATCTTGAGGGACTCGAGCACGATTTCGTCGGCGCTAAGATCTTTTGCATGCGCGATCAACGCCCGCGCCGCCGCAGTGGCGTAAGGTGCGCCGCTGCCGACCGCCAGCACACCGTCATCCGGCTCGATCACATCGCCCTGGCCGCTGATCAGAAACAGCTCCTTTTTCGTAGCGGCCACGAGGAGTGAGTCCAGCCGACGCAGGCCGCGGTCCAGCCTCCAGTCCTTTGCCAATTCCACCGCCGCCCGGCGGACATCCTTCGGGTAGGCCCGCAGCTTCTCCTCGAACCGGTCGAAGAGTGTAAGCGCGTCGGCAACTCCTCCCGCGAACCCGACCACGACATTGCCGCCGTTGAGCTCGCGCAGTTTATCCGCACCGCCCTTGATCACTGTCTCGTCGAACGTCACCTGGCCGTCGGCCCCAATGGCGCTCTTGCCCTTGTGCCGCACCGCCAGCACCGTGGTGCTGCGCACGTTCTTCGGATAGACACTCACTGAATCACCTCACCGCAATACATGAAGACCAGGGACTGCATGAGCCCTGGTCTGGAAGTCTCTGAAACAAGTTACGCCCGGAACAGCCGTCTCAGCATCGGCCATGCACCGGGCGCCCCTGGAAGCATGTACAATATATTCGAGCGGCAATTCCATAGTCAAGCGCCGGAGATCAATCCACTCACTTTCGACTCGGGAAGTCGTCTACCCGCTCGCTCGCCACCTCGACGCCATACCAGTCGCCAAGCCTAGCAATAACAACATCGTCAACAAACTGGAACCACCATAGCTGATCAAAGGCAAGGGTAAACCGGTCACCGGCATTACCCCGGTGGTCATCCCCACATTGACAATCACCTGAAACACCACCACCGCTCCCACACCGCCGATCACGAGCTTCCCAAAAGGCGAGGTCACTTTCTTCGTCAGATAGAACAGCCGGACGATCAGCAGCCAGAAGAGCACCAGGACCACTATCGCTCCAAAAAAGCCGAACTCCTCCCCGAGGACGGAGAAAATGAAGTCGGTATGCTGCTCCGGGAGAAAACCCCGATGAGTCTGGGTGCCCTCCATGAATCCCTTGCCCCAGAACTTTCCGGAGCCGATAGCCACTTTAGACTGGATGATCTGGTAGCCCGCACCGAGAGGATCGGCTTCCGGGTTGACAAATGTTACCAGGCGGTTGCGCTGGTAGGGTTGCAATTGCACCCACAACTTGGGCGTCATCCAGCCGATACCGCCCAGCACCGCCCCCCAGACTACCGCGACGTTGATCCGGATGCCCGCAAAATACCCGAGCGCCAGCAGAACCCCGATCACCACCACCAGGGCGTAAGGATTGATCGACGCCACCATCACCGCCACCGGCGACACCACGAACAGCACGATCAGCAGCGGAATCCCCGCCAGATAGGCCATCACACCCGTGATGACGGGGATGACCAGCGATGTGCCCAGGTCCGGCTCGATCAGAATCAGTCCGAAGGGGACAATTCCCAGCAAGGCCATTCCCAGGATATACCGTAATTTACTCAGGTCGGTCCTCCGGTCGGACAGAAACCGTGCGAGCGCCAGGATCACACCCAGCTTCGCCAGCTCGGAGGGTTGAATATGAAATGCGCCGACTCCCAGCCAACGTCCCGTAGGTCCGGTTCCCACCACCAGCACCAACCCGAGCAACAGCAGGATGAAAATGTAAAACAGGTAAGAAGTCGCCAGCACCATCCGTTCCGGGATCAGCGCTATGGCTGTTCCGATCAGGACACCCACCCCGACGTAGATTGCCTGACGAACAAAGAACCCCCCGCCGGCGGCGATGGAAGCGCTGTACAACACTGTCATCCCGCAGGCGATCAACAGCAACGTCAGCAGCGGAACCATCCACTCGATTTCCTGGCGGCCGAGTTTCATTCCTCCGCCTCCTCACCGCCCGGTCCGGCCTGTTCTGTACGGGCGCGTTCGGCTTCTTCCTGCGCCCTTCGTTCGGCAATCGCCGACAGCACCTTGGCCCGGTATTTCCGCCAGCCTTCTTCATCCAGGCCAAGGTAAGCGCGGATGAGTTTGTAGGCGATGGGCGCGGCTGCGGTGGAACCGTGCTCCCCGTGCTCCACCACTACGCCCAGTGCGATCTGGGGATCGTCAAACGGCGCAAACGCCACAAAGAGCGCATGGTCCAGGCCGTGCGGGTTTTGCGACGTTCCGGTTTTCCCGGCGACCTCGATACGAGGATCGTAGAGCCAGTGCGCCGTGCCGCGAGCGCCCTCGGTCACCTGCAGCATGTCCGCACGCGCCAGGTTGATAATCGAAGTGTCGATCCCAACCTCATGGCGTTCAAATCCCTCCACCCATACCATCGTCGAGTCCGGGTTGCGCAAGCCCTTGACCAGATGCGGCGTAATCCACCACCCGCCGTTGGCCAGCGAGGCGGCATAGCAGGCCGATTGCAAGGGTGTCACCAGCATATCACCCTGCCCGATGGCAATGTTGAAAAGATGGCCGTCGGTCCAACGGTTTTCACCATACTTGCGGTTGAAAAACGCACGGCTGGGCAACAACCCGGAGGTCTCATGCTCCAGATCGATCCCGGTCTTGACGCCGAAAGGAAATTTGCCTACCCACTCGCTGTAGCGATCAATGCCCATTTTCAGGCCGAGGGTATAGAAGAAGACGTCGCAGGACTGCTCGATAGCGGCGCGATGATTGACCACGCCATGCCCGGACTTTTTCCAGCAGCCGAACCAACGGCCCAGGTAGAGGCCGCCGCGACAGGTCGCCTCAAATGTTGTATCGATCACACCGCTGCCCAGGCCTGCCGACAGCACCGCCATCTTATGGATCGAGCCCGGCGGATACGCCCCCTGGATGGCGCGATGCAGCAAGGGTGTCTGCGGGTCTTCCTGCAAGGCGCGCCACTGCTCGCGTGTCAGCACATTGGCGAAGGTCTCCGCCGGGTAGTCGGGCTTGGAAGCGATGACCAGCACCTCCCCGGTCTTCGGCTCAATGGCGACCACACTGCCGGCGCGATCACCCAGCAGCTCCTCTGCATATTCCTGCAAAAACACGTCGATCGTGAGGATCAGATCCTGCCCGGGTTGCGGGGACTTATGCTCGATCCCGGCAATGGGACCGATCACCCGCCCCATCACATCCACTTCGAGGTAGTTGTAGCCCTTCTTTCCCCGCAAGACATGGTTCCAGGTACGTTCCAGCCCCGCCAGACCGACAATATCGCCCACATCCTGCTCGGGAAACCTGGCGGCCTCATGCTCTTTCAACTCACCGATATGACCAAACGCATGGCTGGCGACTCGATGGTGATAGGCTCGCTTGGGCTCCACCTGGAAACTGATGCCGGGCAGATGGACCTTCCGCTCCTCCAGGGCGACATAGAGCTGAAACGGCACATCGCGCATGATGCGCACGGGAGTATAACGGTTGTTGGGGATCTTACGCAGCCGCTCCTCGAAGACGTCGTCGCTGAGGCCGGTCAAGGTCAGCAGCGAGTCGCGGACATGCGGGTTCTGGTCGATGGCGTAGGGAACCGCGTAAAGCGTGTAAGCCGGGTAATTGTCGACAATCAGCTCACCGTTGCGGTCCAGCATCAGCCCGCGCAGCGGGGTCAGCTCAACCGCCTTGACACGGTTGGTTTCCGACTTCTTGAGGTACGTCTCCGCCTGCACAACCTGCAAGCGGAACAGACGAAACCCGATCAACCCGAAAATGAGCGTGATCAGGATGTATATCGGCAGCAGCCGTTCGGTGGAAAATCGCGTTTTCTCGTTGACCATGGTCTTGGGATCGCCTTCTGTACTGCGACAACACGGCATTCAGTATTTAACGCAGGTCATTCCATCTCGCAGAATGGTGCGCTCTCATTCCAGCGAAGCAGGCTGTCGCAGGAATAAGATCCATTAGACATTTTGATACAGTCTTTTACGCAGGGATGACACTATTCTATACTACTTTTTCACTTTTTCCACTTCACAGACTGCATGCTGGATTCCTGCTTTCGCAGGAATGACACTCATTGGACATTATGATACAGTCTTTTACGCAGGAATGACACTATATCTATACTTATTTCACTTATTTCACTTTTTTCACCTTTTTCCACTTCACAGACTGCATGCTGGATTCCTGCTTTCGCAGGAATGACACTCATTGGACATTATGATACAGTC
>CAZYOC010000213.1:0-7862 GCA_964648415.1 uncultured bacterium | reverse complement strand
AGATGCGCCTTGTCCTGAGACAAATGACGCAGCTCAGAAAGCATCATAGCTGGTGAAATGGAGCACTAGATTTTCTTCAATGCCTGGTTCAGGTCCTGCATGATATCGTTGTAGTCCTCGATACCCGCGGACAGGCGGATCATGTTATCCATCACGCCCGCGGCTTCGCGTTCTTCCTTGGAGTACGATGAAGACACCGTGGACGCGGGATGACAGATCAGCGTGTCACAGTCGCCAAGGCTCACGGCCACGGTCGCCAGCTCCACCGCATCCATCATCTTCTTGCCTTCCTTAAAACCGCCCTTGACCTCGAAGGCGATCATCCCGCCGAAATCGCTCATCTGCTTTTTGGCGATCTCATGCTGGGGATGGCTCTTCAGGCCGGGATAATACACCTTTGTGACTTTGGGATGGAAGGCGAGGAATTGGGCGAGCTTGGCGGCGTTTTCGCAATGCCGCAGCATACGCACCGGCAGCGTCTTCAGGCCGCGCAACAGCAGCCAGGCCGAAAACGGCGCCATGGTCGGGCCGACGCTGATATGCACTGAGGTCCGAACTTTGGTTATAAACTCCTGCGTTCCCACAACGCAGCCGCCGACCACATCGCCGTGCCCGTTGATGTACTTCGTCGTCGAGTGCACCACCACATCGACTCCCATCTCCAAAGGACGCTGGAGAAACGGTGTGGCAAAAGTATTGTCCACGATGACGGTCAGTCCGTACTGATGCCCCAATTTCGTTAATTCTTCAACGTCGAGGACGGCCAGGGTCGGGTTGGCCGGAGTTTCAAAATACAGGGCCTTGCAGTTCTTCGCTTTCTTGATCGCATCTTCGACCACATTCAGGTCCACCGCGCTGACTTCATGCGCGGTCACGCCGAAGCGCGGCAGCACGCTCTGGAACTGGCCGTGTGTGCCGCCGTAAAGAGTGTCACCGGCGATGAAGCTGTCGCCGCTCTGACAGACGGTCATGATGACGTCGAAAATGGCCGCCAGGCCGGAACCCGTGCCGATGCCGGCTTCGCCGCCCTCGAGGCAGGCGATCTCATGCTCAAACGCTTCCACTGTCGGGTTGCTGATCCGGCTGTAGATGTACCCTTCCGCCTCGCCCTTGAACAGATCGGCCCCGTGCTGACTGTCCCGAAAAGAAAACGTCGACGTCTGATAGATCGGCAGACTCAACGAAAGCGTGTGCGGATCCCCGCCCCCGTAACCGTGAATCGCCTTGGTTGCAATACCCCAGGTATCTTTTACTTTGCCCTTCATCAAATGCCCCCTGTCGTGTATGGTAGGGTGTGTATGTACGTTGGACTACTTGGTTTTCGAGTTCAATTCCATCAGTACGCCGTGGGTGCTCTTGGGATGCAAGAACCCGACCCGCGTACCCGATGCGCCCGGGCGGCTTTCCCGGTCGATCAGCCTCACTCCCTTTTCGCCGATCTCCTGCAAGGAGGAGTCTACATCATCCACCGCAAAGCAGAGGTGATGCATCCCCGGTCCACGCTTCTCCAGGTGCCTGGCGATGGGCGAATCCTCGCTGGTCGGTTCGAGCAGCTCAATGTGCACATCGCCCACTTCAAAGATCGCTACTTTCACCTTCTGCTCGGCGACCTCTTCGATCTCCAGCAGCTTCAGCCCGAAGACATCCCGGTACAGCTTGACGCCTTCTTCCAGGTCCTTCACCGCAATCCCGATATGGCCGATCTTGTTGATCATGACGACTCCCTCTAAAACATCAATCCGAACCGGTCACGGATCTCCTCGATCAGGTGATCCGCAACGTCTTCCGCGCCGTTGTTGTGCATGCTACGGGTGTCAACGATGTGTACGGGACAGATGGACTCCGCCCGCTCCGCCCACCCCTCGTAAGCGCGGTTCAGCTCTTCGAGGTACTCACGCCGAATGGTCTTCTCCGATTCACGGCCACGACGGTTAATGCGATCCATCAACTCGTCCACGTCAGCACGAAGATATACCACGAGATCCGGCGCACGCAGATACTGCACCATCGTGGCGAACAGCGCCCGGTAGTTCTCGTAATCACGCGGATTCATAAAGCCCTGACGGTGCAGGGTGCGGGCGAAAATCTCCACGTCCTCATAGATGGTCCGGTCCTGAATACACGAGCGGCTGGATTCTGAAATCACCTTTTGAGCTTCAAACCGTTTGGACAGAAAATAGACCTGAAGGTGAAAGCTCCAGCGGCTCATATCCTGGTAGAAATCATCCAGGTACGGGTTGTCGATCACCGGCTCGTAAAAGGTTTTCCAGCCCAGTTTCTTTCCAACCAGGCCGGTGACGGTTGTCTTGCCGACTCCAATGTTGCCCGAAATGGCGACATAGCGATTCATGAACTTCCCCGTAAATGTAGCAACATGGTAATATACAATTTTCAGCGGGGCTTGGAAGGTGTCCGCTCTGGAGATGAAAGGGGACGGAAAGGGCGTTTCGCGTTGCACGGATCAGGCGGGTTTGTGAGAAATGCAAAAGGGAAACCGTGTGATTGCCATGTGTGCAGAGCAGGACGCTGCACAACCCATTCAGCATGTCGGTGAGTTTGACCTGTACGGTGGGCTGAAAACGATCAGGCATCCTCCTACTCTTCGAGAAAGCGTCGAGTATGCTTCGCCAGCTTGGCCATGTTGTAAGGTTTGATCAGGACGCCGACCACATCCGCCGGCAGGGTCTCATCTTCCATGACATGGCCGGAAATGATCGCAATCGGGCCGGTGTAGCCCGTTTCACGTGTCGCATGCACCAGGTCCGCGCCGTCCAGATCGGGCATGACCCAATCGAGGTAGACCAGATCGATTGACGACAGGTTTTCAGTTAGCATGCTGATAGCGCTGTGACCGGAATCAGCGTCGAGAACAGTGTATCCCAACGCTTGAAGCATTGCTTTCGCGACTTTCAGCACCGGGTGCTCATCGTCCACCAGTAGAATTGTCTCCGAGCCTTTTTCCATGTACATCCCCCACGGCTGACATGTTGTATTCAAACGGCCTGATTATGTATTGTCCGGGAAGGTGGTATTCAATCGCGGCGTCCCTTCCCACAATATCAGAAATATACGAAATATTCAAAATAATACAAGGCGAGGAACCGGTTGGCGACCAACGCTCGATGCTTGTGGAGCAGCAGAACGCCCAGCAGGATGCCCTGCGCGGCGGCGACCAGCATCAGCAGTTGAATGCCCCCGATAGTCACAGGCCTGTTTCCTCCCATTTTACTGAAACATAGCCGGGGATAGCGAGGGTTGCAATGGCAGCATAAGCACGTCCGCCTCTCGCACGTTTTTTGCAATATTTTGTCACATCTGTCACAAAGTCCACATGAAGCGCCAACCTTCAGGGTTATTTTTCTATACCCTATCGGGGACGCTATTGGGATCATATGACTAATTAACAAGTAGATACAAAGAAAGCCAGAACCGCTCAGTGAGAGGCGGCAACTTGACTCTGGTTGGTGGGAGAAATATTTTAGAATTCGCTTGTGTATTCCGCAGGGAGAACCTTTCCGCTCAGGCGGTACGGTCCGTCGCACGGGTACCGGCAACGTTCTACAACAGGACCGCAGATTCCACATATTGTAACTCGTCCGGAGATCCGGACGCCTGTCCCCTCGAGGGGATACTGTCTGATGCAAAACGAGAAGTTGCAGTCTTATACCGAACCGGGATTTCTTCATCAACATTAGGGAGGACACCATGTCCAAGCTGTACGACAAGTTAGAGGAACTGATCCCTCAGTGGCGCCAGAACCGCGCCGAGATGATCAAGAACTATGGATCAGAGAAACTGTCCGACTGCACCGTGGCGCAGGCCTATGGCGGCATGCGCGGTGTGAAGGGCATGATCTGCGAAACCAGCCTGGTCGAACCCGACAAGGGCTTGATCATCCAGGGCTACCCGCTGCTGGACATCATGGATCTGTGGCCCGAACAGACCTTCCACCTGCTGCTGACCGGTGAAATCGCCGACGATGAGACCACGCAGGACCTGATGAAGGAATACGACAAGCGGGCCGAAGTGCCGGGCTACGTGTGGGACGTGCTGTACGCCATGCCGGAAGACAGCCACCCGATGGCCATGCTCGACACCGCCATCCTCGTCATGCAGAAAGAATCCGCCTTCGTGGAATGGTACAACAAGGGCGTGGCGAAGACGGAATACTGGAAGCCGACCCTTGAAGACGCCATGCAGATCCTGGCCAAGCTGCCCGCTATCGCAGCCGGTGTCTACCGCATCCGCTACAAGAAGGGCGACATCATCCCCTGGACCCCGGGTCTGGACTGGGGCGCGAACTACGCCAACATGCTGGGCATGAAAGATCCTGACGGCGGCTTCGCGGAACTGATGCGGCTGTACCTGCACTTCCACTGCGACCATGAAGGCGGCAACGTCAGCGCGAACACCTGCCACACGGTCGGTTCGGCGCTGTCCGATCCGTACTACGCCGTCTCCGCCGGCCTCAACGGCCTCGCGGGGCCGCTGCACGGCCTCGCCAACCAGGAATGCCTCAACTGGATCCTGGAACTGATGGACATCTTCGGCGGCACCCCCAGCGAAGAAGATATCGAAAAGTTCGCCTACGACACCCTGAAGTCCGGGAAGGTCATTCCGGGCTACGGCCACGCGGTCCTGCGTGTCACCGACCCGCGCTTCACCGGCTTCAACATGTTCGGCAAGAAGATGATGGCGGATGATCCCGTCTTCAAAACCGTCGACCGTGTCTTCACCATCGTGCCGAAGGTGCTCGAGAAGTTCAGCGACGAACGTGTCAAGGCAGGCAAGAACCCGATCGCCAACTTCTATCCGAATGTGGACGCCGGCTCCGGCGCGCTGCTGTATCACTACGGCCTGCGGGAGTTCCAGTACTACACGGTGCTCTTCAGCGTATCCCGTTCCATGGGAATGCTGTCGCAGCTCATCTGGAACCGCGCTGTCGGCACCGCCATCACCCGGCCGAAATCCGTCGGCTCCAAGTACATCAAGGATACCTTCGGCAAGTAAGCCGTCGGCTACATCGATGTTTCCACGGGGACAGCCAACGCTGTTCCCGTTTTTTATGAGAGATGCACGAAAACTGTCCCAATCTATATAGTGCCAGATCAGATCGAGTTTGAGTGTTGAATCAGCACGTGTTTGGCCCGACAGTTCACTGTCGGGTTTCAAGTCAACGAGTCAACTTGATCTGATCTGGCAATAGTAATTCTCGAATGAAATGCCCCATGATGTCATTCCTGCGAAAGCAGGAATCCAGAATAAACAAGTACTTAAGAATCTTAGTATGTTCGATTCTTTGCAAGAAACACTATAGGGCCTGTTGTACGAATTCTGCAACAGGCCCTATAGAGTAACTCGCTCATTCGAGTCAAAGAACACGTGACAAATAGCGTTTCCCAATGTATCTTGTAGCGACGTTTAACACGAGTCTCAGTAAGAGGTAAAGGAGTGCTTCGCATGGACATAGCCAAAACACTAGAAGAAGCCACACCAGCACTGGATTTTGATACCCCCTTGCCCAGCAATGACGACCGATGGACAGATCTGTCCAAGGCACGCGGCTCCGGGACACTTGCACGACTGGAAAGACGCTTCAGGCGACAACCGGAAAACAATTGGCTCCATGCCGCCTTCATCAGTCACCGTGGTGCGGGCAAAACGACCGAGCTGAACCGGTTAACGGACAGTCTGAGCGATTTGTATTTCCCTGTCTTCTTCGAGGCGGACCGCGAAATGGACGCCAACAGCTTCGCCATGGAAGATCTCCTGTTGGTGATCGCCCGCGAGGTTGAAAAAACAATGCGAGATCGAGGTACGCCAATCAGCAAAAAATTGCTGGAACGGGTTGAATCCTGGTTCAGCGAAATAGTAAATGTTGATGATATCACGAAAAATGCTACCGTCGGAGTCGGAGCCGAAGGAGCTGTATCTACATCTATCCCAGCATTTGCCAAGTTTATGGCTGGCATTACGGCAGCTTTTAAGCTTGAGAGCGTACACAAGGAGTCTATAAAGCATACCTTAAAAAAGTATCCAAGCGCATTAATGCAACATGTAAATAACTTACTTGATGATGCAGCTGAGACACTGAAACAGGAAGGATTACGCCTGCTCCTGGTCATTGACAACATGGACCGTTACAATCCAAAAGATATGGATGAATTGTTGGTTCGATCTTCCGATCGCTTCAAGGTTTTGCATTGTCATTTGATCGTAACTCCACCGATAGGATTGGTATTGCAGCCTGAAAGTGAATCAATCGAAAACCTCTTTCATTGCGAAAGTATGCCGACAATAAAATTAAGGGAGAAAGACCATTCTGAATTCAGTGGCCCTGGGAAAGAATGCCTGCTGAACGTATTAAAAAAGCGCATTGACGTTGATCTTTTGATTCCTGACACCAACGTACAGGATCGATTGATCGCAGCCTCCGGCGGCGCCATCCGTGAGCTGTTGAAGATCGCTCAAGACGCCACACTGGATGCGGACGGCGAAACGATTGCGAAAGAAGATCTGGAGCGCACCCTCGACCGTATCAGGCAACGCTTCCGGGACAGAATTGATACCAACGGCTGGTGGAACGTTTTGCGCAATATCAAACAGAATAAACGTCTGGATGAAGCAAAAGGAAACCTGGACGTTCTCTATCAACGGCTTGCTTTCCATTACAATGGCGAGAACTGGTACGACGTTCATCCGCTTGTTGCTGAGCTACTGAACTCGGAAAAGTAAACCAAAAGGAAGTCAAAACACGTACCATGCCCGAACCGCAACATAACAAGCAACCCAGTTCCAGCGAAAATTCGTCTGGCGGGGTTTTGCCCTTTCCTGAAGCCGAAGGGCTGAGATTAAAACGTCTCCTGAGCCGAACACTTGGTCATGGTTTCAAATTGAGCATTGTGGAGACACAAAAACCAAGTGAGCAAAAACGTGTGTTGGCATGGCTTGAAACCGATTTTTCGGAAATGAATGCGGAAGTATTAAAGGTGAACGTAGCTGAAGCCGCAGGAAAGGAATCAAAAGATTCAGAATACCGATTAAATCTGTGGTGGTTGCTACAGAAAAAACTTTGCGACAGAAAACTGAATGATCACACTGTGCTGATTCTTACCGGATTTGAAGATTTGATGTATGAAAGTAATGTTGAACGGTCTCGCATATTGCAACAGATAAATGTTCAACGCGATTTACTCGTTCGCGAATTCCCCGTCTTCTGGATCATGTTTATCCATCCACAATCACGCCATCACTGGCTGAAAATCGCACCCGATTTTTGTGATTATGTGGCTTGCTGGATAGAACAACGCTTGGAACCTGGACAGAATAAACAGTTTGGTTTTCCTACTGAAGCAGGTTCTTCAAAAACTGAGTTATCAATATCAATGCACACAGATAAATGGCCGGACATGCTGAAGGAAGCGTATCGTAAAATTGAATTGTCGCATTATGATGAGGCCCTGGACCTTATCTACTCATATCGGGCACGGCTTGCTGAGGATAAGGATACAGATGTTAACGACGCTATCTCCAAGCTACTTGAAGCATATATTGTTACTAATCGCGGTGATCCCGAAAAAGCGATGGTCATGCTCAAGGAAAAGGTACTTCCCGTCTTCATCGAACAAGGTCGGCTGAATGAAGCTGCCGAGACAAAGAGTCTTATTGCTCTCATTCTCTATTTCCAAGGAGAGTTGGAAACGGCACTCAATCTCTTACAAATGGAAGTTCTACCAATTTTTGAGGAATCTGGAAATGAGAAAGAATGTGCCGTGACGCAGGGACAAATCGCCGATATTCTCTCTGCCCGTGGCGAGCTCGATGAAGCGCTCAGGATTCGCGAAGAGGAACAGCTGCCGGTA